>CANCET010000175.1 GCA_947375105.1 Sphingomonadaceae bacterium
CGGCTCGGCGCCCAAGATCGTCTGTCCCTATCACCGTTGGACTTACGAGCTCGACGGCTCACTTCTTTCGGCGATGCGCATGGAGGCCGATTTCGACAAGGCTGCGCACAGCCTGCGCCCGATCCAGCTTGAGCGCGTGGCCGGCTGCCTGTTCATCTGCTTCGATGACAACCCGCCGCCGTTCAACGAATTCGCGCTTCGGCTCGAGCAATACCTTGCGCCGCACAACCTCCAGAATGCCAAGCTGGCTTTCCAGAGCACCATCACCGAATACGCCAACTGGAAGCTGGTGATGGAGAACGGGCGCGAGTGCTACCACTGTTCGACCGGCCATCCCGAGCTTGCGCGCACGTTCCCGGTCGGCATGAAGAAGCACTTCGATGTCGACGGTGACACCCGCGTGCAAGCCTTCGTTGACCAGATGGCTGCAGTCGGCCTTGCCACGGATGCCATCGAGGGCGAGTGGTGGCAGCTCGCGCGCTTCTCGCTCAATCCGGAAGTGGTGTCGCTGTCGATGGACGGTCAGTTCCTAGTCAAGAAGCTGATGTGCGACCGCAATGGCGGCGATATCGGCTCGATGCGCCTTGCGGTCGATCCGCACAGCTTCATGCATTCCACCGCCGATCATACTTTCATGTTCAGCGCGATGCCGGTGGGTCCGAACGAGACCGCCGTCACCGGCAAGTGGCTTGTTCACAAGGACGCTGTCGAAGGCGTGGACTACACCATCGAGAGCCTCACCGACTTGTGGACGCGGACCAATCTTCAGGACAAGGAACTCGCTGAAAACAATCAGCTTGGCGTAAACAGCCCCGGCTACACCCCCGGGCCCTATTCGCGTGAGGCCGAGATGCTCGCGCTGCGTTTTACCGACTGGTATTGCGACACCGCAGCCAAGTATGTCGAGACGCATGGTCGCTGATTCTCCCAACGGGCCCAAGCCCTTGTCACTTCGCCCCGAAACGCTCGCCGTCTCCTTCGGCTATGATCCTGCCGAGGCGCTCGGCGCGGTCAAACCGCCAGTCTACCTTACCTCCACTTTCATCTACCCCAGCGCCCAGCATGCGAAGGACGTCCACGAGGCGTTTTTCGATGGCACCGGGCCGCTGGCTGGAAAGCAGGGCGGGGGGCACATCTACTCGCGCCTCGGCCACCCGGGGCTCGATATTCTGGAATCGCGGCTTGCCGCGATCGACGGGGCAGAGGCAGCCGCGGCGTTCTCATCTGGCATGGCGGCGCATTCCTCGATCGCGCTCACGTTCGTGAAGCCGGGAGACAGCGTTCTCCACGGTCGGCCGATCTATGGCGGCGTGGACATGCTCTATGGTTCGGTGATGCCCGGCTTCGGCACGCACGTCGAAACCTATACCGATGGCTGCGATCCTGCTGCCGTTCGCGCCGCAGCGCGCGCTGCGCTGGCCAAGGGCCCACTTGCGCTGATCGTGGCGGAAACCCCGGCGAACCCGACCGCCGCGCTGGTCGATCTCGATCTGATGGTTGCGGTGGCAGATGAGATTGGCCGCGAAACCGGTCGCCGTCCGATGGTGGTGGTAGACAACACGCTGCTTGGCCCCTTCGCGCAGCGCCCGATTGAGCAGGGCGTTGATCTGTGCATGACTTCGCTTACCAAATACTGCGCCGGGCACAGCGATCTGCTTGCGGGCGGGGTGAGCGGCAAGCTCGAACTGATCCACAGCCTCCGCACCTTGCGCACCACCTGGGGCAACCACCTCGATCCGTTCACCGCGTGGCTTGTTGTGCGCAGCCTCGAATCCGCCTCGGTGCGGATCGAACGCGCGATGGCGAATGCCCGCGCCGTGGCGGAGTTTCTGCGGGACCACCCCAAGGTCGCTGGCGTCACATATCTCGGATTTCTGGCAGAGGGCACGCCGGCCCGCGCGGTCTATGACAGGCAGTGCAAGGGCGCCGGTTCGACTTTCTCGTTCCACCTCCATGGCGGCGAGACGGAATCGTTCCGCATGCTCGACGGGCTCAGGCTGCTGAAGCTTGCGGTCAGCCTTGGCGGGTCGGAAACGCTGATCTGCCATTCCGCCACCACCACCCACTACGCCGTCCCGCGCGAGGGGCGCCTTGCCGGCGGCATCACCGACGGCACGATGCGCCTGTCCGTCGGGCTTGAACATGCCGACGATATCATCGCGGATCTCTCCCAGGCGCTCGAGGCAGTCTGACCATGCATGCGAATAACGGAACCGATCCCTCGGCGATCGGCACGCGCCTTCCCGCACCAGAGGCGCGCTATGACATTGTCGTGATCGGCGCGGGGCCTGCGGGCATCTTCGCCGCGCGCGAAGGCGCGGCCGCTGGCAAGTCGGTGCTGCTGGTTGACGAGCATCCCGTGCCCGGCGCCGCGATGGGCAATGATGTCCCGCTGTTTTTCGGCGGGCGCATGACCGCCGCCACCCAGAACGCCGAGCGCATGCTCGAAACCGTGTTCATGAGCGAGCCGGGCCTTGAAGCCGCGATGGACGAAGGCATCGAAGTGCTGCTCGGCACCAGCGCCTGGGGTGTCTATCGCAATGGCCCTGGCATGGCCGCGCTGCCCGAGGCGGTCGTGGCGCTGGCCGATGCCACGCGCGGATGGCTGGTCGGCTTCGGTGAACTCGTCCTCGCCACCGGCGCGCGCGATCTCGCCATAGGTTTTCCCGGCTGGAACCAGCCCGGCGTGATGGGCGCCGCTGCGCTCACCATGCTGCTCAGCCGCTACGAGGCGTTTGCCGGCAAGCGCGTGCTGCTGATGGGCAGCCATGATCTGGCGCTGCACACCGCGCTTCTTGCCCGCGAAAAGGGCGTCGATGTGGCGGGCCTTGTCGAAGTGCGCGATGCGCCGCAAGGCGATCCGGCGCTGGCCGAGGCCGTCCGCGCCGCGCAGATCCCCTTCTACCTCAATGATGCCGTGGCCGAGGCCAGGGGCGGGATCGACGGCGTCGAAAGCGTCCGGCTGCGTTCGGGCGCGGAAATTGCCTGCGATACCGTGGTGCTCGCCATAGGCCTCGTCCCCTCGATCGAGCTGATCGACGCGATGGGCGGCAAGCGCGTGCTCGATGGCGCGCGGGGCGGCTATGTCCCGGGTGAGAACGCGGGCATCCGCTGCGTCGGCGATTGTGCGGGTCTGGCCGATACCGGCTTCGATCACGTGGCCTACCGCATGGAATGGGCTCGCGAACTCGGCCAGCTTTCCGCGCCGGACACCATCGTCTGCCAGTGCGAGGAAGTGACCCGCGCGGATCTGCTCGGCGTGCAGCCCCCGCATTATCTGGAGCGCCCCGCACCGATGGCCGCGCGCTCGCTCGATACGCTGATCAAGGACGGCCCGCCCAATCCGGATCAGATCAAGCGCCTCACCCGCGCGGGCATGGGCGTGTGCCAGGGCCGCCGCTGCCGCGATCAGGTGGCGATGATGCTGGCGATGGCCGCGAACGGTCCGTTCGGCACGGTCCCGCTCGCCACGCACCGCGCGCCCGTCCGCCCGCTGCCCTTGCGCATCCTTGCCGATTGGGAAGAGAGCGAAGACATGCGCAGCGGTTGGGACGTGTGGTTCGGCATTCCCACCCAGTGGGTGCCCTACCGCGATATCGACACCCCGCGTGAGCGGGAGCATCAGCAAGCCATCGCCGGGAACATGAGCCTGTGACCATGACCAATACTGGCACCAATTTCGGGCTGAACGTGGGGCGCGAAACCCCGCAGGAAACCATGGCCACCATCGCGGGCACTGCCAATGCGATGAAGGTCGTCATTGTCGGCGGCGGCGTTACAGGGCTCAGCGCGGGCTGGTGGCTCGCGCGCTCGGGCGCGGCTGTCACCGTGCTCGACAAGGGCATCGTCGGCTGGGAAGCCTCGGGCCGCAACGGCGGCGGGGCCTCCCACTACCAGAGCCCGCTGTTCGAGGAAGAACAGCGCATGTGGCCGGAAATGGACGCGCTGCTCGGTTATCCGACCGAGCACCAGAAAGAACGCATCGTGATGGCGGTGACGGAGAAGCAGCTCCGCCAATATCACTACATCGCCAAGATGAACAACGAGATGGGCTACCGCGTCGATCTGCTCGAAGCCGATCAGGTTCGCGCGATGGTCCCGCTCGCGGGCGACAACTGCCTTGGCGGCATGCATTATCGCTTCGGCGGCCACGCCAACCCGCAGCGCACCGTGCAGGCCTATGCCTGGGCACTGCAGGATCTGGGCGGGCGCATCTGCCAGCACAGCCCGGTCACCGGGTTCGAGACGGAAGGCGGCAAGGTTGTCGCCGTCCACGCGACCAGCGGGCGATACGAATGCGATGCCGTGGTCGTGGCAGCAGGTCCGCAGATCGGCGCACTTATGGCAAAACTCGGCGTCTCCGTCCCGCTCGCCGCCGCGCGCGCGGAAATGATCGTGACCGAACCCGCGCCGATGATGCCCATCGGCGGCGTCGACGGGAATGGTCTCTATGGACGCCAGACGATGCGCGGAAACCTCGCCTATGGCGGCGGTCCGCACGAATGGCTTGCAACTTTCGAGGCAGGCCCTGCGGCGCGGCCTTCCTCGCCGCTCACGCGCAACCTCGCGCGCCGGGTGGCCGAATTGTTCCCCAAGGCCGCGCACCTCAACGTGATCCGCTCGTGGGCCGGCATCGTCGAGAACACCCCCGACGGCCGCCCGATCATCGACCGCATGAAGGGCCCGGAAAACGTCGTCGTCGCTACCATGTCCGGCGTCGGTTTCGGCCTCTCGCCTGCCTCGGGCCACGCGGTGCGCGATCTCGTCGTCGATGGCCAGTGCAGCTTCACCGATATCGCCAAGCTCAGCCTGTCGCGCTTCGATGGCATCGAGCCGGACTGGCGCGAACAGCGCGGTTGGCAGGCACCGAAAGCTGAACTCGCAGCATGAAAACGCCCTATTCCGCTTTCAGCCTGCTGCGCGGCGCCCTCAACGGACAGAAGCACTGGGAGCCCGCGTGGCGCGATCCGGAGCCGCGTGCCAGCTATGACGTGATCATCATCGGCGGCGGCGGGCACGGCCTTGCTGCGGCCTATTACCTCGCCAAGGTCCATGGCATCCGCAATGTCGCGGTGCTCGAAAAGAGCTGGATCGGCGGCGGCAACGTCGGCCGCAACACCACGCTGGTGCGCTCCAATTACCGCTTGCCGCAGCTGCACAACTTCTTCGAGTTCGGCCTCAAGCTGTGGCACGGCCTCAGCGACGAACTCAACTACAACGTCATGTTCAGCCCGCGCGGCGCGATGTTCCTCGGTCACAACGACGGCGACATGATCAAGCTTGCCGAACGCGGCGATGCCATGCGCTGCGACGGGATCGACGCAGAACTGCTGAGCCCCAAGCAGATTGCCAAGATCGAACCGCTGCTCGATCTTTCGCGCGATGCCCGCTTCCCCATCGATGGTGCGCTGATCCAGTGGCGCGCCGGCACCGCGCGCCACGATGCGGTCGCCTGGGGCTATGCCCGCGCGGCGGATGCGCTGGGCGTGGACATCATCCAGAAGTGCGAAGTCACCGGCTTCGTGCGTGATGGCAACCGCATCACCGGCGTAGAAACCACGCGCGGCCGCATTCTGGCCGACCGCACCGGCATCTGCGTTGCGGGCCACAGCGGCCACGTTGCGGGCCTCGCCGGCCTGCGCTTGCCGATTGAATCGCAAACCTTGCAGGCGCTCGTTACCGAAGGCGTGAAGCCGATGGTCCAGTCGGTCGTCATGTCGCAGTCGTTGCACTGCTACATCAGCCAGTCCGACAAGGGCGGCATCGTGATGGGCGGCGATCCGGACAACTGGCCGAGCTATGCGCGCCGCGGTCAGCCCACGATCACCGAAGGCGCCATCGCGCAGGCCGTTTCGATCATGCCCGCGCTTTCGCGCCTCCGGATGCTGCGTACCTGGTCGGGCGTGACGGACATGAGCTTCGATGGCGCGCCGATCATCGGCACCACGCCGATCGACGGGCTCTATCTCAACGCGGGCTGGTGCTACGGCGGCTTCAAGGCAACCCCCGCTTCAGGCTGGACCTATGCCCACACGCTCGCCACCGGCAAGCCGCATGAACTCAATGCGCCGTTCAGCCTTGAACGCTTCATGACCGGTGCGACCATCGATGAAACCGCCGTCGGCCCCATGCCGAACCACCGCTGAGACAAGGCACCAAATGTACCAGATCGCCTGTCCCCACTGCGGCCCGCGCGCCCAGACCGAATTCACCTACGACCGCACGGTCGATTCTGTCGTCGATCCCGCCGCCGATGCGGCCACTGCGATGCAGGCGCTCTACACGCGCGCCAATCCGATGGGGCTCGACGAGGAAATCTGGCGCCATACCTACGGCTGCCGCGCGTGGATGGTGCTCACCCGCCACCGCGTGACTCATGTGATCGAAGCGGTGAAAGCCATCGGCCCGGAGGCGCTGCCATGAGCGGACCTGCACGTCGCGCCACCGGCGAAGAAACCATCCCGTTCACCTTCGACGGCACCACCTATCAGGCCCGCCCCGGCGATACACTGGCGGCCGCGCTGCTCGCCAACGGCATCGGCCTCGTCGGCCGCAGCTTCAAGTATCACCGCCCGCGCGGGATCATGGCAGCCGGTGTCGAAGAACCCAACGCACTCGTTACTGTCGGCACCGGCGGCCGCGCCGAGCCCAACACGCGCGCGACCGACGTGTTTGTCTATCCCGGCATGGTCGCCACAAGCCAGAACCGCTGGCCCAGCCTGGCGTTCGACGTCGCAGCGATCTTCGGCCTCGCTGCACCCGCGCTTGGCGCCGGGTTCTACTACAAGACCTTCTTCGGCCCCGCGAAGCACTGGATGCGCTACGAAGGCTTCATCCGCCGCGCCGCGGGCCTTGGCAACGCCCCGACCGAGCCCGATCCTGACAACTTCTCCCAGCGCGCCGGCTTCTGCGATGTGCTGGTGGTTGGTGCTGGCCCGGCCGGGCTCAAGGCCGCGCTCGAAGCCGCCGAGGCGGGCAGCCGCGTGATGCTGGTCGAGCAGGATGCCGTGGTCGGCGGCTCGTTGCTGCGTGATCCCGACCCCGCGATGGACCCCGCCGCAATGGTGGAGCGGATCAAGGCGCTGGGCGGCGAAGTCCTCCTGCGCACGACTGCGTCGGGCTACTGGGACCACAATTTCCTCACGCTCACCCAGCGTCTGGTCGAGCCCGGCGCTGTGCCGCAGCACGGCTTCGCCCAGCGCCTCTGGCATGTGCGGGCAGGGCGGGTGGTGCTCGCCACCGGCCTGATCGAACGCCCTGTGCCGTTCGCCAACAATGACCACCCCGGCGTGATGCTTTCGCAGGCCGTGCGCAGCTACGTGCGCCGGTGGGGCGTGCTCCCCGGCCAGCGCGTCGTGATCGCCACCAACAACGATGATG
>CANCET010000176.1 GCA_947375105.1 Sphingomonadaceae bacterium
CTGCTGCGCCTGCGCCTGCGCGACACTTGCCGCCGCGCTGTCGCGGGCGGCCCGCGCCGCATCCAGTTGAGTGCGGCTGGCAAAGCCCTTGGCCGCCAGATCGGCAAAGCGGCGGTAATCAGCCTCGGCCCGCACCAATTGCGCCCGCGCCGCCGCTTCCGCCGCGCGCGCCACGTCGATTTCCGGCGCTCGCTCGCGCGCCGCGCCGAGATCGCTGAGCGATGCCTCAGCCCCTGCCACTTGTGCCGCCGCCTGCGCCGCACCCGCGTCCGCCGTGCGCGGATCGAGCGCGAACAGCGGAGCTCCCGCACTCACCCGCCCCCCGCGCTCCACCGGCCGGCTCGCCAGTGTCCCCGAAACCGGCGCCGCCACATACAGCGCTTCGCCCTCGACATAACCCAGCCACGGATCCGGCCCCACCGGGCGCGTCAGGAACCACACGGCCGCCCCGACCAGCACGGCCAGCAGCAGCAGGATCGGCAAGCGTCGGCGGAGCATCACGCAGCAACTCCCTTGGATTTCAGTCCTTCGATCAGCACCTCGGCATGGCTCTGCGCCATTGCCTCGATCTCGACCGGCACGGCCCCCACCGGCTCGAACACGATGCGCCACAGCGCGGTGAGGATCACTCCGCCCGCCACGCTGCGTGCCGCCAGCGCGGGGTCTGAGCAGGCGAACTCGCGGCGCGTCACGCCGTGCCGGATGATCGCCTCGATCGCGCCGAGCACGCGCGTGATCGCATGGTCGTGATAGAACTTCACAAGATCGGGAAACGCCTGTCCTTCACCGATGATCAGCCGCGGCAGGAACGCGATGTCGCCACTGGCCAGCCGGACCATCACCACGTGGATGAACCGGCGCAGCGCCTCGGGCGCGGGATCATTGCCCAGGTCCGGCAGCGCGGCTGGCAGCACATCCTCGATCATCCCGCTTACCAGCGCACGAAACAGCGCTTCCTTGCTGTCGAACAGGCAATAGAGCGCGCTTCGGCTGATCCCCACCCGCCGCGCGATGTCCGCCATCGGGGTCGCGGCAAACCCGCGCGTGGCAAAGGCATCGCGCGCGGCGTCGAGGATTCGGTCCAACCGGTCCGGGGGCGTGACTCGCGGCATGGGCAGGAAAATAACAGACGCGTCTGTTATTTAAAACCGGTGTTCGCAGCGTGTGTCCAGATAAGTTCCCCGCCCTGCATTCGGCCAAAAATGCCGACGCATATACTACACAGTATTGCCGCTGCGCAGGAAACGGGACAACTTGGTTGCCGAAAAGCCGCTTATAGATTCGCGGCCTTTGCCGCGCAGCTGGTCGGGCTGGCAATAAGGGGGAAGAAATTGCCATGAGCACACGCATTTACACCGGCCCGTCCGGCGCAGCCGCACCCGGCCAGATCGCGCTCGACGCGCTCGAGAACCTCATCATGACCCGCGGCGCGCTGCTGGCGGTGCAGGATGGCCCAGGTGTGACCGGTTTCGGCGGGAGCCACGCACTGGCCATTGCCGGAGATATCGCCGTGAGCGGCGAGGGCATTTCGCTGACCGGCGATGGCAACCGGGTGACGATCACCGCCAGCGGTTCGATCACCAGCGGCGAAAGCGCCATTGCGATCAATGGCGCCGGCACCCGCGTCATCAATCATGGCGATATCACTTCGCTCGGCGATTTTGCCATAACCTTCGGCGCTGTTGTCAGCACAAATGCGCCCCCGGGCATCGGAAAAGTCAGCCTTTACAACGCTGGTGTGATCAACGGCGGCATCTCGAACTCTGTAAACGATCTCAACATCCGAAATCTTGGTCAGATCATCTGCGCATCGACCGACATCGATTCCATTGCCGTGCTGGGCGGAGACCACAGAGAGGTCGTGACAAACCTCGGCACCATCCAGGGCGACATGAACCTTGGCAACGGGGCCAACACCGTCAGCAACCGCGGCGTGATCGATGGCGACATTCGCACGGGCAGCGACGGGGATGTTGTAGACAACAGATTGGGCACGATTTCCGGTGGCGTATTCCTCGGCGATGGCGCTGACACATACATGCCTTCAAGCGGAGTGGATTCGTACGTCGACGGCGGTTTCGGCACCTTCGACACGCTCGATTTCTCGAAAGGTGACGCAGTCCGGTTTGCGCTCAACAACTCCATTGCGGCCACAGGCGCTGCTGCCGGCGACGTGTACCTCGGCTTCGAACGAGTCCTCGGATCCGATCTGGGCGATGATCTTCTGATCGGCAACGATGGCGACAACTACCTTGAAGGCGGCGGCGGCAATGACGAATTGCGCGGTGGCGACGGGAAGGATTCCCTGAAAGGTGGCAATGGCAACGACATCTTGAATGGCGGAGCAGGCAATGACATTTTGCTGGGCGATGAATCCCAATTGGCCATCAACTCGAATGACACCTTGATTGGCGGGGATGGCACCGATGCCATCAAGGGCGGCGCCGGCGATGACATAATCAATGGCGGCGCGGGTGCCGATGATTTGTCGGGCGACTTCGGGGTCAGTTTTTCGGCCTTCGGGAAAGACGTATTCGTGTTCGACAATGCCTCGATCAAGGGCTCGTCGCTCGCCGACAACACCGACAGAATTCGCGACTTCTTTGGCGCAGACAAAATTGATCTATCAGGCATAGATGCCAACGGCTACACGAAGCCCGGCGATCAAGCATTCATTTACATAAATGGCGATCCTTTTCATAATGTTATCGGTGAACTTCGTACAGCTATCATCAACAAGATTGCTGTTTTACAAGGGGATCTGAATGGCGATGGGATTGCTGACTTCGCGATCAAGATCGATTCGCAATCCAGTGTCATATCGGTTGATTCGATCGTACTTTGAACCTCTGGCGGACCCGTACGCCAATCCTGCCCTGTGCCCCTCCCGGGGCATAGGCGCAGGCGGGCCACTCACCGTGCCTGATATCGGCTCCTGATAACGGCTCCTGACAATGGCGGCAGCCTCGGAGTCGGGACGTTCGATCCGCTGCATGGAGTGAACAGCGACTTGCCCCGAACTTGCGCTTCCCGCCGCTCCGGAGCATAGGCGCTCGCGAGTCTCCACACGGCAGTTACGAAAGGCTATCCGCCCATGAAAATCAGGGTCCACGTCAGCCTCAAGAACGGCGTGCTCGATCCGCAGGGCCGCGCCATCCACCACGCGCTCGAGGGTCTCGGCTTCGCCGGTGTCAACGATGTGCGCGCCGGCCGCCTGATCGAACTCGATGTGGCCGACAGCGTCTCGGACGAGGCGCTCGACGAAATGTGCCGCAAACTCCTCGCCAATCAGGTGATCGAGAACTTCCGCATCGAAAAGGTCGCCTGAGGAACCGAAGCGCCTGCCTTCCGTTCCCGATCGAACCCACCGAAAGCCAAGCCCATGCCTTTCACCGCCGCTGTCATCACTTTCCCCGGCTCCAACTGCGACCGCGACATGGCCGTGGCGATCGAGCAGATCACCGGCGGCACGGTCCACCGTGTGTGGCATGGTGATGCGGAGCTACCCTCCGGCCTCGATTTCATCGCGCTGCCGGGCGGCTTCTCCTATGGCGATTACTTGCGCTCGGGTGCGATGGCCGCGCGCTCGCCGGTCATGCAATCGGTCGTCGCCGCTGCGAACCGGGGCACCGCCGTGCTCGGCGTGTGCAATGGCTTCCAGGTCCTGACCGAAGCCGGCCTGCTCCCCGGTGCGCTGATGCGCAACGCCGGCATCCGCTTTGTCTGCCGCGATGTGCCGCTGGTGGTGGAAAACAGCCAGTCGCTGTTCACCGCGCGCTACACCGCGGGCCAGCGCATCACGATCCCGGTCGCGCACCACGATGGCAACTTCTTTGCCGACGCCGATACGCTGGACCGCCTCGAAGGCGAAGGCCGCGTCGCCTTCCGCTACGCTGAACCCGTCAATGGCTCGCAGCGCAACATCGCAGGCGTCCTGAACGCCGCCGGAAACGTGCTGGGCATGATGCCCCACCCCGAACGCATGATCGAGCCCGCACATGGCGGCAGCGACGGCCGGGCCCTGTTCGAAAGCGTGCTGGCCGGACTTAACGTCGCCGCCTGAAGCTGGAACCGGCCCTCAGGCCCGATTTTCAGGTCCAGTTCTCAGGCCCGGTTCTCAGGCCCGGTTCTCGCGGCGCCACTCCAGCGTATCGAACAGCGCGGTCGCATCGTGCGCGGTCATCGGGCGGCCGAAGTAATAGCCCTGGATCTTCTTGCAGCCCAGCAGGCGAATCTTGGCGAGTTCTTCTTCGGTTTCCACGCCCTCGGCTGTGGTCGACATCTCGAGCGCGTCGGCCATCGCCACAACCGCACGCACGATGGCAAGGCTCTCCGGATTGTCGCGCGCCGCGCCTTGCACGAAGCTGCGGTCCACCTTGATCGTCGAAAAGCGCAGCTTGCGGAGATAGCCCAGCGAGGAATAGCCCGTGCCGAAATCGTCAAGCGCCACGCCGCAGCCGAGCGACATGATCCGCTCCAGCGTCTGCTGCGCCGCCGTCCCGTCGCGCACGAAAATGCTTTCCGTGACTTCGATCTCGAGCCGGTGCGGCGGCAGGCCGCTCGCGGCGAGCGCACTCACCACCACTTCGGCAAAGCTCGGATCGAGCAGCTGCTCGCCCGAAACGTTGACCGCGACCTTGATCGGCGCGGGCCAGTTCATCGCCTCGAAGCACGCGGTGCGCAGCACCCATTCGCCAATCGGCACGATGAGGCGGGTGTCCTCCGCCAGCGGGATGAACTTCACCGGGCTGACCGGTCCATGCTCGGCCGAGTTCCAGCGCAGCAGCGCCTCGAAGCTCACCGGCGCTTCGGTGATCGCATCGACCACCGGCTGGTAGGCCAGCGAGAACTCGCCGCGCTCCAGCGCATGACGCAGCGAAAACTCAAGCTTGCGCCGTTCCTCGGCATGTGCGTGCAGCGACGGTTCGTAATCGAAGTGCAGCCCGCCGCCTTCGTCCTTGGCCCGGTAGAGCGCGAGGTCGGCATTGCGCATCAGCGTCTCGACGGTCGCCCCATCGCGCGGCCCGATCGCCGAGCCGACGCTCGCGCCGACGTACAGCGTATGGTGGTCGATCTCATAGGGCTGCGACAGTGCACCGATCACGGCGTGCGCCACTTCGCGAATGCGCGTCCCGTCGCCGGCATCGCGCACCAGGATCGCGAACTCGTCGCCGCCCAGGCGCCCACACAGTTCGTTCTCGCTCATCAGCGACATCAGCCGGTTTGAAACCCGCGCGAGCAATTGGTCGCCGACGAGGTGGCCCAGCGTATCATTGACAGCCTTGAACCGGTCGAGGTCGATCATCATGAAGCCGCAGCGCATCCGCCAGCGGTCCGCTTCGGACATTGCTTCGCCCAGCGTCTCGGTGAGCATCAGGCGGTTGGGCAGCCCGGTGAGCGTGTCGTAGCGCGCAAGGTAGGCGATCTTGTCGGCGCTCTCGCGCTGCTCGGTCACATCCGACCCCACACCGCGGAAGCCGATGAAGTTGGCGTTGTCGTCGAAGCGCGGTGAAGCGGACAACTCCCACCAGCGCTGGTTGCCATGCAGCGACACGTGCACGAGCAGATTGGAAAAGCTCTCGCGCCGCTTCAGCCGCTCGGCCAGATCATGCAGCGAGGAATGGAAGTGCCCGTTCTCCCACGCCGATCCGGCGATCAGCTGGATCAGCGGCTTGCCGTCGATGTCTTCCGGGTCCTCACCCAGCGCGAACGCGAAGCGGGGCGAGGCGGACCGCACGCGCCGCGTCGCATCGGTCTGCCAGAGCCAGTCAGCCTCGCCTTCCTCGAACTCGCGCAGCAGCAGCGAGACGACTTCGCTCTTTTCGGCCATGCCTGCTTCGGCCACTTTGCCGGCAAGGAACATACGTGCAGCTTCAAGGCTGCCAACGGCGAGGAAGATCAGGAAGGTGATCGCCGCCGCCGCCGCCGTCATGTTGCCGAACCAGAAGAACACCAGCATGCTGGTCGCGCCCAGGATCGCGTTGAACAGCACGGCACCCAGCGGCACTGCGGCAAAAGCGAGCGCGGTTCCAGCCATCAGCATCGCCATGATCGACCACACCAGCAGGCGCTGCTCGGGCGAGGCGAAGGGCGATAGAACGAGGATCGGCACCACCCAGACCAGTCCCGCAGCCACGGTGCAGGCAGTGTGGCGATGGATTTCCTGCCGCGTCATCCGGCGCCGGTCGGCATCCTCAAGCGTGTGATCGAAGTTCGCACCCCAGGCGAGCACGCCGGCCAGAACGGCTGCCCAGCCCAGCAAGATCCCCAGATGGACCGAACCTGCAAGCGCCTGGACCACCAGCACCGCTGCAAGGCCATGCGCCGCCAGCCGCGGGCGGGTCAGCCGCGCGAGGCCCGAGTACTGCAAACCACGCAGCCGCCCCCAATCGCCCTCGGCCGAATCGCTCAGGCCAAGCACGGCCATGGCGGGTAGTTCCCGCGGCAGTGCGGGCAAGCTTTGATCGGTCGGTCGCGTCACACTCCGCGGCTTAGTAGGGAAACCTTGCGCAATGGTAAGCGGTTGGAAATTTCTGTCTTCGGGCAAGGCGCTACGGAAAATATTCAAGTTATTGAAATTAATATATATTAACCTCAATTTCAAGCCGCCCTGAACGCGCGTTGCCAGCCCGTGTGGAAATCCCCCACGCCCGCGCCTCTGCCGCTTCACTGCACGCCGTGCTAGCGCTGCGCCGATAGCCACAAAGAGAGCCTGATCGCGACCATGACTGCATCCCTGATGATCCTCGACGGCGGCACTGGCCGCGAGCTTGCCCGCAGTGGCGCTCCGTTCCGTCAGCCCGAATGGTCGGCACTGGCGCTGATCGAGGGGCCGCAGTTCGTCAGCGCGGTCCACCGCTCCTATGTCGAGGCTGGCGCGGACGTCATCACCACCAATTCCTACGCCCTCGTGCCCTTTCATATCGGCGAGGCACGCTTTGCCGCCGATGGCGCGAAGCTGGCTGCCCTGGCTGGCCGGCTCGCGCGTGACGTGGCCGATGCCGCGCCGCATGCGGTGAAAGTCGCCGGCTCGCTACCGCCGGTCTGCGGTTCCTACCGCCCCGATCTCGTCGATCTCGACCGGGCACGCCCTGTGCTTGAAGTGCTCGTCGGCGCGCTGGCGCCCAGCGTCGATCACTGGCTGGCCGAAACACTGTCCTCGCTGGTCGAGGCCCGCCTCGCCGCTTCGCTCACGGCACCCACGGACAAGCCGCTGTGGCTCTCCTTCACGCTGGAGGACGAAACCGTCACTGCCGAGCCCGCCTTGCGCTCGGGCGAAAGCGTTGCCGAAGCCGCCCGCCTCGCGCAGGAACTCGGTGCCGCCGCGCTGCTGTTCAATTGCAGCCAGCCCGAAG
>CANCET010000177.1 GCA_947375105.1 Sphingomonadaceae bacterium
CCAATGGCTGGCCCGGCGCGGACCACGCATGGGCCCCCCGCACGCCGCGCCGCGCCTGATCATCGCCGCGATCGGCCGCGCTGATGGGACATGGCTCACCGCGCGCCTCCTCGCCCCGCGCACCGAACGCGCGATGATCAACACGCTCCTGCTCCAGACGGCGTTCATCTACATCGTCCTTGTCGGCGCGGTGGCGGTGATCCTGCGGCGTATTGCGCGGCCTCTGCGCGCGCTCACCACCCAGGTCGAAGGCTTCGCCCGTTCACGCGCACCTGGCGGGCAGCTCGCCCCCGAAGGCCCCGACGATATCCGCCGCCTGATCGTTGCGCACAACGCGATGGAGCGCCGCGTCGGTGCCCTGCTTGATGAGAAGGACGTCATGCTCGGCGCCATCGGCCACGATCTCAAGACGCCGCTGGCGGCGCTGCGCGTGCGGATCGAGGCGGTGGAGGATGATACCGAGCGTGGCCGCATGGCTGCTGTCATCGAGGACATCAACCGCTCGCTCGACGATATCCTGAGCCTCGCCCGGGTTGGCCGCCCGTCCGATCCGCTGGAGCAGACCGAACTCAGCGCGCTCGTTGCCGACATCGTCGGCGAATATGAGGACATGGGGGACGATGTCACGCTGGGCGATGCGCCTCGCATCGTCATGCCGCTGCGCGCCACCTGGCTGCGGCGGGCGCTGCGCAATCTCGTATCCAACGCCCTGCGTTATGGCACGCGCGCCCGGGTCAGCCTGCACCGCGATGGCGCCGAGGCCGTACTTGTGGTCGAGGACGACGGCCCCGGCATTCCCGAGCGCGAAATCACCCGCATGCTCGAACCGTTCACCCGGCTCGAAGCCTCACGCAATTCTTCGACCGGCGGCGCGGGCCTTGGCCTGACCCTTGCCCGCGCGATTGCCGACCAGCACGGCGGCTCGCTCACTCTCGCCAATCGGCAAGATGGCGGCGAGACCACGGGCCTCACCGCCATTCTCCGTTTGCCGCTTACTTGAGCTTCGCCACTGCGGCGGTCAGCTCGGCCCCGCGCGCATCCTTCAGCATGCCGCAGGCGCGCACGCGTTCGATCGTGCGTTCGAGTTCCAGCGCGCCCGACTTGCCGGCGAACTTGGCGCGCAGCCCGTCAAACTCGTCGGCCTGCGCCACCGAGCAGAAGTTGCCGAGGATCTGCGGCAGCCGCGCGCCGAAGAAGATCCCCGCGCCGCCGTTCAGCAGTTCGTCGAGGTGCGCCTTCATCCAGATGTAACCCCAGTCGCGCGTTTCCGGCGTGTAGACCACGTAGCGCACGAAATTGAGCTTCTCGGACTGGCGCAGGCGCTTGTCCTGAAATTCGTCGAGCAGCCACTTCGCCGTTGCCGGATCGCCGCTCGAACCGATCGCGCCAAGCGCGGCGGGGCGGAACAGCGGATCTTCAGAAGCGAGCGCCTTGTCGATCAGGGTCTTCGCGCCCTCCAGCTTGTGGGTCCCGAGCCAGGCATCGAACGCCGGGCCGAAGAACGAGGGATCAAGCGCTTTGGCATCGCCGCCAAGATAGGCATCGACCGCCGTCGCCAGCGTCGCACGCAGGGCCGGATCGCGCGCCGTTCCCGCCAGCAGCTCCACGAGCTGCACGCGCTGCTGCTGCTTCTCCGGATCATCCCCGGTGTGCGCTCCCGCGCGCGGATCGAGCCCGAGCGCCTTGAACTGCCGCGCATAGAGCGCATCGACGAACGCGCGGAACTGCGGCTTGGCGCTTTGCGCAATCACGCCGCGGTCGGCCATGGCCTGAAGCAGCCCGGTGGCATTGCCGCTGGCGTAGCTGTCAGGGTTTGCCGCAAGTGCGCGCGCACCTGCAATCAGCTGATCGGAAGTGACCCGGCCGGCATAGAAGCTGGCATTGAGGCTGTCTTCCACCGCCAGCGCTTCGCTGCCGCTCAGTGTCGGGGTCGCCGCGATCAGCGCATCCCAGTCCTTGGCGGGCAGTTCGAAGCGGTAGTATCCGGTGCCGCCCGCGTTGGGCATGATCGGCCCCGCGCTTTTGATTGTCACCGTCGCCGAAGTGTCGGTGAGCAAGGTGCACTGGCGCACGTCGCTCTGGCGCAGGCACAGCGGGATGCCCCACTTCGTTTGCGGACCCTTCATGCCGTAGCGGACATAGCGGCTCTGCGTGACCTTCCAGCTCTGCGGGCCCCCATTCGTGTTTTTGGTTCGCTCCAGCGTCACCAGCGGCACGCCCTGCTGGTCGGTGAAGCTCTGCATCGCGGGCAGGATGCGCGGATCGCCCGCCGCCTCGGCCATGGCCTTGAAGAATTCGGCGCTGGTGGCATTGCCATACTTGTGCGCCGCCATGTAGCCGCGCACGCCGTCGCGGAACTTGGTGTCGCCCATGAACGCCGCGATCATCGCGACGACATGGCCGCCTTTGCCATAGGTGATCGTGTCGAAGGCCGCGTCGATCTGCGCGTTCTTCTCGATTGTCTGGTGGATCGGCCGGCCCGCGATCAGCGCATCGATACCCATCGCGCTGAAACCTTCGGCGAGCGCACCCGCGCCGATGTTGAGATCGGGCCGCCACTCGTTGCCGATGCGATAGCCCATCCAGTTGGCAAAGCTCTCGTTGAGCCAGATATCATCCCACCAAGCCGGGGTGACGAGATCGCCGAACCACTGGTGCGCGAGTTCATGGCTCACCACCATGCCGAAGGTGCGCTTCTGTTCGGTCGAGGCCTTGTCATCCATCACGAGGATGCTGTCGTTGTAGAGGTCGGCGCCCGCGTTCTCCATCGCGCCGGGCAGGATCGGCGTCGTGATCTGGTCGAGCTTGGGATAAGGGAAGCTCTGGCCGAAATAGGCTTCGAGATGCTGGACCACGCCCTTGGTGCCCTCGAGCGCGAAATCGAGTTTGCCGGCATTCTGTTTGGTCGAAACGATCCGGATCGGCAGCGGCGTCGCGCGCTCCGGAGTGGGCGGCACCACGCCTTCCGCGGTCACGAACGGGCCCACCATCAGCGCCACGAGGTAGCTAGGCAACGGCAGGGTCTGGCCGAACGTGTGAACGGTCATGCCGTTCACGGTTTCGGTCTTGGTCTCGGGCGCGTTGCTCACCGCCTTCAGGCCCTCGGGCGTGCGCAGCGTCACGTTCCACGGCACCTTGAAGCCGGGCTCGTCGAACGAGGGGAAGCTGGCCCGCGCATCGATGGATTCGTGCTGGGTCCACGAATACCAGTCGTCGCCGACCTTGATGTGGAACATGCCCGCCGGCCCTTCGCCAAATGGCGCGTCATAGTCGAATGCGAAAGTCGTTTTGCCTGCAGGCAGCGGCGCATCGAAGGTCACCAGCGCAATACCGGTCGGATCGACCTGGCGGAATGTGCCCGCAACCAGCTGGCCGCCAACCATGGCAGTCACTTTGCCGACCTTTAGATCGCGCCCGTGCATCCACACGAACCGGCCTGCCTTCTTCACCTCGGCCTCGATTTCCACATGGCCGGAGAAGCGGTCCTTCGCCGGATCGACAGTCAGATCGAGCCGGTAGGCCTGCGGCACAACAGAGCCATCGAGCTTGCCTGCAGGCATCGTGCCCGCATCAGCCGGAATGGGCGCCGGAGCAATAGCTTCAGGCGCGGACTGCTGCGCCAGAACGGGAGCGGAAAGGAATGTGCCGGCGAGCATGGCCGCGGCCAGAAGAGCCCGGGTGGGCAGGATCGAACGCATGGGAACCTTTCAGGACAGACCGGGTCATGCCCGGTATCGGATGGCCCTGACTGCCCCGATCCTGTTGCACCTGCAACGGCATTCGACGAACCGCCTGTGGCGGTCGTCGAAATGCATGGGCCGGTTCAGCGCAGCAGACCGCCCAGCAATCCCCGCGCGAAGCGGCCAAACGCCGCGCCGCCGATCTGCGTCGCGAGCGTGCCGACAATCGCGCTCGCGCCTGAGGCCATCGGCGAGGAGCGGGATTTCTTGCCCATCATCTCGGCTGCGATCACCGAGCCTGCCGAAGCCGCAATCGCGCCCACCGCGGCCTTGCCCGCCTTGCCCCACATCGAGGGCGTCTGCCGCGCCGAAGCCTGCTGCGCGGCCGCGCCCTCTGCTTCGACCTGCTGCGCAGCCGCTGCGGCATCGGCAGATTTCTGCGCCAGCACTTCGGCTGCGGACTCGCGGTTCACCGCTGTCTCGTACTTGCCTTCGAACGGGCTGATGGACTGGATGATCGCGCGTTCCTTGGGCTCAAGCGGGCCCAGCCTGGAACGCGGCGGCGCCACCAGCGTGCGCTGCACGATCCCGGGCGCACCATCGGCATCGAGCGTAGAAACAAGCGCCTCGCCCACCTTGAGCTCGGTGATCACGGTTTCGACATCGAGATCGGGGTTGATGCGGAAGGTTTCCGCAGCCGCTTTGATCGCCTTCTGATCGCGCGGCGTGAACGCGCGCAAGGCATGCTGCACGCGGTTGCCGAGCTGGCCGGCGATCTTCTCCGGGATATCGATCGGGTTCTGCGAGACGAAGTAGACGCCAACGCCCTTGGAGCGGATCAGGCGGACCACTTGCTCGACCTTGTCGAACAGCGCCTGCGGGGCATCTTCGAACAGGAGGTGCGCCTCGTCGAAAAAGAACACCAGCTTTGGCTTCTCGGGGTCGCCCACTTCGGGCAGCGCCTCGAACAGCTCGCTCAGCAGCCACAACAGGAACGTGGCGTAGAGCTTGGGGCTCTGCATCAGCTTTTCCGCGCTGAGCACATTGACCATGCCGCGGCCCTGTTCGTCGCAGCGGATGAAATCATTGATCTCGAATGCCGGCTCGCCGAAGAATTTGTCCGCGCCCTGGCTTTCAAACGCCAGCAGTTGCC
This sequence comes from Sphingomonadaceae bacterium, assembly GCA_947375105.1. Lineage (GTDB taxonomy): Bacteria > Pseudomonadota > Alphaproteobacteria > Sphingomonadales > Sphingomonadaceae > Novosphingobium. The sequence continues at coordinate 4,834 of CANCET010000177.1, forward strand.
GCTGGATCGTACCGACGCTGGCCCTGGAGACATTGCCGTACTTGCCCGCAAGCTCGCTCGCGTTCTCGGCGCAGGCCATCAGCGTCGCCTGCAGGTCCGGCAGATCGAGCAGCAGCAGACCGTTGTCGTCGGCATAGCGGAACGCGATGTTGAGCACGCCTTCCTGCGTTTCGTTCAGCCCCATCAGCCGCGACAGCAGCAGCGGGCCCATTTCGGAAATCGTGGTGCGGATCGGGTGCCCCGCCTCGCCATACAGATCCCAGAACACCACCGGATTGTCGGCATAGACGAACGGGTCGATCCCCAGTTCCTTCGCGCGGCTCTCGATCTTGTCGGCATGCTTGAACAGCGGGCTGCCGGGCATGGCGATGCCGGCCAGATCGCCCTTCACATCGGCCAGGAACACCGGCACTCCGCGCGCGGAAAACTGCTCTGCCATGCCCTGAAGGGTCACCGTCTTGCCGGTGCCCGTAGCCCCCGCCACGAGACCATGGCGATTGGCACGGTCCAGCCGCAGCATCTGGCGTTCGTTATTCGCACCAAGACCAATGTAGATATCGTCCATAAGAAGTATTTCCGCACGTGTTCTTGTTAAAACCTGATCTCGCATTGCTTGTCCCTCGGAATGAAAACGGAGGGAAGCGCTTTTTGCATCCGGGCCGGACCGTCGCTAAAGGCCCAAGTCAGCAATGACCCAAGCTCCTTTCATCCTCCTGGACGATGCCCGCGCAGTCGGTGCCGACTCAGTCAGTTCCGGCTCAGTCAGTTCCGGTAAGGCGCGGCTCTATACCGTGCCGGAAGAGATCGTCGTCGCGCGCCGTCCGGACGAGGTGGAACCCGCGCTCGCGCGCATCGGCAGCGCGCCGGGGCATTGGGCCGGCATGATCGCCTACGAGGCGGGCCTTGCGCTGGAACCGCGCCTTGCCCCGCGCCTGCCTGCCCGCACCGGCGCGGCTGGTCCGCTGGTGTGGTTCGCGCGCTTTGCCGAAATGCACGAGATGAACGAAGCAGAGGCCGAATCGTGGCTCGCGGAAGCGACGTCCGGCGCGGGGCGTCTGGGTCCGCTCGATCCGCAGGTCTCGCCCGGTGGCTATGCACAGGGCTTCGACCGCCTCGACGCGGCCATTTCGGCAGGCGACATCTATCAGGCCAACTATACCTTCGAGCTGAGCGGCTCGTGGGCGGGCGATCCGCTGGCGATCTACCGTGCGCTGCGCGGCGATGCCCGTTCCGGCTATGGCGCCGTGCTGTGGGATGGCGCGCACTGGCACCTCTCGGTTTCGCCCGAGCTGTTCTTCACGCTCGACCACGGCCGCGCCGAAGTGCGCCCGATGAAGGGCACCGCCCCGCGCGGCCGCACCGCCGAGGAAGACGCGCGGCTGAAGGCCCAACTCTCGGCCAGCGTCAAGGACCTCGCCGAAAACCTGATGATCGTCGATCTGATGCGCAATGATCTGGCCCGGGTAGCCGAGCCGGGGAGCGTGCGGGTGACCGCCCCCTTCGCGGTCGAGACCTATCCCACCGTCCACCAGATGGTGACGACCGTCCATGCCCGGCTCCAGCCCGGTGCCAGCGCGCGCGATCTGCTGCGCGCGATCTTCCCCTGCGGCTCGATCACGGGCGCCCCCAAGATCCGCGCGATGGAATTGATCGACGAAGTCGAGCGCGATGCCCGCGGCCTCTATTGCGGCGCGATCGGACGGATCGACGTGGTCCAAGATGATGGGCCGGATCAAGCCGCTGGTGACGCCGCCTTCAATGTGGCAATCCGCACCGTGCGGCTGCTTCCCGATTATCCGGGGGCGGGCCGGGGGCGCGCCACCATGGGGGTCGGCTCCGCTGTCGTGGCGGATTCCTCCGCGCTTGCCGAATGGCGCGAATGCCTGGTGAAAGGGGATGTCTTGCGTCTGGAAGCCAGCTGCGCAGATCTGATCGAGACCATGGCGTTCGATCCCGCGCAGGGCATCGCACTGCTCGAACTGCACCTTGAACGCATGAAGGCAAGCGCTGCCGAACTCGGTTTCGCGTTCGATCGCCACGCGCTGCGCAACGCAATCCATGTGCTGTGCTTCGATCTTGATGCGCCGGCGCGCGTGCGGCTGCTCGTTTCCAAAGGCGGCGCCCATGCGCTCGATGCCGCACCCATGCCGCCCGCGCTCCCCGAACCGGCGATCTGCGCCGTCCTTCCGCTCCCGGTGGCGGAAGGCGATTGGCGCTTGCGCCACAAGACCACCGACCGCCATTTCTACGAAGACGCACTGCGCGCCGCGAAAGCCGCCGGTGCGCATGAGGCGCTGCTGCTGCGCGATGGCGGACGGATCACCGAAGGAAGCTTCACGAATGTGTTCGTACCTCGGGGCGATATGTTGATCACCCCGCCCGCCGCGCTCGGCCTGCTCCCCGGTGTGCTGCGCCGCAGCCTGATCGACAGCGGCCGCGCCATCGAAGGCGATATTTCGCTGGA
>CANCET010000178.1 GCA_947375105.1 Sphingomonadaceae bacterium
CGCCTTGAGTTCGGCGGGCGAAGGATTGGCCAGATCTTCCGGCAGCGGCCGCGCAATCGGCATGTTGAGGTGGATCCCCGCGCAGCCTTCCACCGCCTGAATGCCGATCTGCGTCGTCACAATCGAACCCCAATCGCCGCCTTGCGCAAACCACCGCGCATAGCCCAGCCGCGCCATCAGCACGCCCCACGCCCGCGCGATCTTCTCCACGCCCCAGCCGTTCGTCTCCGGCTTCCCCGAAAGGCCGAAGCCCGGCAGGCACGGGATCACCAGATGGAAGGCATCCGCCGCACGGCCCCCATGGGCCTCGGGGTCGGTCAGCGCATCGATCACACCCCGGAACTCGAGGATCGAACCGGGCCACCCATGCGTCATGATCAGCGGCGCGGCGCCTTCATGCTTCGAGCGCACATGCAGAAACCGGATCGCCACCCCGTCGATGTCGGTGGTGAACAGCCCCTGCTCATTCAGCCATGCCTCGCACCGCCGCCAATCATAACCCTCCTGCCAATAGGCGACGAAATCCTTGAGCGCCGCCAGCGGCACGCCTTGGGTCCAGTCGTCCACCGCTTCCTTCTCGGGCCAGCGCGTCATAGCCAGCCGCGCATGAAGATCGTCCAGCGCCGCCTGCGGCACATGGTAGGGAAACGGCTCGACAGTTTCAGACATCACGCTCTCCTTATGCTTTCATTCTGGACAAGCGCAGTGCCTTTCACCATAGGCTAAAAGCATGATCGCCGCTCTGGACCTTACCCTGCGACTTATCCGCCCTTGGGCGTGAAGAGAGGCGGCCACCGGGCGCGCCTTTAGCGCCCAAGGGTCTCCCAGCCATCAAGTCGCAATCTCCAGATCCGAAAGCAGTCCCATGTCGATGCTCAAGAATCCTTCGGTCAAGTACCGCCCCTTCCCGCAGGTCCCGCTGGAAAACCGCCAGTGGCCCAGCCGCACGATCACCAAGGCCCCGCGCTGGCTCTCCACCGATATGCGCGATGGCAACCAGTCGCTGATCGATCCGATGGATGCGGACAAGAAAAGCCGCTTCTTCGACCTGCTCGTCAGCCTCGGCCTCAAGGAAATCGAAGTCGGCTTCCCCAGCGCGGGCGCGACCGAATATGATTTCATCCGCGGCCTCGTCGATCAGGGACGCATCCCCGACGATGTCTTCGTGCAAGTCCTCACGCAGTCGCGCGAGGATCTGATCAAGACTTCGTTCGAAAGCCTTGCCGGCGCCAAGCAGGCCATCGTCCACGTCTACAACGCGGTCTCGCCGCTGTGGCGCAAGGTCGTGTTCGGCATGGAACCGGCGGAGATCAAGGAAATCGCCCGCGCCGGCGCAACCTTCCTGCGCGATCAGGCTGCGCGTTTCCCGCAGACGGACTGGCATTTCGAGTATAGCCCCGAAACCTTCTCCACCGCCGAACTCGATTTCAGCATCGAATGCTGCGAAGCGGTGATGGACGTGCTCCAGCCGACGGTGGACAAGCCGATCATCCTCAATCTGCCCGCCACGATCGAGGCGGCAACGCCCAATATCTACGCGGACCAGATCGAATACTTCTGCCGCAATCTGCCCGGCCGCGACCGTGCAATCATCTCGCTCCACACCCACAACGACCGCGGCACAGGCGTCGCTGCCGCCGAACTGGGTCTGATGGCGGGCGCCGACCGCGTGGAAGGCTGCCTGTTCGGCAACGGCGAGCGCACCGGCAACTGCTGCCTCGTCACCGTCGCGCTCAACTTGTACACGCAAGGCGTTGATCCGGAACTGGACTTTTCAGACATCGACAAGGTCATCCAGACAGTCGAATACTGCAACCAGCTCCCCGTCCACCCGCGCCACCCCTATGGCGGCGAGCTCGTGTTCACCGCATTTTCCGGCAGCCATCAGGATGCAATCAAGAAGGGCTTTGCCGCGCGCGAAACCCAGAACGACGAGATGTGGGCCGTCCCCTACCTGCCCATCGACCCCGCCGACCTTGGCCGCAGCTACGAAGCGGTCATCCGCGTCAATTCGCAAAGCGGCAAGGGCGGCTTCGCCTGGGTGCTCGAACAGGATCAGGGCCTCAAGCTGCCCAAGAAGATGCAGGCGCACTTCTCGCGCCATGTGCAGGAACTGGCTGACGAATTGGGCCGCGAACTCCACGCTGGCGATATCTGGGCCGTGTTCCAGAAGACCTACCACCTCGAAGGCGAGCAGCGTTTCAGCCTCGTCGACTACGAGGAAGCCCGCGCGGGAGACGGCACGCGCGTCTTTGCCGGCAAGATCGCGGTCGATGGCGAAGTCCGTTCGGTCTCGGGCCGCGGCAACGGGCTGATCTCATCGGTGGTCGCCACCTTGAAGGACGGCTTCGGCATCAGCATCGACGTGCGCGACTACGCCGAACACGCGCTGCAAGCGGGCAGCGACGCCCGCGCCGCCGCCTACGTCGAATGCGCCGGGCCTGACGGCAAGGTCATCTGGGGCGTCGGCATCGACGAAGACGTCGCCACCGCCAGTGTCCGAGCGATCCTCAGCGCCGCCAACGCGGCGGGCTGAAGCCCACAAACTCCTCCCCATTTTTGCGCAGCACAAATGGGGAGGTGGCAGCCCGCAGGGCTGACGGAGGGGCAAGTAAGGAACAAGCCTCCGGAAGGGCAAGGGCCAACGCCCTTGCAGCCCGATGACCAGCCTCACCCCCACTTTTCGTCATTCCCGCCCTGCGCGGGAATGACGAGCCCGGAGGAAGGAATGCCAGAAGGCAGCCCGGACGCCCCCCTTCCCTTTCGCGCCCCATCCTGCATACTCCTCCCGCGCGCCCGCCAAGAGGCCGACCACGAGAGAGAGCCATGCCAGAAGCCATTGCCGAAGAAATTCTAGAACCCGATCTGCCGATCATCGACCCGCATCACCACTTGTGGGACTTGCGTCCGCTGGTCGCCGCGTTCCCGCAGCCGCTGCATCCCTTTGTCGAAACGCTGGTTCCGGCGGCCTACTACAACTTCGACACCCTGCACGCCGATACGCACAGCGGTCACAACATCGTCGGCACAATCTTCATGGAATGCGGCGCGTTCTATCGCCACGGCGCTGATCCCGCGATGAAGCCGGTGGGCGAGGTGGAGTTCGTCAATGGCGTCGCCGCGCAGGGTGCCAGCGGGCTCTATGGCAACTACCACCCTTGCGCCGCGATCATCGGCCACGCCGACATGACGCTCGGCGATGGCGCGGTGCCGGTCCTCGAAGCCCTTGTCGCCGCCGGAAACGGCCGTTTCAAGGGCATCCGCCATCAGGCCGCATGGGATGCCGATCCGGAAGTGCTCGGCCCTCCGTTCCACGCCCCCGCCGGGCTCTACACCAGCGACGCGTTCCGCGCCGGGTTCAAGCACCTTGGCGCGATGGGCCTCACTTTCGATGCCTGGCTGCTCGAACCGCAATTGCCCGATGTCATTTCCCTCGCCCGCGCCTTCCCCGATCAGCCGATCGTGCTCGATCACTGCGGCACCCCGCTCGGCGTTGGGCCTTACAAGGGCAAGCTCCACGAACGCTTCGACGTGTGGCGTGACAACATCCGCGAACTGGCGAAGTGCCCCAATGTCTCGGTCAAGCTGGGCGGCCTCGCCATGGCCTTCTGCGCCATGCCCGAACAAGGCCCGGCCGCCGGGATCGGTTCCGAAACGCTGGCCGCGATGTGGCGCCCCTATATCGAAACCTGCATCGACGCCTTCGGGCCGGAGCGCGGCATGTTCGAAAGCAACTACCCGGTGGACCGCTGGGGCGCGACCTATCCGGTGCTGTGGAACACCTTCAAGCGCCTCGCCCACGGTGCCTCGGCGGATGAGAAGCACGCCCTGTTCGCGGGCAATGCGGCGCGGTTCTATGGCATCGAACACCTGCTCGCCGCCTAGCCATCAAGGGAGCGGCGCTGGCGTTTGACAGCGCCGCTTCTCCTGCTAAAGCTCCGTTTAATCGCTCGCTTAAAAACGGAGCTTCACGGATGCCGCTTCCCCCGTTGTTCAAGAACCTGCGCCTCCCCGTCATCGGTTCGCCGCTGTTCATCATCTCCGGCCCCGAACTCGTCATCGCGCAGTGCAAGGCGGGCATTGTCGGCAGCTTCCCCTCGCTCAACGCGCGGCCGATCAGCCAGCTCGACGAGTGGCTGCACGAAATCACCGAGACGCTCGCCGCGCACAACCGCGATCATCCGGACAGCCCGGCGGCGCCCTTTGCGGTCAACCAGATCGTCCACAAGACCAACAACCGCCTCGATGAGGACATGGCGCTCTGCGAAAAGTGGCAAGTGCCGATGCTGATCACCTCGCTCGGCGCGCGTGAGGATGTCTATCAGGCCGCGCACCGCTGGGGCGGCATCGTGCTGCACGACGTCATCAATGACCGGTTCGCCCGCAAGGCGATCGAAAAGGGCGCGGATGGCCTGATCCCCGTCGCGGCCGGGGCCGGCGGCCATGCCGGCGCGCTGTCGCCTTTCGCGCTGATGCAGGAAATTCGCACCTGGTTCGATGGCCTGGTCGCGCTTTCGGGCGCCATCGCGCACGGCCGCTCGATCCTCGCCGCGCAGGCCCTCGGCGCTGATTTCGCCTATATCGGCTCCGCCTGGATCGCCACGACCGAAGCCCGCGCCGCTGAAGGCTACAAGCAGGGGATCGTCGAAGGACGCGCGGACGATATCGTCTATTCCAACCTGTTCACCGGCGTGCACGGCAACTATCTGCGCGGCTCGATCGTCAAGGCCGGGCTCGATCCCGACAACCTGCCCGAAAGCAGCCCTGCAGCCATGAACTTCGGCTCGGGCGGCAACACCGAAGCGAAGGCGTGGAAGGACATCTGGGGCTCGGGTCAGGGCATTGGCGCGGTCGAGAAGGTCGAGAGCGTGGCCGAACGCGTCGCGACGCTGACGGCGCAATACCGCGAAGCTGCCGCCGGTCTCAGCGCCGACAGCGCTCCCTTCCTCTGAGCCGAGCGGAAACCGGACGGGGAGCAAGCGCCTAAAGCTTGCTCGCCGTCGCTTCCCATAGCGTCTCCGCCATCCGATCGAGGTGGCTGTAATCAAGCGCGGAATCGTGCTGCGCGAGCGTGGGATCATGCCGGTTCAGCACGATTTCCTCGCCTTTGGGCGGGCTCAGCAGGCGGCGGCGCAGCGCGCGCTGGAGCAGATCCAGCCGCATCAGCGCTTCCATGCTGGCCAGTTCCGTGTCGTAGCGGCGGGTGCGGCTCCAGCCCATTTCGATCTGGCCGACCCGCTCGGTCACCATCTCCGAATACGTGCCATGCGGCCCCCGGTGCAGCGGCAAGCCGATCCGCTCCGCCCCGCTTTCGGTTGCAGGCAACAGCAGTCCGTTGCGCCGGAAATCGTGAAAGCCGACTTGCTCGGTGCCCAGCATGGCAATCATCGGGCTGAAGGCACGGCGCCCCAACAGCACGCGGGGTAGCAAATGATGGCGCTGGAGCCCGGGATGATAACCGGCCTGCCCGGGCATATTGACCGAGCGGAACGGGATTTTTCCCCGGGCATTGCATCCAGCGGAAACCATGGCGCCATGGTCGCCTGAGCGGCTTAACGCATGACTCGCAAAGACTGTGAGCCTATCTGGTTACTGCGTTAACGGTGTTCTCGCCTTCCGGCTCCAGCCAGACGGCACCGGCACCGGCCAGCACCACTTCGCGCGCGCTTGAAAGTCGGCCATGCGCGACGAGCCAGTCGGTCAGCCGCACGGCGATGCGGCTATCCTCGCGGGTCGGCGCGCCGCTGCGCGCGTGGAGCATGAATTCCTGGCCGGTCAGGAACGCCAGCCCCTCGCTCGCGATGCCGTGGTCGCTTCGAGCCAGCGCGGTGAGTGCCAGCGCAGGAAACGGCCCGCCATCGAGCCAGACGCCCACGGCTTCGGCAAACCACGCGGGCGACATGACCAACCTTGCCGGACGCCAAACGATGGCCTGCAGCCCGGGCAGCACCGCAAGCTGGCGCAGGATCGCGGCGGCCACGCGCAGCACCGGCAGCAGGTTCTGCGCGCCCGCCAGATGTGGCCCCACGCTGAACGAGGCTGCTTCCAGCCCCGCAACGCTGAAATCATTGGGCAAAGCCACCCGGTGGACCGCGCCGGGGACGGGGAGCGATGCGGCCGGGGCAAGGCCCGCGAGATCATAGGTCAGCCCGTCGCGCAGCAGCTCAGCCGTACCCGGCGGAGCCAGCGCGGCATTCAGCAGCGTGAAGCCTTCCGGCCCTGCGGCGAGGTCCGCCAGCGCCTCCACAGCCGGTCGGCTATCGATGCCGAACAGCAGCGCAGCGAGGGGCTCACACCCTGCGGCACGCTCGATTACCACCACTTATGCTCCCTCATGCGGGCTCATCAAAGACACCAATGCGGAGCCAACGTCGAGTCCCGTGCGGTTAATCCGGCACGGAATCGGACCATCAATGCCGGTGCGCACGTCAGAAGGCGCCCATTGCCAGGCCGGCCCCGAAGGACTGTCCCAAATCGTGGCACTTTTGCAGCGCGGGCGCCGGCACGACCTTTGCCGCCCGGATTTCCTCAGGCGTTTGCGCACCGAGATTGACGATCAGCCCTTCCGCGATTCGCCGCAGCCGCCAGCCGGTCACGATCCGCTCGATCTGGCGTTCCGCGCCCGATCCATCCGAACCCGCTGCAATTGCCGTCGCGAAAGCCCGTCCCTCGATGCGCCCAAGCAGCGGATAATAGCAGCGATCGAAGAACTCCTTCATCGCCCCGCTCATCGTGCCAAGGTTCTCGGGGCACACGAACAGGTAGCCCTGTGCGCCCAGCAGGTCGTCCGGTCCTGCTTCCGCCGCAGGAACGGCGCGGGCCTCCCCCTCGCTCATCGCACCGCGCAAGGCTGCTTCGGCCATCGCACAGGCCGCGCCGGTGCGGCTGTGCCAGACGATCAGGAGCATGGCCCGGCGGCAACCAGCCTCAACAGCCGTCCCCGTTCCCGCCAGATGCGCCGCTGGCCGCGCCGCCCAGCGCGCCGCCGATCAACCCGCCAAGGCTGCCGCCAAAGCCGCCCAGCCCGCGCTTCTTGGGCTTTGGCTGGCACTGCTGCTTCTGGTCACCCTGATTTCGCCCATTGCTGGCTTGTTCATCGCCCATGCCCGGCATGCCGAGCAGAAACCCGGTCATCGAACGGTGGCGGATATTGGCAGTCCATTCGGGCTTCCACGGCGTTTTCGGATTGGCCGGGCGCGGCGGGTAAACGAAGCTCTCCTCCGGCCCGTAGGCATAGAGCGTGACCATCTGGAACTGCGGAGCCGCCGCCTTCACTTCGGC
>CANCET010000179.1 GCA_947375105.1 Sphingomonadaceae bacterium
CCGTAGCTGAGGACCATCATGACGCTCGAAGTCCACCAGTTCCCCTGCCTCAGCGACAACTACGGCTATCTCCTCCACGATAGCGCGAGCGGCGAAACCGCGTGCATCGATACGCCCGACGCGCAGACCTACCTCAGCGAGGCGGCGTCCAGGGGCTGGACGATCACCCAGATCTGGAACACCCACTGGCATCCCGATCACGCGGGCGGGAACGAGGCGATCAAGGCGGCGACAGGCTGCACGATCATCGCCCCCGCCGTGGACGCCCCGCGCATTGCCGGGATCGACCGCACCGTGGCGCAGGGCGATACCGTTCCCTTCGGCGCCTACTCGGCCCATGTGATCGACGTCGGCGGGCACACCATGGGCCACATCGCCTATCACCTCCCCGAAGCCGCGCTGGCCTTCGTCGGCGATGCTGTCTTTGCGCTGGGCTGCGGGCGCATGTTCGAAGGCACGCCGGATCAGTTCTGGGCCAGCCTGCTGCGCGTCAAGGCTCTGCCGCCAGAAACCACGCTCTACTGTGCGCACGAATATACCGCTTCCAACGCAAAGTTCGCCCTTCACGCCGATCCCGAAAACGCCGCGCTGGCGGCCTATGCTGCCGAAATCGCGGACAAGCGCAGTCGGAGCGAATGGACAGTCCCCACCCGACTGGACCGCGAACTCGCCACCAATCCCTTCTTGCGCGCCGATGATCCCGCGCTCCAGGCCCGCTGGGGCGGCGCTTCACCCGTCGAGACATTCGCCGCGCTGCGCAGCGCCAAGGACAATTTCCGCTAGATGCCCGAAACCACAACCTCCACCCGGCGGATCAGCCGCGTCACCTCGTTCGATGTGGCGGAGGAAGCTGGCGTCAGCCAGTCCACCGTCAGCCGCGCACTCGCGGGCGATACCTCGATCAGCGAGCCCACCCGCCAGCGCGTGATCGCGGCCGCCTCGCGGCTCAATTATCAGGTCAACGAAAACGCTGCCCGCCTGCGCCGGGGCAAGACCGGCACGCTCGCAGTGGTGATGATCTGCCGCGCGGGACAGGACCGCAAGGACCTCAACCCGTTCTACTTCGCGCTGCTGGGCAGCACCTGCGCCGCTGCTTCCGCGCGCGGCTATGAAGTGCTGGTGTCCTTCCAGGACAGCGCGGAAAACTTCTGGGGGCACTACGAGGAACGCCGCAAGGCTGACGGCATGATCGTCATCGGCACCAGCGAAAACACGCCCGCGTGGGACTATTTCGGCGAGCTCGATCCCGATACGCGCTGGGTCTGCTGGGGCGCGCCGAGCGATGCCTTTCCGTGGGTGCGCAGCGACAACGAGGCCGGCGCTGCGCTGGCCGTGCGCCACATGCTGGTGCGCGGCTATGAGAAGATCGTGTGCATCGGCTCCGAAACCTCGCCGCAGCGCCAGTTCAAGGAACGCTTCGACGGCTATGCCGCCGCCATGCGCGATGCGGGGCGCGAGCCCGTGCTCCAGCGCATTGAACGCGGCCTCGCGCGTGAGGAGCAGGGCCGTCTCGCTGCGGCCACGCTGGCGGAGAGCGGCCAACCCTTCGACGCCATCTTCGCGGTCAGCGACGAGATCGCGCTCGGCGCACTCAAGGAACTCGACCGGCGCGGGTACCGCATACCCGATTCTGTCGGCATCGTCGGGTTTGACGGCGTGCGCGCAGGCGCATGGTCCACTCCGCCGCTCACCACCATCGAATCCGATTTCGAGACGGCGGGCGCCTTGCTGGTCGAGCGCCTGCTGGCCTCGATGGCCGGGGAGCCCGAAACCCCGCGCCGCGTGCCGGTGCGCCTCGTCGTGCGCGGATCTACGCGGCCTTGACCCTCGCACGAACCGATTCCGCTTCCGAGACGAGATAACCCCATGAACATTGCCTTCCTCGCCTGCAGCACGACGCTGCCCGGCGCCCCGAACCGCCGCGCCGATGCGTTCGAGCACGACCAGCAGATGGCCGCGCTCACCGCCGCGCTGCGCCCGGGCGAAAGCGTCACCGATATCGATTGGCAGGCCCCGCTGGAGGCCTTTGCGGGATTCGATGCCGCGCTGATCGGCACGCCGTGGGATTACTGGGACAACCGCGAGGCATTCCTTGCCAAGCTCGATGCCATCGCCGCACACGGCGTACCTGTCTACAACGCGCCCGAAATCGTGCGCTGGAACATCGACAAGGGCTACCTTGCCGAGCTGGGCACGCGCGGCGTGGCCACCATCCCCACCCTGCTGCTCGACAATCCCGGCGCCGCCGAAATCCTCGCCGCCTTCGATCACTTCAGTTGCGACCGCCTCGTGGTGAAGCGCCGCGTCGGCGCGGGCGCGGAAGGGCAGTTTGATTTCACGCGCGACACGCCGCCCCCGGCCGACTGGCGCATGGGCCATGCCGCGCTGGTGCAGCCGTTCCTGCCGGGCATCGTGGAAGAAGGCGAGCATTCACTGATCTTCATCGACGGCCAGTTCAGCCACGGCCTGATCAAGCGCCCCGCCCCCGGCGACTACCGCGTCCAGTCGCTCTATGGCGGCTGGGACACCGCGGTGACACCCGCCCCGGCAGACCTCGCTGCTGCCGAGGCAGTGATCGCCGGCCTCCCCTTTCCCGCGCCGCTTTACGCGCGCATCGATCTCGTGCGCGGACCCGAAGGCGCCCTGCTCCTGATGGAAGCCGAACTCATCGAGCCCTTCCTGTACCCGCTGCAAGGCCCTGAACTGGGACCAAGGCTGCTCGCAGGCCTGCGCCGTTTGCTTACTGCAACTGCGCCCTGAACGAGATGGTGAAGCTGGGCGGCGTGCCGGTCGAGCCTGCCATCGTGCCTTTGGGGTTCACGCAAACGAACTTCACCGCCGGATCGTAGGCCGCAACCGGCGTGTACGTGCAGCCCGCATAGGTCGTCGGCGCGGTCGCGGCATTCGAATAGCGGATGTCATTGGTGGCATTGAAGGTCAGGGCGCTGGTCGGGCTCCCCTGCGTGAAGGTCGGCGTAGCAGCGGTGCCGACCAGCATCTGGCCCGGCAGTGCATCGATCAGCAGCACGCTGTTGCTGTCCACCGCAGTCGGCCCGGTGTTCGAGACCAGGATGGAATACTGGACAATGGCTCCAGGGATCGCCTTGGGGTTGGTGCTGCCGTTGATCGGGTCCGAGAGCACGCTGGACGTCTTGACCAGCGTCAACGTCGCGTTGGCGGCGCGGCGGGTGTTGGTGATCGTGCAGGAAATCACGTCGCCCATCTGCGGCGTAACCGCCCCGCCAACGGCGCTGGGAAGCGCGGTGGACGAACCGGTGAACGCGTTCGTGCAGGTCATCGCCGCCGTATACTGCAAGAGACTGGTGGTCCCCGCCCCTACCTCCGCGAAAGCATAGGCCGTCCCTGCCGAGACCATGACCTGCGGTGTCGTGGCCGACGTCACGGTCGTGGTCGTACCCGTGGTGGTAGTGGTCGCAACCGTGGTCGAACCCTGGTTGATGTTCATCACGAACTGGTCGGTATTGAACCGCCGTCCGCCGGTCCCCAGTGCCTTGGTCAGTTGCAGGTGTGGAAACACCGTGTTGGTGAAGGTGCAGGTCACCAGATCGCCGAACTGCAATGCGCCGAAACTGTAGCTGGTGGTGATCGCGCCGGTCGGCAGCGGCGTGCTTGAACTCACCGTGTTGGTGCAGGTCAGGCTCGAACGGTAGTCGGTCAGCGGATTGGCGCTGCCGGCAGCCATCGCCTGCGTGAGGGTCAGCGGCAGCGCGGAGGCGGTGGTGAGCGTGGCGGCCGTGAACGGGCCATTGCCGGTGCCGCTCGAAGTCCCGCTCGCCAGTGTGGCTCCGCCCGAGGTCGCGTTGATGTTGAAGGCGAACTGGTCCGCCGCCGCGGCGCGCGCGCCGGTCAGCTGCAGGTTCAGCCGGATCGAGGCAAAGCGCACCGCAAACATCACCCCTTGCAGGCCGCCGCCGACGATCGTGGTGTTGAGCGAGGTTGCGGTGCTCGAGCCAACGATGCTCGCGCCGACGGTGCCGCCAAGGCCGGTCACGGTGAAGGTCTGGGTGCCCAGCCCCGAAGTCGGCGGATAGAGCGACCCGCTGATCGGTCCCGCCGTATCGAGCGCAACCCAGTTGCCGCCGTTGGTCTGGAAGGTAAGCGATTCGCCCTCGTTCGAGGATTCGCCGTCAGCAGCCACGAACATGTAGCTGGTGATCTGCGATACGCCCGCGGGCGGGGTGAGCACGATGTTGGAGATCGCGGCCGTCGTGGTCCCCGCAGCCGTCTGATACAGGATCGGACGCCCGCCGATGCCCAGAAACGCCGTGTTGCCGATCGCCGCGCCGCTCCACGATGGCGAGGTCGCCCCGCCGATTGCCGCACCGCTGATCTTGAGCGTGAAGGTCATCACGGTGCCGTCGGGCAGCGTGTAGGACATCGCCTGCCCTGCGCCTGAACGCGCGGCGGTATCGTTGTAGCCCGAAAAATCGAGCCAGCAGTACGAATTCCAGTTGGTAGGGCCGGTCGAGCCTTGCGATGTCGCGTAGAAACAACTGGCCGCCTCGGCGCGTCCGGCGCCGAAGGTCATCATGATAATGGCAAGCAGCAGTGCTGCAATGTGCCGAAGGTTACCCCGCGTCATGCCGCGCACCCGGTCCCGATCCTGTCCATGGATCGAGGCCTAAGCGAAAACCCTTAGGGGATAGTTAACCATGCCCCGCCGCAAACAGCGAAAGCAGCAGTCAGTTGGCGAGGCTGGCAATCGCGCTGTCGACCATCGCCTTGTCGGCGCCAGCGCCGTGGTGCTGGGCAATCAGGTGTCCAGCTGCGGTGGCGGCAGCCGCTGCGGCACGGGTGCGCAGATCGTCGATCGCTGCGCGTTCGGCCGCGGCGATCTTGTCGGTCGCCATCTTCTCGCGGCGCGCGATCATCGCGGTCGTGTCCGTCTCGGCCTTGGCGATAATCGCCTGGGCTTCGTGGCGGGCATGTTCGACCATCGCAGCGGCATCGGCTTCGGCGCCCGCGATCTTCTTGGCGTATTCGGCCCGCAGCGCTTCGGCTTCGGCACGGAGCGCCGTCGCCGCATCGAGCTGGGCGCGGATCGCGGCAATCTTGGCATCGAGCCCGCCGGCAATCGTGCCGGGAACCTTCTTCCAGATGACGATCGCAAGGAACGCGGTCATCGACAGCGCAACCCACATTCCGGGAGTGACGAACCCGAAAGCCATCGGCTCGGCATGTTCGGCGTGTTCGGCAACAGCGGCGAGCAGAGCGAGATTAGCCATGGAGCACATCCTTCACCGCCGCGCGCGCGGCATCGGCGGCAACCGTCAGCCCGGCAACGCGGGCAGCGATATCGGCAGCGGCATCGGCCGCCACGGTTTCGATTTCGGCAAGCGCCCCATCACGAGCCGCTGCAATACGCGCTTCAGCTTCGGCCACGCGGGCCTCCGCTTCACCGCCCGCCGCGCCAAGCCGCACCTCGGCAGCCTTGGCTGCTTCGGCCTTGGCTGCCGCGATCAGGGCCTGAGCCTCGCCGCGCTGCTTGTTCGCCTGGGTGCGCCAGGCCTCGTCTTCGGCGTCGGCTGCGCGGCGCGCGGCTTCGGCTGCGGCGAGATCCGCGGCGATCTTCTGGTCGCGGCCTTCCATTGTCTCGATCACGCGGGGCGCCATGCCCCGGCCAACGAGGAAGAAGACGGCGCCGAAAATGACCAGCATCCAGAAAACCTGGCTGGAGTAGGTCGCGGCAAGCTGGGAAATCTGGGGCATTGGGGTTCCCGGGCGATCGGTACGCTGAAGAACAGGGGAAGGGACCGCCCTCCCGGCGCCGCTTCAGCGGAACCGGGCGGGCATCCCTTCCTGCAGGATCAGGCGACGAAGATCAGGATCATCGCGACGACGAACGAGAGCAGACCGAGAAGTTCGGCGGCCGCGAAGCCGATGAACAAACGGCCCTGCTGGCCATCGGCAGCGCCCGGATTGCGCAGCGCGCTCTCGAGGAACGAACCGAAGACGTTACCCACGCCGATGGCGGCCATGCCGGCGCCGATCGCAGCGAGACCCGCACCGATGAGCTTGGCGCTTGCAGGTTCCATGACTTAAACTCCCTTTTCTCTCAAAATCAGATGGTTGGATACTATACTAACGAACTCAGTGCAGATGCTCGGCGTCGTTGATGTAAAGCGACGTGAGCAGTGCGAAAACGTAGGCCTGAATGCCGGCGACGAGGATCTCGAGCGCGCAGATGGCAACCATCAGGATGAAGCTGGGAATCGAGACGAGCCCCATGAAGAACGCCCCGGCATTGGCGCCGCCGATCACGAAGCTCGACAGCACTTCGAGCAGCACGTGCCCGGCCATCATCGCCACGAAGAGACGCAGACCAAGGCTGAACGGGCGCACGAGGAACGAAACCAGCTCGATCACGAAGATCAGCGGGATCATCGGCAGCGGCGTACCATGCGGCACGAACAGCGAGAAGAAGTGGAAGCCGTGCTTCCAGAAGCCCACGACCAGCACGATCGAGAACGACAGGATGGCGAGCACCCCCGTCGCGGTGAAGTGGCTGGTGAAGGTGAACGGGTGAATGCCAACGAGGCCCAGCGGCAGCAGCCCGAGCAGGTTGGCGAACAGGATGAACATGAACAACGAGAACACGTAAGGCAGGTACTTGCGCCCTTCCTTGCCGACATTGGCGCGCAGCATGTCCTCGATGAAGCCGGTCATGCTCTCGACCATCATCTGCCAGCGGCCGGGGACGAGCTCGCGCTTCATCCCGCCCAGCATGAAGGCGTAGAGGACGACCGCGGAAATGAGCATCCACAGCGCCGAATTGGTGAACGCAACGTTGAACCCGGCAATGGACCAGTGATCGGTGCCGAACAGCGGCTCGATCGTGAACTGGTGCATCGGATCAACTTTGGCTTCAGTTGCCACGCGCGAAAACCCCATTTCCCAAGAATACCAAATCCTTATGCCAAGACGGCCTTCCAATGTGGCCCCTCGGTCCAGGGGCTCAATCGGAACGCCGGTTCGCAATCCGGATGATGTTTCTGAAAGCGACCGCAATTCCGAGGAACAGCATCACCATCAGGCCCCAGTGGCCGCGCCCGACGAACCAATCAATGGCCACGCCAAC
>CANCET010000180.1 GCA_947375105.1 Sphingomonadaceae bacterium
CGAGAAGATCAACTACAAGGTGCGCGAGCATTCCTTGCAGAAGGTCCCCTACCTGCTCGTGG
This sequence comes from Sphingomonadaceae bacterium, assembly GCA_947375105.1. Classification (GTDB taxonomy): domain Bacteria; phylum Pseudomonadota; class Alphaproteobacteria; order Sphingomonadales; family Sphingomonadaceae; genus Novosphingobium. Next base: position 63 of record CANCET010000180.1, read on the forward strand.
TCGGCAAGCGCGAGGCGGAGGAAGGCACTGTCGCGATCCGCACGCTGGGCGAACAGCACCAGAAGGTGATGCCGCTGGCGGAAGCCATCGCCCTGCTCAAGGCCGAAGCAACTCCGCCGGACCTCAGGGCCTGACCTCAGGGACTGACGTTTTAGCTTGATCGGGCTCGATCTGCCGCTCGTTTCGCTGGCCCTCTGCGCGCTGGCGGCGTTTGTCGCTGCCTTCGTGCGGGGCCTTGCGGGGTTCGGCATGGCGATCCTGCTGGTGCCGCTGATCTCGCTGGTCATCCGGCCGGGCGAAGCGGTGGTCGTCTCCAATATGCTGGGGCTGCTGATCGGCCTTGTCGGCGCGCGCAAGGTCTGGAACGTGGGCGAGAAGAGCGCGGGCGCGATCGGCGGCCTCGCCATGCTGATGACCCCGCTGGGCCTGCTCGCCTTGTTCGCGACCCCGCCCGCCATCGCGCGGGTGGTCATCGCGCTCGTCGCCATCGGCGCGTTTCTTCTCGTGCTGCTTCCCGCCAAGCCGGGACATGCGCCGGGCAGGCTTGAAACCGGGCTGACCGGCACCGCGGCAGGATTGCTCACCGGTTTCGCCGGAATGCCCGGCCCGCCTGTCGTGCCCTATTACCTGCGCCGCCCGATCCCGCGCGAGGTGGCGCGCGCTTCGATGCTCACGGTGTTCCTGCTCACCTCTACCGCCAGCACTGCGGCGGCGCTTATGCTTCGGCTCGCCTCCTGGCGCGACGCGGTCTTTGCGGTTCTGCTGTTCGGGCCGGTGCTGATCGGCAACCACCTGGGCTCGCTCGCGTTCGGCAAAGTGAGCGACCCGCTGTGGCGCGGCTTCGTGGGCTTCCTGCTTGCACTATCAGGCCTCATGGCCGTGATCCGCCTCATCGGGTGATCCCGAAGTAACGCCAAATAAACCCTCTTTCCCACATAAGCGTCCGCCTCAGAACCAGTGAACGGACTGCGCAATGACGATCAATTTTCCCGAGCTTGCCCGCCAGGCCGCTGCCGATGGTGCGATCACGCCCGAGGAAGTTCTCGGCCTGCGCCGTGTCGCATGGCCCGATGGACGCATCGATCAGACCGAAGCCGAAGCGATTCTCGCGATCAACGACGTCGTTTCCGCGAAGAGCGCGGAGTGGATCGATTTCCTTGTTGAAGCCGTGGGCGAGTATGTCCTGAGCGGCACCGAACCCAAGGGCTATGTCGCGGACACTACCGCCGACTGGCTGATTGCCCGGCTCGACCGTGACGGCCGCCTCGATTCGCAGGCCGAACTCGAACTCCTCGTCCGCGTACTTGAAAAGGCGCTTGGCACGCCGGACCGGCTCAAGGACTATGCGCTCGCCCAGATCGAGCGCGCCGTGCTGACCGGCGATGGCCCGACCCGCGATACCCCGAATCAAAATGGCGGCACGCTCAGTGCCGGCTCGATCACCGCAGCCGAATGCACGCTGCTGCGCCGCGTGATCTTCGCCAGCGGCGGCGATCGCCCGGCGGCGGTGAGCCAGCGCGAGGCCGAGATGCTGTTCCGCCTCAAGGATGCCACGCTCGCTGCGCCCAATGCGCCTGAATGGCAGCGCCTGTTCGTGCAGGGCGTGGGCAACTACCTGCAGGGCTGGACGGGCGGCCGGGCCATCAACCGTGATCGCGCGGCCGAACTCGAGACTTTCATGAACGACCACACGAGCAGCCTCGGCGCGTTTTTCGGCCGGATGAGCCGCGTGGGGGCGAAAGACCTGCGCAGCGCCGCACACGATGCGCTTGGCGGCGGCGCAGCTGCGCGCGACTATGCTGCGGAAGCCGGAGCCGACGGGGCGCTCACCGCACCCGAGCAAGCCTGGCTCGATGGCCACATCGAGGCAGACGGCTGCACCGATCCGCTGGAAGCGGCGCTACTGGCGTTTCTGGCCGAAAGATGACCGGACTCTTTACCCGTCATTAGGCATTGAACGCATAGGAAACGTTTACTGGCACCACGGCATAACCACCCCATCGCAAGGGGGTGCGCATGCAGATTCCGGCCAGAATGTTGTCGCATGATCAGGCGGTGGACAACCGCCGCGTGCACCGCCTGCGCGCGGGCGAAGCGGCTTCGGGGCGCGTGCAGCGCATCTTCGATATCTCGCGCTATGGCTGTCAGATCGAAAGCAACGACCTGACCGACGGCACCAACGGCCAGTTCGTCGAGATAGATTTCGGCACAGTCGTCACCCGGGCCATCATTCGTTGGTCGGACCGCGCCCGGCTCGGCCTCGAATTCGCCCGGCCGCTGGGTTCACGCGATGTCGATGCCTTGCTGGCTGAGCCGGTCCCGATCCGCCTGCGCCGGCTTTAGTCCGCTCTATCGACCGCAGCAGCGGGCGCCGGCTGAAACAGCCCGTCAGCCCGTCAGGCCGCTGGCTTGTACTTCGCCGCATCGGTCGTGAACTCGGCATGGCCCAGGCTGCCGAGGTAGCCGCGCACTTTGCCGACCAGCCGCTGGTCGGCGATGTGCCGCACCACCGGGGTTTTTGCGGCGGCACCATAGAACCGCATCTGCCCCATCAGGGTGAGACCTACGGCGGCCGCGCGCATCCGGTCGATTGCGCGGATCTTCACGCTATAGCGCGCCGCCGTCCGCTCGCTGCCATCGCAGAAGTTCTGCATGAAATAGACCTTGGCGAACGAGCGTTCGAGCCGGCTGCGGATCTGGCCTTGCGGTGTGGAAGCATCGACGAGATCGGCGTCCATCGTCGCGCGCAACAAGCCGCCGCACGTCGCTTCGTCGAACCCGGCGCGCAAGGACAGCGCGCGGGCATTCCACGCATCGACAATGCCCTGCGGCGTTTCGGCGAGCAGGTCCTCGGGCAGGCCGAGCAGGAAGCAGCGGTAGCGGGAAAGCTCGATCTGCGCGCGCTCTTCGGGCGTGAACTCGCTGCGCCCTTCCTTGAGCACGCGTGAGGAAATCAGGAAATCGGTAATCAGCCCCGCGGGCATCTGGTCTACTTGCGGGATGGGAATGCCATAGACCGCCGGATCCCACTTGCCTTGCGACAGCACGTTGAAGCGCACCATCGAATGCATCAGCCGCACCATCGCCGCCGCCTTGAAGCCCGGGCCGAACCGCGCAAGCGCGCCGGGCAGCAAGGACGTGCCGAAGAACGTTGCGGTTTCCTTGATGCGGCGCGCGGCGGTCTTGTGGGAAAGCGTGCCGGTCAGTGCCATCGGCAGCGCGGCATACTTGTTCATGAAAGTGGCGATGAACGCACCCCGGATCGCCCATGGCGCAACATTGGCAAAGGTGACGCGCTGCAACCGCGCGCCTTCCTCCACCAGCTGCATGTCCACCCAGGCGGGTGCGGCTTCCATCGAGCGGATGAAGCGGACCAGTTCGGCCGGTGCGCCCTCCACGCTGTCGACACCCTTGTCGCAGGCCTCGACCAGCATATCGACCAGCCGCTTGAAGCAGTGCTTGGGCATCAACGCCGCATAGGGATCGGCCACGGCATCGCCCATCATCGTGTAGGCGGCCATGCGGTCCATCAGTTCGCGGTTTTCCAGCAGCCGCGCCGCCACCTTGGGATAGCTGCGCAGTTCGCTAGCGGCGATATCGCCGTCCAGCAGCAGCCGCTCGGCGTGAACCGAAAAATCGATTGTGCCGTACATCGCCGGATTGTCAGTTCGCTGCGCCGCAATCCGCTGGCGCAGCTCGGCGATGGGCGTGGGCATCAGGGGCTAGACCGTGAAGCTTTCGCCGCAGCCGCAGGAGCCCTTGGCATTGGGGTTCTGAAACACGAAACCGGCGGTGAAATCGTCTTCCTGCCAGTCCATCGTGCTGCCGATCAGATAGAGCACCGAGGCTCCGTCGATGAAGAAGGTGCCGCCCGGCGTCTCGATCCGCTCGTCCATCGGATTGGCTTCGGAGACGTAGTCCACCGAATAGGCGAGGCCCGAGCAGCCACGGCGCGGCGTGGAAAGCTTGACCCCGATTGCGCCTGCGGGCGCTGACGCCATCAGCTTGGCAACCCGCGCCTCAGCCGATGGCGTAAGGATGACGGCTGCGGGGCGCTGGCGCGGCTTGGGGCGAGTGGTTGTATCGGTGGTCATGGCTTCACCTATATGGGTGCTGTTCAGAGCATACCAAGTTCAAGCTTCGCGTCATCGCTCATCTTCTGCGGATCCCACGCAGGGTCCCACACCAGATTGACCTCGGCATCGCGCACGCCAGGCACCGCCTCGACGCGCAGTTCGACTTCCGCGGGCATCGATTCGGCCACCGGGCAATTCGGCGTGGTCAGCGTCATCGACACCACGACCGAACCTTCGGCGCTCACATCGACGCCGTAGATCAGCCCCAGGTCATAGATATTGACCGGGATTTCGGGATCGAAAATCTCCTTCAGCGCGGCAACCACGCCCTCGTAGATATCGCCGCCCGGCTCACCCGGTGCCGCCTCAACTGGTTGCGCAGACAGGAACCCGTCCAGATAGTCGCGCTTGCGCTCCAGCTTTTCCGCGGGCGTCTCGCCCACGTGTTCAGGGGCCTCCTCCACGCGCGCCCGGCGCGGCGGCTCGACGCCTTCGACTTCCTCGATCTCGATCCGGTTCATCGACATTCCCTCACCCGAAAATCTTCATGGTCCGCTCGATGCCGCGCAGCAGGGCGGCGACATCGCTCTCATCGCTGTAAATGCCAAAGCTGGCGCGCGCCGTGGCGGGCACGCCGAGATGTTCCATCAGCGGCTGCGCGCAGTGGTGACCCGCGCGGATCGCCACGTTCTCCTCGTCGAGGATCGTGCCGAGATCGTGCGGATGCACGCCTTCAAGCGCAAAGCTGACGATCCCTGCGCTGTCTCCGGGCCCGAACAGGCGCACCGAGTTGATCCGCCCCAGTTCCTCGCGCGCCAGCGCCACCAGCCGGGCCTCGTGCGCATGGATCGCATCAAGCCCCGCGTCGGTCAGGAAATTCGCCGCAGCGCCAAAGGCAATCGCCTCGACAATCGCAGGGGTGCCTGCCTCGAATCTTTGCGGCGCAGGGGCCCAGGTCGTTTGCGCAAAGGTCACGCGGTCGATCATCGATCCGCCGCCCTGCCACGGCGGCATCGCATCGAGCAGCGCGCCGCGCGCCCAGAGCGCCCCGATCCCGGTCGGGCCGTAGAGCTTGTGCGCGGAAAACACATAGAAATCGCAGCCCAGCGCCGCCACGTCCACCGGCAGCCGCGCCGCCGATTGGCAGCCATCGAGCAGGATCTTCGCGCCCACGCCGTGCGCCAACGCCACCGCGCGCGGCGCATCGAGCACCGAGCCGAGCACATTGGAGACATGCGCGAACGCCACAAGCTTGTGCGCCGGGGTCAGCATCCGCTCCGCCGCATCGAGGTCGATCCGGCCATCCGCAGTCAGCGGGCAAACGTCGATTTCAAGGCCCGTCCGCTCCCGGATCAGCTGCCACGGCACGATATTGGAATGGTGCTCCAACTGCGAGAGCAGCACGCGGTCACCCGGCTTCAGGTTCGTCACGCCCCAGCTCTGCGCCACGAGATTGATCGCCTCGGTCGCGCCGCGTGTGAACACCACTTCGTCCTCGCGCCCGCCGATCAGCGCCGCCACGGTGCGCCGCGCCGCTTCGTAGGCGAGCGTCATTTCGGCCGAGCGGGTGTAAACCCCGCGGTGCACCGTTGCGTAATCCGCGCCCATTGCGCGGGTCATCGCGTCGATCACGCTTTGCGGCTTCTGCGCGGTGGCTGCGGTATCAAGGTAGTGCCAGCGCTTGCCCTCTGCGTTCAACAGGCCGGGCCAGTCGGCGCTCCGAGTTAGAGTCGCGGTGCTCACAGCATCCCTCCCAGCGCCGCCAGCGCGGCCTCGGTCAGTGCCTCGCCTTCGGGCGCGCCGACGAACGCCTCGGCGATGAAGGCGTGGAGCATCAGCTTCTTGGCTTCGGCAGGCGGGAGCCCGCGCGATTGCAGGTAGAACAGCCCTTGCGGATCGAGTTCGCCCACCGCGCAGCCATGCGCACACTTCACGTCGTCGGCATAGATTTCGAGCTCGGGCCGCGCGTTGGCCGTCGCGGTGCGTTCGAGCAGCATGGCGCGGATCGATTGCTCGCCATCGGTGCCGATCGCCCCGCGCGCAACATGGACCTTGCCGAGATAGGTGCCCGTCGCCTGCCCGCCGAGCACCGAACGCACGACCTGCCGGCTCACCGCATCGGGGGCCATGTGGCGCACCTCGGTGACGATCTCCAGTGTCTGCGCGCCCGCGCCGAGCTGCGCCGCGCCGAAGTGGAATGCCGCGCCCTTGCCGAGGACGGCGGTCACGGCAATCCGGCCATAGGCCTGCCCGGCATTCAGTACGCGCAGGTCAAAGCGCGCGCCGTCTTCCAGCGTGATGAGGAGTTCGCGCGCTTCTGCCGCATCGCTGCGCGCGGTGATCGCAAGCGCATCGCTCTCACCGGCGGCAACGCGGATGTCCTGCACGGCCAGCGGCCAGAGCGGCGCCAGCGCGGCCAGATCAGCGTAGCGGTACGCTTCATCTTTGCGAGTAGGGAGCGCGAGACTAGCCACGGGCCACCTCGCAGCGCACCATCGGGATCGGGTTTTCCGAAACCTTGGCGCCATTGCGCTCCAGCACGTGGAGCACCAGCATCCGCGCATCGGGGCTAAGCACATAATCCGCCGTCAGCGCCACGCCGAAGTCGTCATCGCTCTCGCGCACGACGACATGCCGCTCGCCCAGCGGTTCGACCGCCTTGACCACGCCCCAATAGTCGCCCTCGGTGTTCATCGAGGCCGTCACGATCCGGCGCGCATACTTGTCCCCGCACAGCGCGGTAGAAGGCGCCCATTCGCCGAGGAACGCGGCGGGCATGGCGGCTGGCGGAGCGGCAGGCTCCGCCGCCATGGCAAGGGCGAGCAGCAGGCTCATGCCGCGACCGCCTCGTAGCCATGCTCTTCCAGCTGAAGCGCAAGTTCCGGCCCGCCCGACTTCACGATCCGCCCGCCCGCGAGCACGTGCACAAAGTCCGGCTTCAC
>CANCET010000181.1 GCA_947375105.1 Sphingomonadaceae bacterium
GCCAGTGGGGCCGCGCCGCGATCACCGCCTTTGCGCGGCTGGATGGCTGGCCGGTGGCGCTGCTCGCCAGCGATCCGACGTTCCTTGGCGGATCGTGGGAGGCGCGAACTTGCGAGAAAGTGGAGCGCTTCGTGAAGCTGGCCGATCAGTTCCGGCTGCCGATCGTCCATCTGGTCGACAATCCGGGCTTCATGATCGGCGTGGCCGCCGAAACCAGCGGCACGATCCGCTATGGCGTGCAGGCGATGAACGCGATCTACCGCGCGACCGTGCCGCTCGCCTCGATCATCGTTCGGCGTGCGTATGGCATTGCCGGCAGCGCGATGAGCAATGCCGACGAGTTCCAGTATCGCTTTGCCTGGCCTTCGGGCGATTGGGGGAGCCTGCCGATCGAGGGCGGGATCGAAGTGGCCTACAAGGGTGAACTGGAACAGGCCGAAGATCCGGCAGCGCATCTCGGCGCGATCCGCGAGCGGCTGAACAAGGTGCGCTCGCCGTTCCGTACTGCCGAGCGTTATGCGGTGGAAGACATCATCGACCCGCGCGATACGCGGCCGCTGCTGTGCGAGTTTGCCGAGCTCGCGTGGGCGAAGCTGGGCCCTGCCTGAAGGCAAGCGCGCGGGCCAACAAAAAAGCCCCTCCGGTGAGGGAGGGGCTTTCTGGAGTTTTCGGATCAGCGCCGGATCAATGCACGGCGTGGGCCGCTAGCGCTGCAAGGAGCAGCAAGGCGACGATGTTCGTGATCTTGATCATCGGATTGACGGCGGGGCCAGCGGTGTCCTTGTAGGGATCGCCGACCGTGTCACCGGTGACGGCGGCCTTGTGGGCTTCGCTGCCCTTGCCGCCGTGGTTGCCGTCTTCGATGTACTTCTTGGCGTTGTCCCATGCGCCGCCGCCCGAGGTCATCGAGATGGCCACGAACAGCCCCGAGACGATCACGCCGAGGAGCAGGGCGCCCAGCGCGGCGAAGCCGTTGGCCTGGCCGCCGACTGCGGCGATCACGAAGTACACCACGATCGGTGCGAGCACCGGCAGCAGCGACGGGATGATCATCTCCTTGATCGCGGCCTTGGTGACGAGATCGACAGTGCGCGCGTAGTCCGGCTTCACATCGTAGGTCATGATGCCGGGGTTTTCGCGGAACTGGTCGCGCACGTCCTTCACCACGTCGCCCGCGGCGCGGCCCACTGCAGTCATGCCCATGGCTCCGAAGAGATAGGGCAGGAGCGCGCCGAGCAGAAGGCCGACGATGACGTAGGGGTTTTCGAGGCTGAATGAGACCTGGAGATCGGGGAAGAACTCCCGAAGGTCGGTGGTGTAGGTGGCGAAGAGCACCAGCGCGGCGAGACCCGCCGAGCCGATGGCATAGCCCTTGGTGACGGCCTTGGTGGTGTTGCCCACCGCATCGAGAGCGTCGGTCTTTTCGCGGACGGAATCGTCGAGGCCGGCCATTTCCGCGATGCCGCCGGCGTTGTCGGTGACGGGACCGTAAGCGTCGAGCGCGACGACCATACCGGCGAGAGCCAGCATCGCGGTGGCGGCATAGGCGATGCCCATGAGGCCGGCGAGCTTGAAGGCGATGATGATGCCCGCGCAAATCACGAGCGTGGGCAGCGCAGTCGATTCAAGGCTGATCGCGAGGCCCTGGATCACGTTGGTGCCGTGGCCGGTTTCCGAAGCCTTGGCGATCGAACGGACCGGGCGGTAGTTGGTGCCGGTGTAGTACTCGGTGATCCAGATGATCACGCCGGTGATGACGAGACCGAGGAAGGCGCAATAAAACAGGATGCGGCCGGTGTAGGCCTGGCCGCCGATGGGCGCTTCCATATCGCCGCCCAGCGAGTGGCTGATGGCCCACCAGATGGCGGGGACGGAAAGGACGGCGGTGACAAGGAAGCCCTTGTACATGGCGCCCATGATGTTCTTGCCGCCTCCGAGGCGGACGAAGTAGGTGCCGATGATCGAGGTGACGATGCAGACGCCGCCGATCAGGAGCGGCATGGCCATGAGATCGTGCAGGTTGGCCGCGTTCTTGAGGAGCAGCGCGGTGAGGATCATCGTTGCGCCGACGGTGACGACATAGGTCTCGAACAAGTCGGCGGCCATGCCGGCGCAATCGCCGACGTTGTCGCCCACGTTGTCCGCGATCACGGCGGGGTTGCGTGGGTCATCCTCGGGGATGCCGGCTTCAACCTTGCCGACGAGATCGGCGCCGACGTCTGCGGCCTTGGTGAAGATGCCGCCGCCGAGGCGCGCGAAGATCGAGATGAGCGAGGCACCGAAAGCGAGGCCGGTGAGGGCGAGCACGACAGTGCGGTCTTCACCGCCGACGCTGTAGCCGCCAGGGCCGGTGAGGTACCAGAACAGGCCCGCAATCGCGAGCAGCGCGAGGCCGGCAACGAGCATGCCGGTGATCGCGCCCGCGCGGAAGGCGAGCGTGAGGCCGGCTTGCAGGCCGGTCTGCGCGGCGGCAGCGGTGCGCACGTTGGCGCGGACCGAGATGTTCATGCCGATGAACCCGGCGACGCCCGAAAGCACTGCGCCGATGACGAAGCCTGCAGCCGAAATGGGCCCCAATGCAACAGCGACGATGACGGCCATGATGACGCCGACGATGGCGATCGTGGTATATTGGCGCTTCAGGTAGGCTTGCGCGCCTTCCTGAATGGCAGCGGCGATTTCCTGCATCTTTGCATTGCCGGCCGGTGCGCCAAGCACCTGCTGGCTGGTGACGAAGCCATAGATAATGGCCACCACCCCCAATACGATTGCGGTTACGGTTAAGCTCACAACAGACACCCCCTTTATGAACCGGTCTTTTTTGACCGGTACCCGTCGTTCGCGGGTCGGGGCCGAAGGCTAGTGCATAATTTTCATGCCGCAAGCCTTTGCGACATATTTTTCAGCAATGTTCGTAACCAAGAGGGCCTTCGGGCGGGCTGCCGCCGAGCAGCAGCGGCACTTCTTCGCGCGGCAGGACGGCACCGATGCAGTGGGCCGGGCACGGCGGCTTGATGCCGGGCGGGAGGGTGAACAGAAGCTCGTAGTCATCGCCCCAGCGCAACGCTTCTCTAGCGCGCCCGGGTGGCAAGCTGGCTGGCAACGGAATGCGCGCGGGATCGAGCGACAGGCACACGCCGCTCGCCTGCGCCATGCGCGCCGCATCAAGCAGCAGCCCGTCGGAGACGTCCATCATCGCGGTGACCAGCGGAGCCAGCGCGCGGCCTTCGGCAAGGCGCGGCACGGGGCGGCGGTAGGCCTCGGTGCCCGCAGCGATCCCGGCGGAGAGCGCCTCGAAGCCGAGCATTGCCGCGCCGACGGGGCCGGTGATCCACACGCTGTCACCCGTGCGCGCACCGCTGCGGCTGGGGACAGGGTGGCAGGTGGCGCGGCCCAAGGCGGTAAGGCCCACGGTCTGCGCGCCGGGATTGCGGACGGTATCGCCGCCGAACAGCGCGACGCCGAAATGCGCGAGCGCTTCGCCCAGCCCTTCGGCAAAGCGGGCGTTGTCCGCGGCGAGGCTGTATCCCAGCAGCACGCCAATGGGCTCCGCGCCCTTCGCCGCAAGGTCCGACAGGTTGGTGGCGAGCAGCTTCCACGCCACGTCCGCCGGGTCCTGCCCGGCCAGCCAGTGCACGCCCTCCACCATCATGTCGTGGGTGAGGATGAGGGTTTCGCCACCCACCTCCAGCACCGCGCAATCATCGGCAAGGCCGCGCGCCGCCGGGTGCGAGGCGAGCCCGCGCAGCGTGGCGATGAAGGCGGCCTCGCCCGACACTTCAGTCCCCGGTAAACACCGGCGCGCGCTTTTCGAGAAGCGCGTTGACCGCTTCCTTGTGATCGGCGGTCTCGTGGACCAGCGCCTGGAATGCGGCGGACAGTTCGAGCACGTCGCCCGCGCGGCCGTGCTGGGCCTCGCGCAGCAGGCGCTTGGTCAGTCGCAGCGCGCGGGGGCTGTTGGCCGCAACTTCCTCGGCAAGCGCCATCGCCTTGTCCATCAAGCTTTCGGCGGGGACGACATCGCCGACAAGGCCGATGGACTTGGCATAAGCCGCGTCGAACGTGCGGCCCGTCAGGAACAGTTCCGCTGCCAGCGGGTAGCCGATCAGCTTCTGCAAGGTCCATGCGCCGCCATCGCCGGGGATGATGCCCACCTTGATGAAGCTGGCGGCCATCTTCGCGCTATCGGCCGCCACGCGCATATCGCACACGCAGGCCAGATCGAGCCCGAGGCCGATGGCGTGGCCGTTGATCGCGGCGATCATCGGCACGTCGCAATCGAGCATGGCGCGGGTGGCGCGCTGCACGCCGCGGCGATAGTTCGTCGCGGTCGAATCCGGCTGGTCGAGCGGGCCGATGCCCTTGCGATCACGAATGCCCTTGATGTTGCCGCCGGTGCAGAAGGCACGGCCTGCGCCGGTCAGCACGATCGCGCTGACCGAGCGGTCGTTGCCAAGGCGGAAGAACGTGTCGACGATGTTGTCGCAATCCTCCAGCGTGCCGATGGCGTTCATCGATTCTGCGCGGTCCATGGTGAGGATGGCGATGCGCCCGCGGCGCTCTTCGTGCAGGAACGGGGTGGTCATGGCTGCTACTCTCCCTTTTGCCCCTCTGGGCGGTTCCACTAGCAATCTTGCGATTGCGATGGCCCGCGCGCTGCCATAGTGACGGCGGTGATGCAAATATTCCCGCTCCATCCGTTCCTCCCCGAGGGGGACATTCCGGCGCTTCGCCAGCAGGTCCGTGACCTTGTGGCAAAGCATGAGGCCAGCTGGCCGATCGAACTGCGTGCCAATTGCTGGTTCAGTTTCGACGAGGAGTTTTCCAAGGCGCTGGGCGCCGCCGGGCTCCTCGGCATGACCTGGCCCAAGCAGTATGGCGGGCACGAGCGCACCCTGCTCGAACGCTATGTCGTGCTGGAAGAGCTGCTCGCGGCAGGCGCGCCGGCGGGATTGCACTGGATCGCCGACCGCCAGACCGGGCCGCTCCTCCTGCGCTATGGCACCGAGGCGCAGCGCGAGAAGTATCTCCCCGGCATGGCGCGCGGTGAGATCTATGCCTGCATCGGCCTCTCCGAACCCGGCTCGGGCTCTGATCTTGCCAGTGTGCGCACGTCCGCGAAAAAGACCAACGAGGGCTGGCGGATCAACGGCCAGAAGGTGTGGACCAGCGGTGCGCACAAGAGCCATGCCGCGCTCACCCTGCTGCGCACCGAAGAAGGCAGCGAGCGGCAGGCCGGCCTTTCGCAGATGATGATCGACCTCGATACGCCGGGGATCACCATCCGCCCGATCATCGACATGACCGGCACGCACCACTTCAACGAGATCTGGTTCGAAGACGTGCTGCTGCCGCACGACGCGCTGGTGGGCACCGAGGGCAATGGCTGGAAGCAGGTCGTCGCCGAACTGGCGCTCGAACGCTCGGGGCCGGAGCGCTATCTCTCCAGCCACATGCTGCTCGTCGCGCTGATCGATGCCGTGGGGCCTGAGCCTGATGCGCCGACCGCGCAGCTGATCGGCCGCCTCACCGCCGAAATGTGGACGCTGCGGCAGATGTCGATGTCGACCATCGCCAAGCTGGCGGCGGGCGAGGACCCGGTGGTCGAGGCGGCCATCGTCAAGGATCTGGGCAATGCCTACGAACAGGCGCTGCCGCGCATGGTTCAGGCGGCGCTCGATGCCGATCTGGCGGGCAAGAGCGACTTGTCGCGCCTGCTGACATGGCTGCTGCTCGCGAGCCCGAGCTTTTCGCTGCGCGGCGGCACGCCTGAGGTTTTACGCGGGATTATTGCCAAGGGATTGGGACTGCGCTGATGAACGACAATCGTACACTGCTCACCGATATGGCCGCGGGCCTCTTCGCCGATCTGGCGGGCAAGCCCTTCGATGTGGCCTGGCCGCAAGTGGCCGAGGCGGGGTTCTCCACGCTGCTCGTGCCCGAGGATGCGGGCGGCTTTGGCGGGGATTGGGGCGATGTGCTGGCCGTGCTGCGGCTCGCGGGCCTCAACGCTTTGGCCGCGCCGCTGGCGGAGCCGGTGATCGCGCATTACCTGCTGGCGAAGGCGGGGATTGCGGCGCCGGATGGCCTCATCTCCATCGCCGCGCCCGAAGCCCGCGTGCCTTATGGCCGCCATGCTGCGGCGGTGGTGCATGTGGAGGGCGGCACGCTCTCGCGCTACCATGCCGATGCCTGCACAGTTGACGAAGGGCTTTCGCCTGCGGGTGAGCCTTGGGATGCCGTGACCTTCACCGGCGCGGCGGCGGCGACGGCGGCTTGCGATATCGATCTGCTGGCGCTGGGGGCGTTTGCCCGCGTGGCGCAGGCTTCGGGCGCGCTGGAGGCGGCGTTTACGCTCGCCATCGATCACGTGAACACGCGCGTGCAGTTTGGCCGGGCGCTGGCGAAGTTTCAGGCGGTGCAGCAGGCGATGGCCGAGTTTTCCGAGGAAGCGGCGGCGGTCGATGCCTCAGCCGCAGCCTGCGCGGCGGCGCTGGATTATGGCCACGCCAGCTTCGAGATCGCGGCAGCCAAACTGCGCATGGGGATCGCCGTGGACCGCGCCGTGCCCATCGCGCACCGCATGCACGGCGCCATCGGCTTCACCATCGAATACGCATTGAACCACCTGACCCGCCGCCTGATGGGCTGGCGCAGCGAATTCGGCGGCGATGCCTTCTGGGCAGAGCGGCTGGGGCGGCGTGTGGCGGGGCTGGGCGGGCATGGGCTTTGGCGCGAGATGGCGGCGCGGACGGACCGGTTGGTGGGGTGACTTGGGGTTGGCCCGATCCAATGACTATCGCAATTCGGACCTCAGAATCTCGATTACCGCCTTGTACTCTTCGCACGTCAACCAAGGAGGTCCTTGCTCATCGATAGCCGCCCAAATTTCCAGATCTTCTTGGGTCCTGATGCCATGCCGGACATTCTCGAAAAAGTAGCGCTCGTTTCCTTTGGCCTGCTTTGCCCAACCTTTGGCTATCTCCTTCGAACTCGGCCGTTCATCCGCCGGGTCAGGCATGGTTGCAGTGCTTAGAATGATGTCGAAATCACTCA
>CANCET010000182.1:0-7013 GCA_947375105.1 Sphingomonadaceae bacterium
TGTTCCTCGCCTCGGACGAGAGCAAGTTCATCAACGGCGCGGCGATCCGCGCGGACGATGCGAAGTCGGTGATCGCGGGTAACGCCTGAGAGCGCCCGCGTAAAAGGAGTACGGCATATGATGGATCAGCAGACGGTCGATACGATCAAACAGCTGATGGAATGGGAAGCGGCCCGGACGGCGCCGCCCGAGGGCTTCCCGCATCTGCCCGACCTGCCAGCCGGGCGCTACACCAGCCAGGAATATTACGATCTCGAACAGAAATACATCTGGAAGAAGTCCTGGCTGTTCGCCGCGCACCTCGATGAAGTGCCCGAGCCGGGCAGCTTCATGCAGTGGGACAACGCCGGGCAGCCGCTGATCATCGTTCACGGCATGGATGGGGTGGTCCGCGCCTTTTACAACACCTGCCGCCACCGCGGCGCGCCGGTCGTCACCGTGCAGAGCGGGCGCAGTCCCCGCCTGATGTGCGGCTATCACAACTGGACTTACAAGACCGACGGCGAACTGGTCGGCGTGCCCGAAGCGCAGGACTTTACGGGGCTCGACAAGTCGTGCCGCAGCCTGATCGGCGTGCGCTGCGAGATGTACGGCAAGCTGATCTTCGTGAACCTCGATGATGGGGCAATGTCCCTGCGCGAGTGGATGGGGCCTTTGTGGGACGAATGGGAGGAGTTTGCTTTCGACAAGATCCGCCTCGCCGCGCGCAATTCCTTCCACCTCAATTGCAACTGGAAGGTGGCGATGGAGGCGAACATGGAAGTCTACCATGTGCCCTTCATCCATCCCGATACGGTCGCGCCGCTGGTCGATCACAAGCGCAACGTGAACACGATGTTTCCCGGCGGTCATGCACGGATGATCGCGCCCGCGCCGCTGAACACCAACCGCGAGCATGTGCGCGCGATCGACAGCCCGCCCGAGTGGAAACAGATCGAGACGGTGGGCGAACTGGGGCGCAGCACCACGCAGAGCTACACGATGTTCCCCAACTGGGTGTCGCCGCTCTCCAACTTCTTCATTCCGCCGCTGATCTTCTGGCCGACTTCGCTGAACACGACCCGGCTGGAACTGATCACCTTCGCGCTCGATTGGGGTGATGGACCGGCGCCAGACTTGTGGACCGTGCCCGACGGGAAGGGCGGGCGCGAGATGAGCCCGATCATTCAGGAGGACACCCAGTTCGGCGAGGCGATCCAGAAGTCGATGGAAAGCGACGGCTTCAAGTCTGTGCCGCTCAGTTATCAGGAAGCGCGCATCTACAGCTTCCACCAGACCTGCGACAAGATGATCGGGCTAGACCGGGTGCCGCCGCACCTCGCGGTGGAACAGGTTCTCGGCAAGGAATGGGTCTGGCCGAATGATCCGCGTGTGGCCCAGATGAACCGTCAGGTGGAACCGGCATGAGCATTCTCGATGGGTTCCGCATCGACGGGCAGGTCGCGGTCGTTACCGGTGCGGGCAAGGGCATTGGCCGGGCGATTGCCATCGCGCTGGCCGAGGCTGGCGCAGACGTCGCGCTCGGCGCGCGCACAGCAGCGGATATCGAAGCCGTTGCGCAGGAAATCCGCGCGCGCGGGCGGCGGGCCATTGCTGTGCCGACCGATGCCACCAGCATGGCGGCGCTGGAGAACCTTGCCGCGCGCGCGGTGGCGGAACTCGGGCCGGTTGGCATCTGGGTGAGCAATGCGGGCGGCATTCCCGATGGCAACCCGCGCTATCTGACCAAGACCACCGAAGAAAGCTGGGACGGGCAAGTCGATCTCAACCTCAAGGCAGTGTGGATGGGCGCTGTGGTTGCAGCCAAGGCGATGGGCGATGTCGGTGGGGTGATCCTCAATACCTCCTCGCGTGCGGCCTTCGGTCCGCAGGCAAAGAACGGCCCCTATGCCGCCGCAAAGGCCGGGGTGAACAGCCTGACGCAAACGCTTTCGCGCGAACTTGCGCCGAAGATCCGCGTCAATGCGGTCGCGCCGGGGCCGATCCCGACCGAGAACTTCAACGCCTGCATGCGCACCGAGGACGAAGCGCGGCGCGAGGCGCTCCGCGAAATGATCGCCATTCCGCTCCAGCGCTATGGCCGCGAGGAGGATATCGCGGCGGCCGCGCTCTATCTGGTCTCGCCCGCCTCGGGCTGGGTCACGGGGCAGTGCCTCTATGTGGCCGGAGGGCTCTAAGGTGAGCGAGACCTGTGACGTCCTGATCATCGGCGCGGGCGCGGCGGGCATGGCGGCCGCGCTTTCAGCCCATGCGGCAGGGGCCGCGGTCACGCTGGTCGAAAAGGGCGAGCGGCTGGGCGGCACGGCGGCGGTTTCGGGCGGGATCATCTGGGCCGCGAACAATCCGCGGATGCATGCCGCCGGCATGGCCGATAGCGAGGACGAGGCGCTCGCCTATTTCGGCAGCCTCGATCACGGCGAGATGGAGCCCGAGGTGCTGGGCGCCTTCGTGCGCGAGGCACCGGATGCGCTTGCGTTTCTGGAAGAGGCAGGGGCGCTTGCCGTCAGCATCCTGCCGGGCTATCCCGACTATTATCTCGACCGTCCCGGCGCCAAGCCCGAGGGCGGGCGCGCGCTCGATAACGAACTGTTCGATTTTTCCACGCTGGGGCCATGGGCAGACAAGGTGTTCAGCGATGGCGTGATCCAGCGCATGATGCTGCGCGAAACGCCGCTTGGCGGCAGCAGCGGATACGTCGATCCGGCCGAGCTGAAGCGCCGTGCGGACGCCGACTTGCGCGGTTTCGGGCAGGCGATGGTCGGGCGGCTGCTGGCGGCCTGCATCGCGCGCGGGATCGAGCCGCAACTGGGCCTGAAGGCTGAGCGGCTGATCGTGGAACAGGGGCGCGTTGTCGGTGTCGAGTTTGCGGGTGGCGACACCATTCGCGCAGAGCGGGGGGTGATCCTCGCGACCGGGGGGTTCGAATGGAACGAGAGCCTCAAGAAGACATTCCTGCGCGGCCCGCTCGATATGCCGGCCTCGCCGCCGGGGAACACGGGTGACGGGCTCAAGCTCGCCATGTCGGTCGGTGCGGGGCTGGGCAACATGACCTCGGCGTGGTGGGTGCCCACGCTTTCGATTGGCGGAGCGCACTGGCCGGGCGGGGAGCAACGGGCAAGCCCGGTGCTGATCGAGCGGACCTTGCCGCACAGCCTGCTGGTGAACCGTGCGGGCAAGCGTTTCTGCAACGAGGCGAACAACTATTCGTCGCTCGCGGGGGCCTTCCACCTCTTTGATCCCGCGACTTACGATTATCCCAACAATCCGGCGTGGCTGGTGTTCGATGCGCAATACCGGCAGCGCTATCCTATCGGGCCAGTGATGCCGTTTGATCCGCTGCCGGACTGGGTTTTCACCGCCGATACGCTGGAGGACCTGGCCGCGAAAATTGGCGTCGATGCTGCGGCCATGCTGCACACGGTGGAACGCTTCAACGCCCATGCGGCGCGAGCGGAGGACCCGGACTTCGGGCGCGGTGTGAGCACTTACGACCACTTCTACGGAGACCGCTCGCGGCCCGGTGCGGCGGCGACCCTGGGGCCGCTGCTGCAGGGGCCGTTCCACGCCGTGCAGCTCAAGCTGGGCGCACTCGGCACCAACGGCGGCGCGCGGACCAATGCAGCCGCGCAAGTGCTGGACGTGGAAGGCGAGCCGATCCCCGGACTTTACGGTGCGGGCAACGTGATCGCGTGCCCCACGGGCAGTGTCTATGCAGGCGCGGGCGGCACATTGGGCCCTGCGCTGACTTTCGGCTGCATCGCGGGACGGACCGCGGCGCGGTTGGCCAATCAGTAAGGAAATCAAGATGACACGCATTCTGGTGCTGGGCGCGACGGGCGACCAGGGGCATCCGCTGCTGACCCGGCTGATCGCGGCGGGGTTGACCCCGGTGGCCGCGCTGCGCAACCCGAACGCGCTGGCAGGCACCGAGTTCGCCGATGTCGAGACCGTGGCAGCGGATATCTATGACGAAGCCTCGATGATCGCGGCGGCCAAGGGGATGGACGCGATCGCCGCGCACTTGCCGTTCGTGTTCGACCGCGCTCTGGCGCAGAAAATGGGCGCCAATATTGCGGCGGCGGGCCGCGCCAATGGCGTGAAGCGCATCGTCTTCCACACCAGCTGCCATATCGCCGACGAGGATATCGGCAGCCCGGCGATGGATGGTCGGCGCGATATCATCGCCGCGATCGCGGGCAGTGGCTGCGAATGGGCGATCATCGAATCCCGCGTGTTCATGGACAACATGATCCGCAGCTGGAACAAGCCCGGAATCGTGAGCAAGGGCATCTTTGCGTATCCCGCCAAGCCCGATCTCAAGATCTCGTGGATCTGTCTGGATGACGTGGCGGCCTTCATGGTCGAGGCACTGGCCAATCCCGATCTGCCCAGCGGGCGCTACCGGGTCGGTGGGCCGGAAGCGCTGGTGGGCGACGAAGTGGCCGCAACGCTCAGCAAGGTTTCGGGCAAGCCCATCGTGTTCAAGAGCCTGACGCCCGATGACTTCGCCTCGGCGATGAGCCTGCTGGTCACGGGTTCGGCAGAAGTGAAGCCGGCCTCGATCTATGACGGGATGGCCCAGTTCTACCGCTGGTACAACGCGCAGCCCCAATCGCCGCTGGTGGTGACGCCACAGGAAATGGCATTGCATTTCAAGCACAAGCCCGCGAGCCTTGCCGAATGGGCCGCGCGGCAGGACTGGAACGACCCGCGCGATCCGGCGCTCGCCACGCGCATGGCCGGGATGAAGGCCTGAGCTGGCACGCCACTGCCCTTCGGGGCTCATTCAATTCGGTAGGTCCGCGCAGGCGGCGGTGCAGCTAGTCTGCTCATTGAAACAACGCCTCTGGGAGATCTCGCGTGACTGAAACCCGCCAATGGCTGCTCAATGGACACCCGCGCGGCCGTCCGATTGCCGATGATGATCTGAAGCTGGTGACGACCTCGCTGCCCGAACCCGGGCCGGGCCAGATGCTGCTGAAGACGCATTACCTCGGCTTCGATCCGGCGCAGAAGGGCTGGATGGAAAACATCGCCGACTATGTCGCGCCGATGGCCATCGGCGATGTGATGCGCGGCTCGGGTATCGTGGAAGTGGTCGCGAGCAATGGCGGCAAGTTCCCGGTGGGAACCACGCTGGCTGGCTCGATCAACTGGAGCGAATATCTGATCCATGACGGCGAGGGCCTGATCCCGGCGATGCCGGATCTGCCGGCGACCGCGATGCTCTCGATCCTCGGCACCACGGGCGTCACGGCCTATTGCGGCCTGTTCAAGGTGGGCGAGCCGGTGGCGGGCGACGTCGTCGTCGTCTCGGGCGCAGCGGGGGCCACGGGCTCGATCGTCGGCCAGCTGGCCAAGATCGCCGGCTGCACCGTGATCGGCATCGCAGGCGGGCCGGAGAAGTGCGAATGGCTTGTCAAGGAAGCGGGCTACGACCACGCCATCGACTACAAGGCCGGCCCGGTGCGCGCGCAGCTCAAGGAGCTGGCGCCGAACGGGATCAACGTGATCTTCGACAATGTCGGCGGCAAGATCCTGAATGACATGCTGGCCTGCATCGCCACCAATGCGCGCGTGGTGATCTGCGGCGGCATCAGCCGCTATGAGACCGGCAACCTGCCGGCAGGCCCTGAAAACTACTTCAACCTCGTGTTCCGCCGCGCGCGGATGCAGGGCTTCATCGTGCTCGATTGGGCGAATGAATTCCCGGATATCCGCCGCCGTCTGGTGAAGTGGGTCAACGAGGGCCGGCTGGCCTACCGCGAGGATGTGCAGCACGGCTTCGAGAATGCACCTGCAACATTGCAGAGGCTGTTTTCGGGTTCGAACAAGGGCAAGCAACTGCTCAAGCTTTGAGAGCGGGGAGATAAGACCATGGCTACCGTCGTGATTACCGGGGCTGCCCGGGGCATCGGGCTTGCGCTTGCGGCGCAGCATGTTGCGGCGGGTGACCGCGTGCTGGCCTTGCCGCGCAAGGCCAGCACCGAGCTTGAAGACCTCGCGGCGGCATCTGGCGGCCTTTTGACGATCCATCCGTGCGACGTGGCGAGCGATGCTTCGGTTCGCGCAGCGGCGGCGGGCACGGGGGACGGGCCGATCGATGTGCTCTATAACGTTGCGGGCGTCGCCGGACCGGTGGCAGACGAGTTGGAAAGCGCGGACTGGGACGCGTGGAACGAGACGTTCGCGATCATGGTGCAGGGCCCGCTGCGGGTGCTGCAGGCATTCCTGCCGCGGATGGGCGAGGGCGCGCGCGTGATCAACGTGACCAGCCAGCTTGGTGCCTCGACCTGGCCGATGGGCGGCTATTATGCCTATGCCGCGGCCAAGGCGGCGCTCAACCGGCTGACGCGCTCCATCGCCATCGATTTGAAGCCGCGCGGCGTGATTCTGGGCGTGGTGCATCCGGGCTGGGTGCAGACCCAGCTTGGCGGCCCCCATGCGCAGATCAGCGCCGACGAAAGCGCGGCCGGGCTGCGCAAGCTGGCGGCGGAGTGGCCGCTGGAGGACACTGGCGGTTTCCGCAAATGGAACGGCGAACCCCACGACTGGTAACCATGCCAAAGGAGCCGGAGCCGCCTTTCGAAGGGCGCGGCCCCGGCTCGCGGCAGGTTTCAGGCGCCGCATCGCCGCGCGGATTGCCACCGCCGATTTGGTCCGGCGCGGATGGCTTTTCGTACTTCCGGCAGACCTGCCTGTTTCCCTATCAAAAGTAGGTAATCGGCGCATAAACGGTTGAGCCGCAGGCCTGAATTGTTACCCTCGCCGTGAGTTCAGACCCGGAAGCGAGAATCCGGGCGGCTTCAGCGAAGTGGGAGAGGTGCGATGCGGCACGTTGATTTTATGGGGATGAATTTCCTGTCGAGCACCGCGCGTGGCTCGGCCCTCGCCATGCTCGTGCCGGGTGCTCTGCTTGCCGCCAATCCGGCTTTTGCTGCAGCTGGCGCTGCCGATGAAGCCGCACCGCCACAGACCGGCGCCTCGGCCGAAAACCCTGTATCGAGCGGTGT
>CANCET010000183.1 GCA_947375105.1 Sphingomonadaceae bacterium
ATTCCATCGAGGGGCCGAACTGGTGGAGGAAGTGGCGCATGCCCTCCTCGCCGCCCGCCAGCCGGTAGACGAGGAACGTGCCCATGAACGACCAGCGCATGCCCGCGCCAAAGCGGACCGCGTCGTCGATTTCGGAGGCGGTCGCCACACCGTCGTTGATCAGCCACAGCGCCTCGCGCCACACGGCTTCGAGCAGGCGGTCGGCGATGAAGCCATCGATTTCCTTGCGGACGTGGAGGACCTTCATGCCGATCCGCGTGTAGACGGCGGCGGCGATGTCCTTGGTCTGCTGGCTGGTCTGGTCACCGCCGCAGATTTCCACGAGCGGCAGGAGATAGACCGGATTGAACGGGTGGCCGACTACCAGTCGATCAGGGCGGGCCATGCCGGATTGCAGTTTCGTGGGCAGCAGGCCCGAAGTGGAGGAGCCGATCACCGCATGGGCGGGCATCGCCGCGTCCATTTCAGCGAGCAGACGGATTTTCAGGTCCTCGCGCTCGGGCAGGCTTTCCTGGATGAAATCCGCCTCGCGCACCGCGTCGGCAAGGCTGGCCGCAAACGTCACGGAGCCTTCGGCGGGCAGGGCATTGCCGAAGAGCCGCGCCAGCGCGCGGCGCGCGTTGGCAATCACGGCGGTGGTTTTGCGCTCGATTTCCGGATCGGGATCGTAGATCGAAACATCGATCCCGTTGAGCACGAAGCGCGCGGCCCAGCCGGCGCCGATCACGCCGCCGCCGACAATGCCGACCTTACGGATTTCAGGAGTCATTTCGTCGGGCCTCTCAGCGCTTGGTCAGCTTGAGTTTGGTGCGGACTTCGCCAGGGGTCAGGATGCGCGCGCCCATGCCGGTGAGGGTCTGCACCGCGCGCTCGACGAGTTGGCCATTCGTGGCGAGCTGCCCGCGACCGAGGTAGAGGTTGTCCTCCAGACCCACGCGCGCATTGCCGCCCGCCAAAGCGGCCATCGCCACGAACGGCAGCTGGTTGCGACCGATGGAAAAGCCGCTGAACACCGCGCCCGGCGGCAGCTGGTGGACCATTGCCATCGTGGTGAGCGGATCGTCCGGCGCGCCATAGGGGATGCCCATGCACAGCTGGATCATCACCGGATCATCGAGCAGGCCTTCGCGGATCATTTCCTTCACGAACACGAGATGCCCGGTATCGAACACTTCGAGTTCGGGCCGCACGCCAAGGCGCTGCACTTCGGCGGCCATGGTGCGCAGCATGCCGGGTGTGTTGGTCATCACGTAATCGGCTTCGGCGAAATTCATCGTGCCGCAATCGAGCGTGCAGATCTCGGGCAGAAGTTCCTGCACGTGAGCCAAGCGCTCCATCGGGCCGACCATGTCGGTGCCTGCCGCATCGAGCGGGAAGGGCGTCTCGCCCGGGCCGAACACGATATCGCCGCCCATGCCGGCGGTGAGGTTGATCACCACATCGGTGTCGCTCGCGCGGATGCGCTCCACCACTTCGCGGTAAAGCGCGACATCGCGGCTGCCCCTGCCGTATCCTGGGCCGGTTTCGGGATCGCGCACATGGATGTGGGCTATGGCCGCGCCGGCTTTCGCGGCCTCGATCGCGGCGTCGGCGATCTGGGCGGGCGTGATCGGCAGCCCCGGATGCTTGTCGGCGGTGTTGCCCGAGCCGGTCACGGCGCAGGTGATGAAAGTTTCGAAATTCATGGGGCTCCCTCTCGGCCTTTGCCGCAGAGCTTAATCCGGCGAGGCCGGATTGAAATGGCGAAATAGGTTCATGCCGGAAAATCGGGGTCAGCCCCAGTATTCCTAATGCTGCGGCAAAGCAGCACTCATACCTTGAGCATGCGGGCCATCGCGCCCAGCAAGTCGCGGGTGAAGGCCTTGGCAGTGGTGGCTTCGGCGATCGCGTTGAAGGCGTGGATGGCACCGGGATAGGAATGGAGTTCCACCGGCACGCCCGCTTTCACCAGCCGCAGCGCATAATCGAGGTCTTCATCGAGGAACAAGTCGAGGCTGCCGGTGCCTATCCACGTCGGCGGCAGGCCGGACAGGTCTTCGGCGAGAGCGGGCGAGAACCAGCCCTTGTGCGCGTCTTCAGCGGCATAGTCGCCGCGCAGAGCTTCCCAGCCGAAGCGGTTGTGCGCGCGGGTCCACACGAATTCGCCGGTTGCCGGGTTGCCGTAGGGGCAATCGTCCGAGCCGGTGCGGTGATCGAGCATCGGATAGGTGAGGAACTGCGCGGCGAGCGCCGGACCGCCGAGATCGCGTGCCATGAGCGCGGTGGAGGCGGCAAGGCCTCCGCCAGCGCTTTCGCCCGTGATGCCGATGCGCGCAGGGTCGACGCCGAGCGCGTCGGCATTGGCGGCCAGCCACGTGAGCGCGGCGTAGCAATCGCTCTGCGGGGCAGGGAACGGGTGATCGGGCGCGAGGCGGTATTCGACCGACGCGACCGGAATGCCCAGCGCCGCCGCCATGCCCGAAGGCGCCTGCTGCATCGAGCGGGCCGAGCCGATCACCATGCCGCCGCCGTGGATATGAAGCAGGGCAGCGCGGCCGCGCGTGCCGGGTGCGGGATCGTACCAGTAGACCTCGAGCGGCCCGCCTTCGCCATCGATCACTTTGACCTCCGGGTCGATCGGCGGTGCGCCGACAAAGGCGAAGCGGCCTTCCGATTCTGCGCGGATCGTGGGCAGCGCCGCTCTCGTGAAGTTCATCGCGGGCAGAAGATCGATCAGCGGCAGGAAATCGGGATCGACGAGATGGCGAGTGGTCATCGGGGGGCATCCTCAGGGGCTTTTGCTTTTCGCGGTATTCATCGCGGGCCGGATGCCGCTCGGCAAGGGGATTTGTCGCCAGCGTTTCGCACTGCGCGCAGGGCGCATGGCGGTGGTTGTGTTTGGCGAGGGCTACGCGCAGAACCGCAAGGGGATGCTACGGGAGAGATCATGACCACCGTCCGCGAGGCGACTTTCGCCCTGCTTGAAGCCTATGGAATGACGACGATCTTCGGCAATCCGGGCTCGACCGAACTGCCGATGTTCCGCGATTTTCCGCAAGATTTCCGCTATGTGCTGGGCCTGCAGGAATCCGTCGTGCTCGCGATGGCGGATGGCTATGCGCAAGGCACCCGCAATGCTGCGCTGGTCAATCTGCACAGCTCCGCCGGTACCGGGCACGCGCTCGGCAACCTGTTCACCGCCTACAAGAACCAGACGCCGCTGGTGGTGACCGCCGGGCAGCAGGCGCGTTCGATCCTGCCCTATGAACCGTTCCTGTTTGCGCAACAGGCGACCGAGTTTCCCAAGCCCTTCGTGAAATGGGCCTGCGAGCCGGCGCGGGCCGAGGATGTGCCCGCCGCGATTGCGCGGGCCTATCACGTGGCGATGGAGCCGCCGTGGGGGCCGACGTTCGTTTCGGTGCCGATCGACGATTGGGACCGGCCGTGCGATCCCGTGCCGGCGCGGCGCATGTTCGCCCGCAATCCGGGCGATCCGGCCGCACTGGCCGAAGTGGCGGCGGCGCTTGCGGCCGCGCAGCGCCCGGCAATCGTGGTCGGCGCTGGCGCAGCACGGGATGGCGCGTGGGACGAGGTGATTGCGCTGGCCGAGCGCCACGCAGCAGGCGTGTGGGTCGCGCCGCTGTCGTCGCAGTGCAGTTTCCCGGAAGATCATCCGCTGTTCCGGGGTTTCCTTACGGCCGGGCGCGAAGCTATCGTCGAGAGCCTGGCGGGCCATGACCTGATCCTCGTGCTGGGCGGGCCAATGTCGCTCTATCATGTCGAAGGTTTTGGGCCGCATGTGCCCGAGGGCGCGGCGCTGTGGTTCATCGGCGACAATCCGGTCCATGCGGCGTGGCTGCCCGAGGGCAATGCCGTCGTCGCCGATTGCCGGCTGGCGTTGCAGACGCTGCTGGCTGGAGCCGCGCCCGTGCGGCGCGCGCTGCCCCTGCCGCTGGCACCGCTGGCCCGGCTGGATGGCAACGTGATGACCGATGCGTACCTCCTCCAGCAGGTTGCGGCGTTGCGCCCGAAGGGTTCGATCATCGTCGAGGAAGCGGCATCGAGCCGCGGAGCGATGCACGACCGCTTGCCGATCCTTGCGCGCGATACGTTCTACACCACCGCGAGCGGCGGGCTCGGGTATGGCCTGCCTGCTGCCATCGGCACGGCCATGGCCCGCCCGGGCGACAAGGTGATCGCGGTGCTGGGCGACGGGGCGAGCATGTATGGCATCCAGGGCCTGCATGCCGCCGCGCAGCTCGGCACGCCGGTAAGCTTCGTGATCATCAGGAACGGGCGCTACGAGGCGCTGCACAGTTTCGGCCGCAAGTTCGGCATGCAGTCACTGCCGGGCACGCAGCTGCCGCACCTCGATTTCTGCGCGATGGCGCAAGGGCAAGGCGTTGCCGCGCGGCGGGCAGAGACGGCGGCTGAGCTCGATGAAGCGCTCAAATGGTCGTTTTCCGCCGATTTCCCGAGCCTCGTGGAGGCGGTTGTCGACTAGCAGGAGGGATTGCCATGCCGATATCGAGTGCCGTACCCAGCGGAGCGTTCATTCAGGTCTGCCATGTGGTGGACAACCTCGAGGCGGCCTGCGCGCGCTACAACCAGCTGTTCGGCATGGGGCCGTTTATCGGCGGCGGGAACGGGGTGCTTGCCGACCACGTCTATCGCGGCCAGCTGGCTGAGCCGATCCGCATCCGGGGCGTGTTCGTGCAGAGCGGCGATTTGAATATCGAACTGGTCGAGCTTGTTTCGACCGGGCCGAGCGCGTTTCACGACATGTACCCGAATGGCGGGCGAGGTGGGGGTGGGGGCATCCACCACATGGCGATGTTCTGCGAAGACTATGTGGGGACGCGCGACCGCTATGTTGCTGCGGGGATGCCGGTGGCGAGTGAATTCATCGTCAGCTTCGGCGCGCAGATCTGCTATATCGATGCGCGCGCCACGATGGGCCACATGATCGAGCTTTATCCGGAGAGTGAGATCATTCGCGGCATGTATGCCCGCGCGCGGGATGAGGCCGAGCACTGGGACGGGAAGCAGCTTATCATTCCCTGGTAGGCGGCGCCCCCCAGCCGCCGCCGCCGGGCGTTTCGATCACCAGCAGGTCGCCGGTTTCAAGCGCGGCTTCGGCGCGGCCCGAAATGGTCTCGATGCGGCCATCGGCGCGTTCGATCCATTGGCGGCCGGGTGCGCCTGCTGCGCCGCCCGCCAGGCCGAAGGGCGGCATGGAGCGCGAGGATGAGACGAGCGTCGCGACCATCGGTTCGAGCGCGCGGATCGCGCGCACCGCGCCGTCTCCGCCGCGCCATTGGCCTGCGCCGCCCGAGCCTGCACGCGTGCCAAAGCGTTCGAGGCGGACGGGAAGGCGGGTTTCCAGCACTTCGGGATCGGTGATGCGGGTGTTGGTCATGTGGCACTGGACAGGCCCGGCACCATGCCAGCCCGGCCCGGCGCCCATGCCGCCGCCGATGGTTTCGTAATACTGGTGGCGCGCATTGCCGAAGAGAAAATTGTTCATCGTGCCTTGCGCCGCAGCGCAGGCTCCGAAGGCCGCGAAGAGCGCGTTCAGAACCTGCTGGCTGACCTCCGTGTTCCCCGCGACGACCGCGCGGCCGGGATCGGGATCGAGCAAGGAGGCCTTGGGGATAACGAGTTCGACCGGCCGCAGGCAGCCATCGTTGAGCGGTATGTCGCGGCCCACCAGCGCGCGCAGGGCATAGAGCACGACCGCGCGAGTGACGGCTGCGGGCGCGTTGAAATTGCCGCTATCCTGCGGGCCGGTCCCGGTGAAATCGATGCGGGCTGCGCCTGCGGCCTGATCAATGGTGACCGCAACCTTGAGCGGGCGGCCATCATCGAGCCGGGTTTCGAATGCGCCGCCGTTCAGCCGCGAGAGGACTGCGCGGACGGCAGCTTCGCCGTTGTCGAGGACGTGGGCCATGTAGGCGCAGACTTCGCGCAGGCCGTGACGTGCGACGAGCGCGGCGAATTCGCGCGCGCCGGCCATATTGGCGGCGACTTGTGCCTTGAGATCGGCGAGATTGGCATCGGGATTGCGCGCGGGCCACGGCGCATCGGCAAGGAGACGGCGCATGCCCGCTTCATCCAGCACGCCGCCGCGCACGAGGAGAACGTTGTCTAGCACCACGCCTTCCTCTGCGAGGGTGGTTGCGTGCGGGGGGCTGGAGCCGGGGGTGGTTCCGCCGATATCGGCATGGTGGCCGCGATTGGCGACGAAGGCGACAGGTCCGTCCGCATCCGGCGCGAAGACCGGAGTAATAACCGTCACGTCGGGCAGGTGGGTGCCGCCGTTGTAGGGGTTGTTGAGGACGAAGGCGTCGCCGGGCTCCAGGTCCTCCCCGCGCGCGGCCATGATCGCGCGGACGCTCTGGCCCATCGCGCCGAGGTGGACGGGGACATGCGGCGCGTTGGCGATGAGCTGACCCGTGCCATCGAACACCGCGCAGGAGAAATCGAGCCGCTCGCGCATGTTGACGCTGGTGGCCGTGCTGCGCAGCACTTCGCCCATCTGTTCGGCCAGCGCCATGAAGCGGGCGGCGTAGAGTTCAAGGAGGACCGGATCGGGGCTGGCAGTCGCGGCGGCGGCGAGCGGGGCAGCGACGGGAGCGTCGGCGGTCAGCAGAAGTTCGCCGCGCGGCAGAACGCGGGCGCGCCAGCCCGGCTCGACAATGGTTGTGGCAAGGCCCTCGCGGATCATTGCCGGGCCTGCCATCTCGGTGCCGGGGAGCAACGCGGCGCGGTCCCACACGGGGGCTTGGTACTCGGTGCCGCCGGAAAACAGCACGACATGTTCGATTGGCGAGGCGACAGCGATCGCGGCGGAAAGGCTCGCTTCGGCCAGTGCATCTTGCGCGGCGACGACTTCGACCACGATCTCGGCGACGGTGAGCGCGCGGCCGGGCTCGGCATAACCGAAACGGGCGCGGTGCTCGCGTTCGAACACGGCGCGCATGGTTGCAACATCGGCAAGCGGGACACCGAGCGCGGTGTCGGTGCCGGTA
>CANCET010000184.1 GCA_947375105.1 Sphingomonadaceae bacterium
GTGATCGGGTGATCGTGGTCCTCGACGTGGAGATGCATGGTCTGCGCTGACAGATGCGCGACAAAGCGGCTGCCCAGCAGGTCCATGAAGGCCGGTGCGACGGTCTCGGCCGTGGGCTTCACCAATCCCGGGATCCGCACGCCGCTGGCGACGATTTCCGGTCCGTCGGTGAACTCGAGCCCCGCGTTGGCGCCATGCAGCGCAAACAGCCGGCCGCCCCCCGCAACGAAGTCCGCCAGCGCCTGTGCCTCGGCTTCGGATGGCATGAGGTCGCAGGTGTAGAGCACCACGGCTGCATACCCCGCAAGATCGCCGACGCCGCTGAAATCGTCCGCGCAGCGCACGCGGATGCGATCATCCTCGGCCATGAGGTTCAGCAGCACGAGGCGGGCCAGATCGAAATCGTGGTATTTGCCGCCAGAGACGAGATGGATGCGGACAGGCTCGCTCATGCAGCAGACTCCAGAGGGATGAGATAGGGCGCTGCACCGTTCCAGCGTGCGGCGGCGCGCTCCGAAAGGACGAAGAAGTCGCGGGTCGAAGGGGCGTCGGTGATCAGCTCTATGAACAGGCCGAGCGTGCGGCGGCAATCGTAGTAGCGCAGCTCCACGGCCTCGTTCAGCCGTCCGGTCGTGACCGGCCGCCCCGCATCGAGGCTCGCTGCGGCCCGGTCGAGATCGGTGACGAGAAACGCGTGATGGTGCGCGCGGCATTCACCGGGCTGAAGCGGCGCGTCGCCATAGACATTGGGCCAGGCGCCGGAGGGCTGGATTAGCTCGATCATCTTGTCGCCCAACTGGGCAAAGGCGATGTCGAGCGTGAGCGCCTGCGGCTCGCCGCGATAGGTCCAGCCGCCGAAGGCCATGCCTGGCATGTGAATGAACGGCCCCGCGCCCGTGCGCCGCGCCCAGCTATCGGCGCTGGCGGCAAGATCACCCACGACATAGCCAAGCTGCATGATCGGGCCGTGCATGGCAGACGGACCTTTCTAATCGAGTGAGGAGGGCGTGCCGTGCCAGGCGAAGGGGCGTTCCTTCATCCGGCGGTAGAAGTCCTTCAGCCACTCCGCTTCGTCCGGAATGGGCTGGCCGTGATTCTCGCCAAACTGGAGGAAGCAGTAGAGATAGATGTCGGCCAGCGTGTAGCGGTTGCCGCAGACGAACTCGCGGCCCTGCATCACCCCGTCGAGCCAGACCGCGCGGTAGCGTGACTTGGCCTTGAGCACTGCCGCCGCTTCAAGCGGCAGAAGGCTTTTGGTGACCGCGCCCTCGATGTCCTTGTCGCCTTCGAAAAACGCGCGGCCTTCCTCGGTGGAAAAGCCCTCGCCCATCGGCCAGGCGATGTTCTGGTCGATCCGGCGCACCCACATGCGGGTTTCCGCGCGCTCTTCCGGCGTCGATCCGATCAGCGGCGGATCGGGCCGGATATCCTCGAAGTATTCGCAGATCGCGGTGACTTCGGTGATGGCGGTGCCATCATCCAGCTCCAGCGCGGGCAATTCACCCATCGGATTGATGCGGGTGATGAACGGCTCGCGCCGGTTCTCGCGCGTGAACAGATCGACGAACCGCCGCTCCAGCGCGATGCCCTTCTCCTGCGCGAAGATCCAGGCGATCCACGGGTTCGGTGCAAACAAGTCGAAATCATAGAAGATCATGTGTGCCTCGTTGCGTGGAATCGCCCGGGTTGGATGGCCGCGCCGCGCTCTGGAGCAACCGACCCGATTGCATCGGATCGGGTGCTCCGGGTTTTTGTTTTGCCGCGTTTTCCGAGTCAGCAGGTGATGCCACCTGCTTCGAAAACGCTCTAGAACTTGCCTTCGATCGAAATGCCGATGGTGCGCGGGTAGACGATCTGGTTCTGCCCGCCGGGCCGGTTCAGCGGGCCGACCGTGTTGCCGAGGTTGTCGCTGAAGATGCCGGCTTCCCACCGGTCCGTGCCGATGCTCGCGCGGGCGTAACCGATGCCGTTGAACGGTGCGTAGACGCCGTTGAAGATGCTCTGCTGGCGCGAACGGTAGCTGTAGCGCGCGTTCAGCCGCAGCTCGAGGCCATCCGGCCCGATCTCACGGCTGTAGCTGCCACCTAAGTTGAACGTCGTCTTCGCGGTTCCCGGCAGCTGGTTGCCTTCGCGCAGTTGGGGGATCTTGGCGACGATCGGCGCGGCCACGTTGTGGATCGTGGTCGAGTTGAAGTTGCCGTTGAAGTTGAGCGTCAGGCCCCGCACCGGCGTGCGCCACGTGATCGAAGGCTCGATGCCGTGGCCGCGCACGTCACCCACTTGCGCCACGATGGTTTGCAGCGCGGGCGAAAGCTCGATCTGGGCACGCGGCCAATCGACATAGTACCCGGCCAGTTCGACCTGCACCGTGTTGTTGAACAGGCCCCACTTGAGGCCCGCCTCATAGTTCCACAGCGTATCGGGCGGGGAGATGTTGGAGAGATTGACGCCCAGCACCGCGTTGGACGCGCCGACGATCGAGGCGGAGGAAATCGCGCCGCTGCGGAAGCCCTTGGCTGCCTCGACATAGAGGAGCCCGCCGCCGGGTGCGTGATAGGCCAGGTTGAAGCGGGGGTTGAACGTGTTGGCGCTCGAACGGGTGGTGCTGCGATTGGGGATCACGCCGCCCGCGATCTCGAGCTGGCTGTTCTCCTCGAACCGGCGCTTTTCCTTGTAGTAGCGCCCGCCGACGGTGAGATCGAGCTTGCGGTCCAGCATCGAATAGGTCGCTTCGCCATAGACCGCCCAGCCCTGGCTGAAGAGCTGGTTCTTGTCGTTGACGGTGTTGAAGCCCTGCACGCCGGGTGCCACGGTGAAGTCTGGCAGCTGCACGGTCTGGCCGCCGAAGGTATCGCCCTTCTGGTAGAAGAAGCCGACGATGTACTGCAGCGGGCCGTTGCCGGAGGAGGTCAGCCGCACGTCCTCGTTGAAGTTGTGCGTCGTCAGCGGCCAGAGCGAGGTGAAGTTGCCGATGCCGGGAATGAACCCGCCATTGTTGGAGATGACCGTGTTCTTGATGTGACCGGTCGAGCTTTGCAGCGTGGCGAAGCCGAGGTCGTACTCGATGTCACCGCTGAACAGCCAGTAGTCGGACAGCGCCTCGCCGAAGCGCTGGTCGATGCTGGCGGGATCGGAGAAGGTGATGCGATCCGACCAGTTCTGCTTGGTGTTGTTGCGCCATGCCGAAAGGCGGATCGTCAGGTTGTCGGTCGGCTTGGCCAGCAGCTTGACGCGGCCGGTGAAGCTGGTCGCGTAGTTGTCGTTCTTCACCCCGGTCGGGATGATGTCTGCATAGCCGCCGGTGCGCTTGTAGGTGATCACCCCGCGCAGCGCGACCTTGTCGGTCAACAGCGGGAGGTTGAGCATCACATCGCCCGAGTAGCCGGGCTTGCCCCCGGTCACGAGGTTGCCGCTCGCGCGCACCGATGCGGCATTGCGGTCAAGCTCGGGATCGTTGGTCAGCACCTTGATCGTGCCGCCGATCGAACCAAGGCCATAGAGTGTGCCCGAAGGCCCGCGCAGAACTTCCACGCGTTTGAGGTCGTAGAACGTCGCGACCGGCGCATAAGGACGGCCAGGCATCGTGAAGGCAAAGTTGTCGAGGTAGTAGCCGACCGCCGGATCGCCATCCGTCTCGGACGCGGCGATGGCGCGGATCTGGTAGGTCGTGCTGCCGGCACCGATCGTGGCGCCGGTGGTCGCGCTCGGCACGAGCGAGATCGCCTGCGCAATGTCGGTCACGCCCGAGCGCAGCAGCGTTTCGCCGCTGATCCCCTGCACTGCCTGCGGCACAGACGCCAGCGTCTGCTCGCGGCGCTGCGCCGTCACGATGATCTCGCTCTCATCCTTGTTGTCGGTAGCGCCAGCCTGCGCCTGCTGGGCCAGCGCGGCGTTCGATGCAAGAAGGAACGCCAGTGCGGCAGACGAGGCTGCGGTACGCAGGAAATTGGCTCCTGTTGGGCATTGATTCATTGGTTCTCTCCCCTCTTTTGTTCATTGCCGCGGATCGTGGTCGCGCGGGGCGTCTGGCATGGGTTCAGGCGTTGTGGAGCCATGGGTAGTCGCTCATCAGGCAGCGATCGATCTGCTGGTGAAAGTGCCGGATGCGCACTTCCTGATCGCCCAGGATCATCCCGCGGAAGCCCAGCGATCCGGTGCCCTGCTGCATCGTGGGCATGTTGGACCCGTCCTGCTTGAGCACATTGGCAAGGAACGGATCGAAGGTGCCGTCGAAGGCCTCGGCATAGTCGGTCAGTTCGCCGTGCCGATAGGTGCGGTGATTGACGACAGGCGGCTCGGACCCGGGGGCGCGGCGCTCGGTGATGAGGAAATCATAGTAGCAGATGCCCGGATCGGTCGGATGCGGCCGATAGCGGAACATGATCGAGCTTTCCGGGGTCTGGGTCAGCGTCGTGCCCGGAAAGAACGTATAATGATACTGATGGACAAGCTGTTCGTCGTTCATCCGGCGATAGGGCATGTAGGTGTCGTTCTCGATCGCCCGCTTGGCCTTGATCACCTCGAGATGGATGTCCTTCAGGCTGCCTTTGTAATCCGCAGGCACGAGCGTGCCGATCCCGAGGAACTTCTCCCGCAGCGGCGTCAGTTCTTCGGCATTGCCAAGAAGTTCGCTGACGGTGAGATTGAAGTTGATCATGCGGCTGTGCATGCCGAGCAGCTCGATCGGGACGTCGTAGCCCTCGGTGATGTTCATGAAATCCGAGTGCAGCGATTCGAAGTGGTAGCTTTCGTTGAAGGCGTCGTGCGCGTGCTTCCAGTTGCCGTTCCATTCGAACGTGGCGCTGTCTACCAGCGTGAAGTTTTCAAGCTCGTAGGTCTCGAGGTGCGACCCCGCCTCGCCGAGATACTCCCTGAGGCCGATCGCATGCCGGTCGAGGTTGAACCACACCCAGCCGCCCCAGATCTCGGTGCGAATGGCCGCGAGATCGATTTCGCCCTGCGGCACTCCGTCACGGTACTGCGCGAACAGTTCGGGGCGCGCGATCATGTTCAGCGTGCCGTCGTTGTTCCACTTCCAGCCGTGGTAGGGGCAAGTGAACTTGTCGAGCGAACCGGAATCCACTTGGCACAGCAGATTGCCGCGATGCTGGCAGACGTTGAAAAATCCGCGGATCTCGCCGTCGTTCGAGTGGACGAACAGGAGCGATTCCTTGCCCAGCGAATGCAGGCGGAAGTCGCCCGGTTCGGCGAGTTCGGAGACGTGGCAACCGACGTTCCAGGTCTTCGTCCAGACATGGTCCCATTCGCGCTGCATGAATTCGCGATTGTGGAAACGTTCGCCGTCGATGCGCTGGTAGCCAATGACCGGAATGGGCTTGCGCGGCACGAACGCCGGCGCCTGGGTGTCCTTCTTGTCGGCCCCCAAAGCCTCAATCAGTCGGTCTTCGATCTTCGCCATTACCCAGCCATCCTTGCCCAAGGTGCTCACGGCCGCCTGGCACGCGAGAGAGCTGGCCGGTCTTGCCGGGCATGTCGCGTCGGCAGGATCCGTTCCCGCTGACGCGCACCTTGCGCTCTCCCAATCGTGCTGCGGCGTTAAAACATGCCAGCTAGCTTGTTTTTTGAAACTACAGTGCAGAGACAGGCTGTCAATAAACAAGCCATGTGGCTGGTTTTTATGATAGGAAACCGCCCGAGGCTTGACTCACGCCGGCAAATGCCCAGACGAAACAAGCATGGAACTGCGATCGGACCTCGGGACAGCCAGCGATCAGGATGCGTCGGCAAGCGACGCCGGTG
Organism: Sphingomonadaceae bacterium; assembly: GCA_947375105.1. Lineage (GTDB taxonomy): Bacteria > Pseudomonadota > Alphaproteobacteria > Sphingomonadales > Sphingomonadaceae > Novosphingobium. The sequence continues at coordinate 5,761 of CANCET010000184.1, forward strand.
CAGATCAGGCACAGCGCCCCGCGGGCCGTACCCGGCGTTCACCATCACGCACTGTCGGCGCCTCCCCGAGGCAAATGGCCAAGAGCGAGGCGATGCGTCTGCGCGTGCTCGAAGCCGCGATCGATTGCCTGCAGGAAGGCAAATCGCACGAAGTTTCCATCGCGGTGATCGCTGACCGGGCGCAGATTTCGCGCGGGGCGGTGCAGTATCATTTCGCCACGCGGCGCGAGCTGCTCTGCGCCGTGATCGCGCACATCAATGCCCGCCGCGTCCAGCAATTCCGCGCCGATCTTGCCAACATCAAGCCGGATGATGACCTCGCTGCGCAGATCGTCGACACGCACTGGAAGCACCTCGGCGAGCGGGACTTCCTCGCCTACCAGGAGCTCGTGCTGCTGGCCCGCAGCGATCCCGATCTCACCGAAGCTTTCGCCCCGCTTTATCAGGACTTCCTCGGCGAATGGTACGAAACCGCGCGGCGGGCCTTCGGGTGGAGCTACCGCGACCGCGAGGTGATGAAGGCGGGCAATATCGCCCACTACCTGCTTGAAGGCATGGCCTATGGCCAGCTCGCCGGACAGCTTTCGAGCGAAGTCATTGCCGACATGCTGGATCACACGAAATCGATCCTGCGCGCGGCAATCCAGAAGAAGCAGGGAGGCGGCTGACCGCAAAGTCCCTTTCGGCAATCCGCACAAGCCTGGCACGGGAGAGCATGATGGGCGGCAGATTTTCAGACAGGATCATTCTTGTAACCGGCGCGGCATCCGGGATCGGACGCAGGACGGCCGAGCGGCTGATCGCCGAGGGCGCGGTGGTCCACGGCGCCGATCTCGCCCAGGTTGCCATCGCTGGCGTGACAGCGCACCGGCTCGACGTAACCAGCGAAACGGACTGGCAGGCGCTCGCCGAGACCATCATCAAGGAGCACGGCCGGCTGGACGGCCTCGTCAATGCTGCGGGCGTGATCCGCATGGGCACCACGGCGGAAACCACGATAGAGGACTTCAGGCTGGTCATGGCCGTCAATGTCGAGGGCACGTTCCTTGGCTGCAAGCACGCCGTGCGCGTGATGCAGCCTCGCGGCACCGGCGTGATCGTGAATATATCCTCCACCGCCGGATTGCGCGGATCGCCCGGCGCCGCTGCCTATACCGCAAGCAAGGGTGCGGTGCGGCTGCTGACCAAGACCACCGCGCTTGAAGCCATCGCCCTCCCCAGCCGCATCCGGGTCAACTCGGTCCA
>CANCET010000185.1 GCA_947375105.1 Sphingomonadaceae bacterium
GAATACGAAGGCCGCGCGGCCGTGAAGGATCTCGTCGACCGCCTCATGGGCCGCGACCCTGCCCAGCGCTTCATGTTCATCCAGAACCGCGCAGGTGAACTCGATCCGGAAATGATCGACGCCTGAAACATGTCCAAGCAGTTCAGCCGATTTTAACTGCGCCCTGCGGGTTTCACCCTAGCCACCGCCAAACGCCCTTGCAGGCTCCCTGCGCCTAATACGGTCCGCGAAATCCGCTGCGCAGTCCCGCGCAGCGTCAGCGACGGGCTCAAACGGCATGGATTATCTCAGGAACGCTCCCATCGGTCGCAAGCTCGCGGTGCTGTTCGCGGTGCTTTCGCTGGTTGTTGTCGCCGCGATCGGCACGATGGTCTGGCGGATGAATGCGATGCGCAGCGCGGAAATCGCAGTGGCCGAGGATCACGTCCCCCAGGCACTCGCGGCTGACAACATCAACATCGCGATGGCCGAGTTCGAAAACGCCCTGCGCTCCCACCTGCTCGCCGCCGACCAATACGAGCGCGCCGATGCCGAGGCCGCGATCGCTTCCAACCAGAAGATCATCAGCACCCAGACCGCAGCGTTCGAGGCAACCGATCTCGACGACAAGGAAAAGGCTTATCTGAAGGCCTTCAAGAACGGCTGGCAGCAGATGAGCCAGGATACCAGCCAGATCATCCAGCTTTCCTCCCAGGGCCGCACCGCCGAGGCACTCGCCCGGCTGGTTACGTCCAACGAACCGGTCGAAGTCACCACCAAGGCGCTCACCGATCTCGCGTCCTACCAGAAGCATCACATCCAAGTGGCCGGGGTTGAAGCGGCCTCGGCCTACTCGATGGCGCTGTGGACCGGCTCCATGGCCACGCTTGCGCTGCTCGCGGCGCTGGGCGGCATCTATCTGATGATGGTTCGGCTCGTCGCCCGCCCGGTTGGCCAGATCACCAACGCGATCCAGGAACTCGCCGATGGTCGCCTCGATAGCGCGCTCCAGGTCGCCGATACGCAGGATGAAGTCGGCGCGCTGGGCCGGGCCATGCGCGCGCTGCAGGATCAACTCGCCCGTGCCGAACGGAGCAAGTCCGAGCAGGTCGAACTGATCGTCAACACGGTCGGCGCTGCACTCGCCAGTTTCAAGGAAGGCGATCTCTCCGCCCGCGTCACCGCCGCGCTGGAGGGCCCCTTTGCCCGCCTCAAGACCGACTTCAATGCGATGGCAACCGAACTCGAACAAGTGATCGGCTCGGTCGCTGGGACCGCCACCAGCGTCCAGACCGGTTCTACCGAGATTCGCGCCGCCTCCGATGATCTGGCCTCGCGCACCGAACAGCAGGCAGCCAGCCTCGAATCCGCCGCCAACGCGATGCGCGAAGTCACATCGAAGGTCGAACAGAGCGCCCACAACGCCGGTGCCGTGCGCGAAACCATTGTCCGCGCGACCGACCGCGCCAACGCCGGCGGTGATGTCGTCAAGCGCGCGGTCAGCGCGATGGACAGCATCGTCGAAAGCTCGAAGACCATCACCCAGATCATCGACCTGATCGATGGCATCGCCTTTCAGACCAACCTCCTCGCCCTGAACGCAGGGGTCGAGGCAGCCCGCGCCGGTGAAGCGGGGCGCGGCTTCGCGGTTGTTGCCAATGAAGTGCGCGCACTTGCCCAGCGCTCGGCCGAAGCGGCACGCGATATCAAGGGCCTCATCAGCGGCAGCGCGCAGCACGTTGAAATGGGCGTCCACCTCGTCAACGAAACCGGTGAAGCCCTCGATGCGATCATCACCCAGGTTGCCGATATCGGCTCGCTGGTCGAAGGCATCGCCACGGCCGCGGTCGATCAGGCGACCAGCATCTCGAAGGTCAACGTGACCATGGGCGAGCTTGACCGGATGACCCAGCAGAACGCCGCGATGGTCGAGGAAAGCGCCGCCGCCTCGCGCAATCTTTCAGGACAGGCCGCCAATCTCGCCAATCTCGTCGCGCGTTTCCGCGGCACCGGTATCAGCACGCCTGCCGCTGCCGGTTACAGCAGCGCTAGCTACAGCTCGCAGAACTCCAGCACACAGGGCTACAGCACACCAGCCGCCCCGCGCCCTGCCACTGCGATGCATGGCAGCCAGCCACGCCCGCTCCCGGCGGCCATGCCCGCCCCGACCCACGGCAATCTCGCTGTGAGCATCGCCGAGGACAACTGGTCCGAATTCTGATCGCGCGCCCCCGCAGGCCCCACGCAGCCCCCTCCCGCGCCCATGCGCAGGCGGGGGCCTCGCTCAAGCATCCTAATCCGCGCCCGCCGCTGCATCTTCGCGCTTCGCGGCCTTGAAGTCGAAGCGGATGCGCACCCACGTACCGACCTGCGCCTTGCCGTCCACGCGCGGCGGCCGCACCAGAAATTGCCACGCCGCCTGCCGCAGCGCCCGCGCCAGGCCCGATCCGCGCGGGCTCTCGTCCACCTCGCGGCAGTCCTCGACATGGAATCGCTCCACCGTGCGGCAAATGATCATCGCCCAGTCGCCGCTCGATCCGCCCCGCGCCGCGTGCATGTAGGGGGAAAGCTCCGCGTTCGTGGGCTCGCGGTACCACTCAGCATTGTAGACCCGAGCGCCGCCCGGCCCTTCGCCAGCCCCTTCGGCACTGCCGCCGCCGCCGCTTGCGGCACCGGTCGATCCGCCGCCTCCCGCGGGCTTGATCTTGCTGATATCCGCCTTGGCGAGATCGGTGCGGCTCATGTGGATGAAGCCCGGCGGCCATTCGACCTGGTTCTTGCTGGGCACATCGACATGAGGCAGCCGCTTTGGCGGCGGCGGCGTCACCGTCTGCACCGTCTCGCGCTTCTCGTCCTGCTTGGGCAGGGCTTTCGCCTTGGCCTTTTCGGCGGCAGGCGGAGCGATGTTGATCGCCACCAGCTGCCCCCCGGCATCGGCCCCACCGCCCACAACCCCGCTCATCGTGACGAGCACGAAAACGAGGAACATACCGGTCAGCACCGCCAGCACGAACGAAACGGCCCGATCGCGGCGCGACGGAGCGTAGCGCGCGGCGCTGACTGCTGGGACGGATGGCATGGCGCCTCGCCTACACGGCCAGACCCGGGGCGGCAACGCCCTGCGCTGTATCAGTCTGTCGCGGTGAGGTGGTTCGCCCACTGATTGCGATCAGTCGGCGATTGATTTGTGCCGAATGCTTTCATAAGCATATTCCGGTATCACCGACGCGGCGATCTTCCGGGTTTTTCGGTCTCGCGGTCAGTGAATGTGGGGGACCTCCATGCACGCCACCCTGTCGTTTCGCCGCGCCGCACGTTTGAAAACGGGGCGCGCGGCCCTCGCACTCGTTTTGGCTTCGCTGGTGATTGCCACCCCGGCCGCCGCACATGATGTCGGCGATTGGGTGCTCGCCCCCTGGCATGACAGCGCACAGACTTTCCCCGGCGTGGTCGTGGGCAAAAGCGGTTCGGCGCTCACCATCCAGTTCGACGATGGCACGCGCGAGACGCGCATCAGCAGCGAGGTCCGCACGTTCGATTGGCAGGCGGGCAGCTCGATCGAATGCCAGTGGAGTGATGGCAACTGGTACAGCGCGACGATCCGCTGGCTGGCCAGCGACGGCCTGACCATGCAGATCCGCTATGACGATGACGGCACCGTGGAGCGCACCAACACGGGAAAATGCCGCAGCCCAAATTGATAGGGCGCGCGCCTGCTCATCATCGAAGCTCTTGCCTGTCCGGCACGAGGCCCCTACGGTCTAACCGGTCGGTTAAACATCGCAGGGACACCGGCCCTTACATCCAGACGCCATACAGGGACAGGACATGCGCTTCGAAGGCACCAGCAATTACGTCGCCACCGATGATCTCAAGGTCGCGGTCAACGCCGCCGTCCTGCTCCGCCGCCCGCTGCTGGTGAAGGGCGAGCCCGGCACCGGCAAGACCGTGCTGGCGCATGAAATCGCAAAAGCTGTCGGCGCGCCGCTGATCGAGTGGAACATCAAGTCCACCACCAAGGCGCAGCAGGGCCTCTACGAATACGACGCGGTAGCCCGCCTTCGCGATGGCCAGCTCGGCGATCCGCGTGTTCACGAAATCTCGAACTACATCCGCCGTGGCAAGCTGTGGGAGGCCTTCACCTCGCCGCAGCTCCCCGTCCTCCTGATCGACGAGATCGACAAGGCGGACATCGAGTTCCCGAACGATCTCCTTCAGGAGCTCGACCGGATGAGCTTCGACGTCTACGAAACGCACGAGACGATCGCCGCCAAGGAGCGCCCGATCGTCGTCATCACTTCGAACAACGAGAAGGAACTGCCCGACGCGTTCCTGCGCCGCTGCTTCTTCCACTACATCAAGTTCCCGGATCGGCAGACGATGCAGTCGATCATCGACGTGCACTTCCCCGGCATCCAGAAGACCCTTGTCACCAAGGCGATGGATATCTTTTACGAAGTGCGCGAAGTCCCTGGCCTCAAGAAGAAGCCCTCGACCTCGGAACTGCTCGACTGGCTCAAGCTGCTCCTCAACGAGGACATGCCGCTCGACGTGCTGCAAAACCGCGATCCGACCAAGGCGATACCCCCCTTGCACGGCGCGCTGCTCAAGAACGAGCAGGACGTGATGCTGTTCGAACGCCTCGCCTTCATGGCGCGGCGGCCGGGGAACTAAGCTGGCTGATGATGCCCTCGACCCAGCACCTTACATGGTGCTGGATCTGGGCGGCCGAACGAACGATTTCGTTGCACTAGTGTTGACCGCGCTGATGGGCATTGTTTTCGCATCGTTCGGTCCGGCGGGGTACTTCGACTGGTCGTTCGTAAAGCAAGAGAGCCCGGCCAAAGAAATCTTGCTGACGATTATCTCAATTCCGTTGGCATCCGTATGCTTTTGGATTGCCTTTCAAGGTGCCTGCAGGCTTTTCAGCAATCAACCTGACGCCATCATCGACGAGACTGGCATAGTCCTCCCGACATGGATTGCCTCTACCCCGATTAGTTGGTCTGAAATCTCGGCTTCGCGGGTCAGGCGAATTGAAGGTGGAAGGATCGGAGTGTATTGGGCGTTGGAGTTGCAACTAACAACACCCATCCGAGCGTTGGCAAGCTGCTATTGGCCAACTCGGAAGATTACTTTGGGCAGCAGAATACCTCCTCGCATCAAGGAGGCAGGCCGAATCGTCAGGCACTACCGACTACTGGCTGGCTGGAAGCAGTAATCCTGCCTGCGTACAATATCATCATAACTCAGACTGGGAGCGAGACATGACCCACCCCGGCGGATGCCTCTGCGGCTCAGTGCGCTACACGATCAGTGCCGATCCCTTGGGCGCGCGCATGTGCTGGTGCCGCGATTGCCAGCGCATCGCCAGCGGTTCGGCCACGGTCAACGTGTTGTTCCCGGAGGAAGCGGTCACGATCGCCGGCGATCTGGCGCTGTTCACGATGATAGCGGACAGCGGCAACACGGTGGAGCGCGGCTTCTGCAAGGTCTGCGGCAGCCAGATGTACAGCCGCACGGTAAGCCCCAAGGGCCTGCCGATGCGCGTGCGCGCAGGCACGCTTGATGATCCCGAACTCTGCCCGCCAACGGCTGCGATCTGGACGGAAAGCGCGCCCAGTTGGGCCCCCATCCCTGATCACTTCACCCGGCACCCGAAAGGCCCGCCGCCGGTTTGAAAGCCCTCTCCCTTTCAGGGGAGAGGGCCCACGAGAGGCGCGCGCGCGTCTGGAGCCTGATGACGCTAGATGGAATCGTCGGCCCGGACTTGATCCGGGCCTTGGCTTTTCTTGTTCGACGCCGCGCCCAAAGAACAGCCAAACCCCGTGTCAAGCACGGGGTGACGGAGAGCAGATCAACGCAAATCCATCAGCTTTTCAATCCCGCGGCCCCAGCTTCTCCAGCTCCACTTCGGCAAACATCGCGCGCGCCGCAGGCCGCGCGTTGATCTGCTCGATCCAGCGCAGCAGCCCCGGGGTCTTGTCCTTGCTGACGAACTCGGGAAATCCGAACTGCATCCCGTTGGCGATGGCGAAGTTGCAGATATCCGCCAGCGTATACTGCCCCGGCACCAGCCACTCATGCTCGCGCAAGTGCGCGTCCAGCCGCTCCACGGAGTAGGCGATCTTGCGCATTTCCTCGTCGAGCATGTCCTGCGGAAAGCCCTCGCGCGCGCGCCGCCATTTCACCTGCTGCTCCACCACCGGGATCGCGGCAACCTTCTCCTCGAACTCCGCGTCCGAAAGCGCTTTCACCATGTTGCCCACATAGCGGTGCCAGCCGATGGTGGAGACGCACCAGCAGAAATACTCGTCCACCCACTTGGTCCACACGCGCATCGCCGCCTTGCCCGCCGATGTCGCCGGGCGCAGCGAAACCTGCGTCGGGTATTCGTCCTCAAGGTACTCGCAGATCACCGTGCTTTCGGTGATCACATGCGCGCCATCGACCAGGGCAGGCACTTGACCCCGCGGGTTGATCGCCTTGAACCAGTCGGTATGATGTTCGAACTTTGCCGGATCGAGCCGGTTCTTCTCGAAGGCCAGCCCCTTCTCATAGAGCGTGAGCAGCGGCTTCATCGAGTTGGCCGCGGGGCCGAAACTGTAGAGCTTGAGCATGGTTTTGGGTGTCCTCTCCGGATTGCCCGCAGCCTGCAAATTGTTTGTTTACCTAACAATCCCAAATGTGAGGGAACGCCCATGGCCTATACCGGAGCTTGCGCCTGCGGCGCCGTCACCGCCGAGATCGCCGCAGACGCGCCCATCGCGGTGCGCCAGTGCTGGTGCCGCCAGTGCCAGCAGCTCGCGGGCGGATCGCACAGCACCAACGCCATGTTCCTGACCGAGCAGGTGACAATCACCGGCCCGCTCGCCGCCCATGCCTACACCGCCGCCAGCGGCAACACCCTCACCCATTCGTTCTGCCCCGCCTGCGGCTCCCCCGTCATGGCGCAAGTCTCCGCGCGCCCCCAGTTCCGCACCCTGCGCGTCGGCTTCATCACCCCGCCGCACGATCTCG
>CANCET010000186.1 GCA_947375105.1 Sphingomonadaceae bacterium
TGCCCCGCTCGAAACGGTCCTCGTCTCGGTCGTGCGCAAGGGATTGCCTTGCCGCTTGTGGGTGCGTGAACTGATGGCGGGCTACCTCAGCGCCGGGATGATCGAGCCGCTGGGGATCGGTGCGGAGGACGTGTTTCGCCAGAGCGACCTGCAAGTGGCCGCGACCGGCTGGCTGGCGCAGCACCGGCTGTTCGCGCACCTTGCCCGCAAGCTTGGCCCCGAGCGGCTGCGCACATTGACGTCGGAACAACTTACCGGCGATCCTGCGCGCACCATCGCCGCTGCCGCCGCGCACTATGGCCTCGCGCTCGAACCTGCGGCGGTCGCCCGCATCGCCGCAGGGCCGGCGTTTACCCGGCATTCCAAATCGGGCGCGGCCTTCACGCCGGAACAGCGGCGGGCCGAATATGCCCAGGCACGCGGCGCGCATGCGGACGAAATCGATCTGGTCTGCGCGTGGGCGGAGAAACTGGCGGCACAGGCGGGCATCGCGATGGATGCGCCCAATCCGCTGCTTCAGGACGCGTAACCCAGCTTCTCGATCCACGGCGCAAGGATCGGCATCACGGGTTCGAGCCATTCGGCATAGGGCTCCCACTGCCGCGTGCCGTCATACAGCCCGCGCCGCACTTGCCGGGCGCTGGCGGTCGAGACTCCGCGCGTCTTTGCGGTGCGGTCGAAGCGTCGCAAATCCTCGGTCCATGCCATGCCGATGAACGCGCAGATGCCTTGCGTGGTCGCGTCGAAATCCTGCACCATGCGGTGATAGGGCACCTCGTGCACCGCCAGCGGCAGCTTGGCGAGCGCGATGTCGGTCAGCCGCATCAAGGCGTCATAGTGCCGCGCCGCGCCTTCCAGCGTGGTGAAATCCATCGCCGCATTGCTGAGCGCAAAGCTGGTGCGAAAGCAGCTCCACACGACATCGCGCGGATCGCGGCGGACCAGCAGGACCTTTGCCGCCGGAAACAGCCGCGCGATGAGCGGCAGGCGGATCGACTTCAGCGGGTCCATATCGACCAGCGCCGTGCCGGCTGGATCGCGCGACAGGGCCTGCGCCGCGCGCTGCCAATAGGCGGTGCGATAGGGACCAAGCGCGGCTTCATCGAGGGTGGCAAACCGCGCGAGGCCGCCGGGCTCGGCGAGAAACGCTAGGTCGGCTTCGCGCAAGGTCGGCATTTCCTCGATGGCAGCGGTGCCGGGTAGCGAGGCGAGCACGTTCTCCAGCAGAGTGTTGCCGCTGCGCGGATAGCCGAGGACGAACAGGTGGGGTGGGCCATCGTTCTTCTCCACCGGCGGCCAGGCCGTGCAATCCATCGCCGCCAGGCCCTCTGTCACTCCGGCGATGAAATCGCGGTGCGCGGGCCGTCCGGCGAAGGTCGCGGCGTGGACAGCGGCGAAATCCTGCTTGGCGCGGGCATAGGCCGCATAGGCTGCCGCATGATCGCGCAGCCGGTGGCAGGCCTCGCCCAGCGTGTGGAGCAATTCCATCCGCTCGGGCGATGGGGCGGCCATGCGCGCCAAGGCCGGTTCGATCAGATCGCGGGCGGTTTGCGCTGATCCTGCTTCGAGTTCGATAGCGGCCAGCGCGGCGATGGCGCTGGTGTTCGCCGGATCGGCCGCGAGTGCCGCCTGCGCATGGCGGCGCCCGGCCTCGGCCTCGCCATCGCGCGCGGCAATCGCGGCAAGGCCGGCGTGCGCGGCTGGATGGGCCGGCGCGCGGGCCAGCACTTCGCCGTAGCAACGCTTCGCTTCGTCCATCACGCCGCCGGCCGCCATGACATAGGCGCGTTCGAGCCATGCGTCGGCATAGCCGGGCGCGGCGGCAATCGCGGCATCGCAGCGCAGGGCGGCATCGCGCAAGCGGCCCGCCGCACGGTGCAGGCCCGCAAGGCCGACCATGGCTTCCACCTCGCGCGGGTTGAGCTGGAGCGCACGTTCGAACAGCGCGGCGGCTGCGGCGTGATCGCCCGAGACCGCGCGATACCAGCCGAGCGTGGTGCAATCGGCTGCCGTCACGCGGCCAGCTTGCAGTGCAGCAGCCGCCGCTCGTGCGGCATTTTCGAGATCTTCGGCCATGCCTGAGCCATCGGACGGGCCCGGGCTCAGGTCAACTCCCGCTACTTGCCGGCAGAGATAGGGGGCGCACAAAAAAGGGGGCGGGCATTGCTGCCCACCCCCCGATTTGAAGCTCTTGATCCGGTGGGATCAGAACTTGACGCGAGCGCCGACTGCGAAGCGGCGGCCCAGCGCGTCGTATGACGACGGGTAGGTGTTGCCGCTGTTGTAGCTGGTCGAACCGATCGTGTTGCCGACGATCGGCGGCTTCGTGTTGAACAGGTTCTGCACCGTGAGGGTGAAGGTGATCTGCTCGATGTTGAAGCGCGTCGTGAGGTCGAGGTAGTCGTGGGCGTAGATCTTGCCGAAGTCGACCTGCTGGCCGCTGAGCGCGCCGCTGTCAGCCGGGATCGTGCCGTTGAAGGCACGCGGCGTGCAGGTTTCGACGGCGTTGCAGGGCTCAAACCGCGCGCCAGACTGGTGACGCCACAGGAACGACACGTCCGTGCCGCCCTTGAACGTGAAGGTGTTCTGCACCGACCAAGTCCGCTTCGGCTGGATCGAACCGGTGAACGAGCAGTTCACCGAGTAGTAGCCAACGCAGTCGCGGTCGAAGGCGGACGGCGTTGCCTTGAACTTCGAGTGCAACGTCTGGTTCCACACGACGCTCGCAGCCCACTTCACCGAACCCAGCGGACGCTGATAGTTCACGATGACATCGACACCGTCGGTGAACAGCTTGCCCTGGTTGGACAGACCGCCGAACAGACCCTTGGTCGTCGCCGGGCTGCCGTCAAGACCACCCGTCGACGGATCGCGACGGATGATCGTGCAAGCCGGATCCGAGGCGCTGGCGGCAGTGACGTTGCCGAAGCAGGCGTTGACAAGGTCGGCCGGCAGCGGGGTGCCGATTTCGTCGGTGACCTTGATGTTGTAGTAGTCCACCGAACCCGAGAACCCGGGCAGGAACGACAGGCCCTGAACGACCGCACCGATGGTGTAGGTCGTCGCCTTTTCGGGCTTCAGGTTGATATTGCCGCCCGACGTGATGTTGGCCTGAGCCGCAGTCGGGTTGGCGATGTTGCCGATCGAGTTGGCCGGAGCGCCCTGTGCAAGGCAGATCGCCTTGAGGTTGGCGTTGGTGAGCGGAGCCGCGCCAGCGCAGGGATCCTGCGCCAGGTTGGTCAGGCCAACGGTGTTGGGCGTGAACAGTTCGGCGATGTTCGGTGCACGAACGGCGCGCGAGTAGTTGGCGCGCAGCTTGAGCTGATCAACGGGCTCCCAGCTGCCACCGAACTTGTAGGTCCAGGTCTCGGTCGGGTTGCCGCCGCCGCGCACCTTGTAGCGCGAATAGCGGACGCCGCCTTCGACAGTCAGGCTCTTGAAGAACGGCTTGTCGGAAACCAGCGGCGCAACGAGTTCGCCGTAGCCTTCCCACACGCTGTAGGCACCGTCGATGTCGGGAGCGGCGCCGCCCGCACCACCCAGCTCGCCCGGGGTCTTCGACAGCGTGTCGGAGACCTGAGCGGCGTGGTACTTGCGGTATTCCGCACCGGCTGCGAAGCCGATCGGCTCGCTGGCGGTGGGAACGGTCAGGCCGAAGTCACCCGAAAGCAGGCCGCGAACCTGCAGCAGCGAGGTGTTGTTCGCGCTGGTCGAGGGCGACAGCGTGTAGGCGGCCTGCTGCGGCGTGATCGAACCGGCCGGGCCGAAGATGTTGATCGGAACGCAGCCGTCGTTCTTGCTGAGGCAGGTGTTCTTGTCGGTCGCGAGCAGGGCATCCTGCACGCGCGACTTGAGCACGTAGCCAGTGATGGTCTGCAGACGGTCGCTTTCGCCGTAGCTGCCGCGGATATCCCAGTTCACGGTCTTCGTCAGCGCGCCGCGGAAGCCGAGCGAGTAGTCGAACACGTTGGTCGTGTACTGCGAGTTGCGGGTGCCGGTTTCGACGAAGCGGCGACGCACGGTGGTGGTGAAGGTCTTGTAGTTCGGATCGGTCGGATCCGTGGCAGCGCGGGCCGCGACGCATTCCGCAGACGAGAGGCCATTGGCATCGCAGAACTGGCCAGCGGCGCCGGCCGGCAGGAACGGGTTGCTGTAGGGGATCGTCACCGATTCGGCGAACAGGCCCGACGGTGCGATGATCGTCTTGACGGTGTTCTTCGAGAACAGGCCGCGCGTGTAGACTTCAACCGCGTCCGAGAGCTGATAGTTCGCCTGGGCGAAGATGTTGAAGCGCTGGAACGGCGTCTGGAAGATGTTGTAGGGGTTGAAGTTGAAGGCGTTGAAGCCCGCAGCCTTGGTCTTCAGCAGGCCGGTTGCGGGATCGATCTGGCGGTTTTCACCGTTGAGCGAGAAGCGCGAAGGGGCCGTGGTGCCCGAACCGCCAGCGGTGCCCGAGAAGCTGTCCAGCTGGATGTTCGAGAAATCGCGCGCGCCCTGATAGACCGGGTTCGAGTGCTGGTAGCCGAGGCTCAGCACCGCGTTGCCGCGGCCGTCGTCGAAGTTGACGCCGGTGGTGACGTCCGCACGGAAGTAGTTGCCGTCACCCTTTTCGGTGATCTGGTTCGACACGGCCATGTCGACGCCGGCGAAATCCTTCTTGGTGACGAAGTTGACGACGCCGGTGATGGCGTCCGCACCATAGGTGGTCACGGCCGCACCGGTCAGCGCGTCAACGCGGCTGATCAGGGCGAGCGGGATGTTGTTGAGGTCGACGCGGCCCTGAAGGTCGGCCGGGACGATGCGCTGGCCATCGAGCAGCACGATGTTGCGGTTGGAACCGAGGCCGCGAAGGTCGACGTAGGTCGAACCGGTCGCGCCGTTGTTCACGGCCGAACCGATGTTCGGCACGATGCCGGGAACGGTGCGCAGAACTTCTTCAGCGGTGTTCGACTGCTTGAGGGCGATCGTGTCAGCCGTGGTCACGTTGACCGGCGTGGCCTGCACGAGGTTGGGGTTGCGGATAAGGCTGCCGGTAACGACGATCGCGGTGGGCTCGTTCGTTTCGGTCGCGGCATCAGCCTGCGGAGCGGCCTGCTGCGCGAACGCAGGAGCGGAAACGAGTGCGAGCGCGACTGCGAAAGGTGCGGCCCCGTTCTTCAGCGCGCCAAAGCGCTCAAGATTCTTGTTGGTCTTCACGTGTCCAGTCCCTTCAATGGGCGGCCCAGATCCCCAGGGCCGCCGGAAGAAGTCTCTCGCTGCGAAATCGCCTGCCGTTCGGTCTGCGCCGGACATGACTAAGGCTATTCGCGTTACGAGAAACGATGGCGCCTAGTGGTAGATTTCGCCCTGTTCTTGGAAGGATGTTCTTGGGGCACGGCGTAAAACGTCCCCGCCGTGTGGCGAGAGTGCAACACACTGTCGGTTCCGCGCAACGCGCGAAAATCGGCCTGGGTCAGGCCCAAGCGCTCATAAATTACATCCGGATCGGCACAGGCATAACAATTTACGCACTGGCCGCTAGTTCAGGAAAGAAATGTGCGCGGCGGCCACGATCAGCGCTGGGGTGTGGCAAACAGGCGCGGGTCGAGCCGCCGTCCCTGCCAGGTCAACGCCCAGTGCAGGTGCGGCCCCGTTGCACGGCCGGTCATGCCAACGTGCCCAAGCAGTTGGCCCTGCGCGACGGTGTCACCCTCATGCACCACCAGATCGGAGCAATGCAGGAATGCCGAAGTGAGCCCCATGCCGTGATCGAGGATGAGGAGATGGCCTTCCAGCGTGAAGGGCGCGTCGCTCGCCGCCAGAACCACCACGCCGTCCGCCGGGGCGCGGATATCCGCCCCTGCCGGCGCGGCCAGATCAATCCCGGCGTGATAGGCGCCCGGCTCCCCGCGATAGATGCGCTGGGCTCCGAATTCGCCGGAAATCCGCCCGCCTGCCGGCCAGATCATCGCCTGGCGCCAGCCCGCTGCGGCGCTGCCTTGCTTCCGTGCCGCACCGATGCGAGCCAGTTCCGCCGCGCGCTTTGCCTTGAATTCGGCATCGGGCAGCTGGCCCGGGCGCTTGGCGACATTGATCGATTCGATGCGCCAGGCGCGCGGCGAGATGGCCAGCGGTAAGGACAGGGAAAACCCGCTCTCCGCCGTGACCGCAAGCGGCAGGCTGGCGGGCGCGTCGCGATCAAACGCGGCGAAGAATGACCCGTCCGGTGCGAGCGGCAGCGCCGTCCCGCCAAGCGTTACCGTGCGCGTGCCGGCAGGCGCGGTGCCGCGCAGCCAGCCGCCCTGAGTCAACCGGCCGCGATATTGCACGCCGCCAACGGCGGTGCTGGTGGGCTCTGCTTGCGGGGCAACGGGGGCCGTCGGGGCAGGGCGGGCAGCGGGGGCGGCAGCCGAAGCGGCTGGGCCCTGACTTGCTCCGCATGCGCCGAGCACGGCCACCGCGGCCAAAGCACCTCGCAACGCCGCACCCACTGGAGAGAGGGCTGGAGGGACGGGCCTGCCCGTCATTCCTTGCCGAGCAGGCGGCGCGTCGCAATCTCGGCGGTGGCGTAGGCCTCCTGATGCTCGACGCTCCAGTAGCGCAGCATGTCGAGCTCGATCCGCGCGCCGCTCACCGCGCAGACGACGTGATCGCCTCCGCTGAGCTGGCGGAAATGGCTTGGCAGGTAGTGGAGACGCGCAAGGCGATTGGCAGGATTCATCAGCATGGCAGGCAATCTAATGCGTCAGGGCGCTCAAAGCAATTTGGGTTGCGCATCGCCCGGCGCGGGTGCGCGCGGTTTTGGTGCAGGGCGGGCAGCCGGGGCGGGAAGGGCCGCGCCGCCGGGCACCACCTCGAGCACGCCGTCCGCGAACTTGAGCTGCAGCAACGCTTGTGCCGCTGCCGCATCGCGCGATCGGATCAGCGTGCCGTCGGCGCCCTTCACCAGCACATAGCCGCGCGCCAG
>CANCET010000187.1 GCA_947375105.1 Sphingomonadaceae bacterium
ACCGGCGAGGAACCTGCCCGCATGACGCCGCAGCGTCTGCAGGCGCTCGATCTGCTGCACGGCGAACAGGCCACCATGCGCGAACTGGCCGAGGTCGCCGGGGTTTCAGAGGGGGTGCTGCGCGGGATGCTGGCGCAAGGGCTGCTGGAGCCGGTGCTGGTCGATAGCGACCGGCCGTACCCCGCTCCCGATCCCGGCTTTGCCGCCCCTGCGCTGGCCGACCAGCAGGCCAAGGCGGCGGCGGAGATGGTGGCGGCGGTGGCGGCGCACCGTTTCCAGCCCTTCCTGCTCGACGGCGTGACCGGCTCGGGCAAGACCGAGACTTATTTCGAGGCCGTGGCGGCGGCGCTGGATGCAGGCCGGCAGGTTCTGGTCCTGCTGCCGGAAATCGCGCTGACGGCGGCCTTTCTCGGGCGGTTCGAGGCACGATTCGGCGCGGCCCCGGTCACCTGGCATTCCTCGCTCAAGGCGTCGGAACGGCGGCGGGCATGGCGGCAAGTGGCGTTTGGCGGCGCGAAAGTTGTTGTCGGCGCACGCTCGGCGCTGTTCCTGCCGTTCGCCGATCTCGGGCTGATCGTGGTCGATGAAGCGCACGAGGTGGCGTTCAAGCAGGACGACGGAGTGCGCTACAACGCGCGCGATGTGGCGGTGATGCGCGGGCACTTCGAACATGTGCCGGTGGTGTTGGCGAGCGCGACGCCTGCGCTGGAAAGCCTGCAGATGGCCGAAGCCGGGCGCTATCGGCGGCTGGTGCTGCCAAGCCGGTTCGGCGGCGCGCAGTTGCCCAGCATCGAAGTGGTGAACCTCACCGAGATGCAGCCGCCGCGCGGGCGCTGGCTCGCGCCGCCCGTGGTCGATGCGCTCACCGACCGGCTGGCAAAGGGCGAGCAAAGCCTTCTGTTCCTCAACCGGCGCGGTTATGCGCCGCTCACGCTGTGCCGCCACTGCGGCTTCCGCTTCAAGTGCCCCAACTGTTCGGCCTGGCTGGTCGAGCACCGACTGTCGCAGCGCCTCGCCTGCCACCATTGCGGCCATGAAGTGCCGCCACCGCCGGTCTGTCCAGAATGTGGCGAGCCCGATTGCCTCGTCGCCTGCGGACCCGGTGTGGAACGCATCGCCGACGAGGTGGCCGAACTGCTGCCCGGCGCGCGGGTGGCGGTTGTCACGTCGGATACGCTGGCGAGCCCGGCGGCGGCAGCAGCGTTTGTCGCGCAGGCGGAAGGCGGCGCGATCGACGTGATCGTGGGAACACAGCTCGTGACCAAGGGATTTCACTTTCCGCAGCTGACATTCGTCGGCGTGGTCGATGCCGACATGGGGCTGGATGGCGGAGACTTGCGCGCGGCAGAGCGGACTTACCAGCAGATCGCGCAAGTCGCCGGGCGCGCGGGGCGCGGGGCGAAGGCGGGCGAAGTGCTGATCCAGACGCGGCACCCCAAGGCCGCAGTCATCGCCGCGCTTGCCAGCGGGGAGCGCGATGCGTTCTACGCCGCCGAGACCGAGGCGCGGCGCGAGGCCGGCGCACCGCCATTTGGCCGGTGGGCGGCGATCATCGTTTCGAGCGAGGACGAGGCCGAGGCGCGCGATGCTGCACGAGCTATCGGCGGCACCCGGCCGGATGAGCCCGGCGTGCTGATCCTCGGCCCCGCCCCTGCCCCGCTCTCACTGCTGCGTGGCCGGCACCGCTATCGTCTGCTGATCGCGGCGCGGCGATCGGCCGAGGTTCAAAAACTCATCCGCGCATGGCTGGCCCCGCTGCGGTTCCCGCCGGGCGTGCGGGTAGCGGTGGACATCGACCCTTATTCGTTCGTCTGAACGGCATACTGCAGCGCGCCGACTACGTGATCCGCGCCGAGCCTGATGACGACATCAGCGCGGGCTGGCAGATCGGCAAGCAGGTGCCGCGTGATGCGTTCGTAGTGCATCACGAAACGAGCTAGTTCGGCGTCAGTCATGCCGCCACCGGTGCGGGCGCGCAGTTTGCTCTCCTGCAATTGCCGCCAGCCGAGCACGGCCTCGAAGCCCGGCGCGGCGAGCATGACAACATAATCCGGCGCATCGAACAGCGCGCGGTAGGGGCCGGCGAGCGCTACGTTGACATGGCGGCGCCATGTGCCGTCCGCGTCCTCCTCCGCTTCCAGCCGGTTAACCGGACTGCGCAGATCCGCCTCCGCCTGCGGACCGGCGCCCATGCACCAGCCCTCGAACAACAGCACATCGATGCGCTGGGCGATCACCGGCCATTCGGCGTCGGGCACCCGGTCATCGCGCCCCTTGTCGAAGCGCGGCAGGCGGATGCCGCGCTGGCCGGCGCGGACGGCGGCGAGCACGGCGGTGCCGAGCGGCACATCGTGCGTGCCGGGCACGCCGCGCGTGGCGAAGAGGGGGTGGACTGTGCGGGCAAGTTCGGCCCGCTCGTCACGGGTGAGGTAAAGATCATCGAGCGAGAGCGTGGCGGCCCGGAGGCCATGCGCTTCACCGAGAAGCACTTCGAGGCAAAGGCACAGCGTGGACTTGCCGCTGCCCTGCGAACCGCTGACGCCGACGATGAGCGGCTTGGCCGAAGCCCTTGCCGCGATGGCAGCGGCAAGGGGGCGCCAATGGGCTTCGATTGTAGTGTGGTAGCTGGCGGGCAGCCCTCCTTCCGCCGCTAGCAACCCGGTGAGCAGGTCGGCGAGCGGGAGGCTGCCGGCACTCACCCCGCCAGCGCGGATTCGAGCAGCGCGGCGGCTTGCAGCAGGCGGTTTCCGTGGTCGGTTTCTTCCTTGCCGTTGGCGCGCAGCAGGGCAGCGGCTTCATCGTTGCCGATGCTCGCAGCCCATCCTTCGTAAAGCGTTTCGCCGGAAAATTCCGCTTCGGAAAGCTTGCGCAGGCCCGCCGGGGTCAGTTCGCCGATGGGGAACACGCCGCTCGCGAGATAGGGGTTGGCATCAGCCTCGGGCGGGGTGAAGTCCTCGCCGGTCAGCACCTTGAGCACCGCGGCGGCGCGGCGGGCGTGGACGAATTCCTCGTCGCCATTGGTGCGCAGCAGATCAGCGACAGCGGGGTTCTCGGCACCTGCGGCGGTGGCGCGGTAGAGCTCCTTGCTCGCCGCTTCGACCAGACACATGACCTTGATATCCATCACCGTCGGCGCGGTGACCGAGCCAATGTGAGCAAATGCCTCGCCAATCGTCTGCGGCATGCCGGGTTCAAGCGTGACGGTAGGCATGTGGAAGTCTCCCGAAATTTCTGGTTCGGGATCAAGCCTACATCACCCACGGCACTCGTGGGAAGGCGATTTAAGCGTGCGGCTAAATCAGCAGAAGCGCGCCTTCGCGCTGGAGCAGTTTGGCTTTGATTTCGAGGCCCCACGCGTAGCCGCCAAGTGTGCCGTCGGTGCGAATCACCCGGTGGCATGGGATGAGGAGCGAGACATGGTTCGCCCCATTGGCAGAGCCGGCCGCGCGCACCGCACCGGGGCGGCCGACTTCGGCGGCGAGCTGGGCGTAAGTGCGCGTCTCGCCCTTGGGGATGCGGCGCAATGCCTGCCAGATGGCTTGCTGGAAGGGGGTGCCGTGGACGTCTACCGGGATGTGGGTGAAATCAGTTTCGCCCGGGGCTTCCGCAGCCTGCGCGATCTCGGCAAGGAGTGCGGGGAACGTCCCGCCGCCCTGCACCAGTTCCGCGTTGGGGAAGCGCACAGCCAGGACAGCAGGGTCTTCGCCGAAGGAGAGGCGAACGACGCCCTTTCCGCTCGCGGCAACCAGCATGGGGCCGAGCGAGGTGGGCGCGACATCCCAGCGGATCGTGGTGCCGCGGCCGCCGTTGTGCCAGGCGGAGGGGGTGGGTTCGGACTGGCTCATGGCGGTGCTCCTGCTGCGCGGTCGTTGGCGGCGATAGCAGCTTCATGCTCGGTACGCTTCCCGCTGCTTGCGGTCCAATCGATTCCCGGCAAGAACCGGGATGATGATGCCGCTTCGCCGCCTGCTTGCCGCCTGCACCGCCCTGCTGATCGCCGTGCTGCCGGGCGTGGGAGCCGCTGATCCGGGCGATATCGCCGCTGCCAGCCGAGGCGTGGTGCGGGTGGTGCTGATCCAGTATGACGGCGGACCGGCCCAGCTGGTGAGCCATGGGACGGGCTTTGCCATCGCGCCCGATCTGGTGGTGACGAACGCGCATGTGGTGGAAGACCTGCGCGGGAGCGATGCGATCGTGGCGGGGGTTGTCCCCTCGGAAGGGCGCGGAGGCTTTGCCGCGACACTTGTCGCCTACTCGCCGCAGCGCGACCTTGCGCTGCTGAAGCTCAAGCCGGGCGCCGCACTGAATGCGCTGACGCTGTTTTCAGGCGCGCCGACCGACAGCGAGGAAGTGTTCGCGGTGGGCTATCCCGGCAATGTCGATATGGCCGAGGGGCTTTCGATGCGCGATCTCGTCAGCCCGCAGGCCGCGGTGAAGACGCGGGGCTATGTCTCGGCGGGTCGGTCCTCGCGCCAATTCGACACGATCCTGCATACGGCGCCGATCGGGGCGGGCAACTCCGGCGGGCCGCTGCTCGATGCCTGCGGGCGCGTACTGGGCGTGAACAGCTTTGGCACGGTGAGCGAGAATACAACTGATTCTGCGTTCTACTTTGCGGTATCAATGCGTGAGCTGGCGGCGTTTCTGCAGGAGGCCGGGGTCGCTGCGCACGCGAGCAGCCTGCCCTGCACCTCACTCGCCGATCTCGACCGGGCGGACGCGGCGCGCGGGGCAGAGGATCAGGCGCGGCTGGCAACCGAGGCCGAAGCGCGCAAGGCAGCGCAGGCCGACACGGCCGCCAAGGCGCAGCATCAGGCAGAGCTCGAGATTCTGGCAGAGCGCGACAACGGGCTGGCGCTGGCGGCAGTGCTGCTCGTGGCGGCAGTGGCCGCGGGGGCAGCAGCGTTCGCGTCGGGGCAGCGCGGCGGTCAACGCGGCCGGCCTCGGGCGGTGAGAATCGCCGGCGGTGCGGCAGGGCTGCTGGCACTGGCGGCCGTGGGCGCATGGCTGCTGCGGCCGCCACTGAGCCTGATCGACGAGCGGGCGAAGGATATCGTCGCGGAAGCCCTGGCGAAGGCCGAGGCCGGGCCCGCCCCAAGTGCCAGCGGCGCGGCGGCGGATGCGGCGGAGAAGCTGGTCTGCACGCTCGATGCTCAGCGCAGCCGGGTGACCGTGTCCGACGTGACCGACGTACCGCTGACATGGGCGCCGGGCGGGTGCGTGAACGAGCGGACGCAGTATGGGCTGGCGGGCGATGGCTGGAGCCGCATACTGGTGCCGCAAGGCGAGGCGACGATTTCAGTAACGCACTACGACCCCCAAAAACGAGAGTATACCGTCGAACGGTTCCTGATGGGGCTCGACGCGATGACAGCGGCGCGGGCGGCACGCGCAAAGCTTTCGGCGCCGGGCTGCGGGGCCAACGAGGCGGCGGCGCGTGCGCTGGGTGAGGCGCAGGGGACGATCCGCGCGATGCTGCCTGCAGAACCCAACGAGCGACTGCGCTACAACTGCCGGCCGGCGCCCTGATCGGTCCCGATCAGCCCTAACATTGGGGGGGATATTTCACCCCCGTTGCACCAATGCCGGTTTGAATCGGCAACTGGCATCTTGTCATGCGGGGACTTGGTTGCTAGGCGCGCCCCCATTGCGGGTCCACCGTGCTTTGTGCGCGGTGCATGGCCCTATGCGATCCATCCTGGATGAAGGGGACCAAGGCGCGTGGAGATTTCCGGCGGGATTACGGCCAGCTTGGCGGGACGTTATGCGGCCGCGCTCTATGACTTGGCGGGTGAGCAGGGGGTGGTGACGGCGGTCGAAAGCGACCTCGATACCCTGGCTGCTGCCGTGCGCGAATCGGCTGATCTGGCCGCGCTGCTCAAGAACCCCGAAGTGTCGCGCGATGCCGCCGGCAAGGCCGTAGATGCCGTTGCCGCGCATCTCGAGTTGTCTTCACTGACGCGCAATTTCCTCGGCGTGCTGTCGGCGAACCGCCGCCTTGCTTCGCTGCCTGACGTGGTCCGCGCGTTTTCCGCGATTGCCGCTGCCGCGCGCGGCGAAGTGACCGCCGAAGTGACCACCGCACACCCGCTCGATGAAGCGCAACTTGCTGCGCTTGCCGACAAGCTCAAGGCCCGCGAGGGCCGCTCCGTCATGGTGAAGGCTCATGTCGATCCGGCTATTCTTGGCGGCCTCGTCGTCAAGATCGGCAGCCGCATGATCGACGGCTCGATCCGCACCCGTCTCAATTCGCTCGCCCAGGCCATGAAGGGCTGAAGCTCTCCAAGATTATACGAAAGGCGTTTCCATGGAAATCCGCGCTGCTGAAATCTCGAAGGTCATCAAGGACCAGATCGCCAGCTTCGGCACCGAGGCTCAGGTCTCGGAAGTCGGCTCGGTGCTGTCGGTCGGTGACGGTATTGCCCGCATCTACGGCCTCGATCAGGTCCAGGCCGGCGAGATGGTCGAATTCTCGAACGGGGTGAAGGGCATGGCGCTCAACCTCGAAGCCGATAACGTCGGCGTCGTGATCTTCGGCTCGGACGCCGAGATCAAGGAAGGCGATGTCGTCAAGCGTACCGGCACCATCGTCGACGTTCCCGTCGGCAAGGGCCTGCTCGGCCGTGTTGTCGATGCGCTCGGCAACCCGATCGACGGCAAGGGCCCGATCGTGGACGCCGTCCGCACCCGCGTCGAAGTCAAGGCGCCGGCATCATTCCGCGCAAGTCGGTGCACGAGCCCGTGCAGACCGGCCTCAAGGCAATCGACGCACTCGTTCCCGTCGGCCGCGGCCAGCGCGAACTGATCATCGGTGACCGTCAGACCGGCAAGACCGCCGTCGCGATCGACACCTTCATCAACCAGAAGGCCGCCAACGCGGGTGATGACGAGAGCAAGAAGCTCTACTGCATCTACGTCGCCGTCGGCCAGAAGCGCTCGACCGTGG
>CANCET010000188.1 GCA_947375105.1 Sphingomonadaceae bacterium
GGCTCGGCATCGAGCGCTTCACGATCTACCAGACCGAGATCACTGGCAGCGTGGCGATTGCCAAGCAAGGAGGCGTCACCGGCAGCCTGGCGCTGGCTGGCGGCGGCGTGAAGGGCACGGTCGATCTTGCGCCGGACGGCGCCGGGCAGGTGCTCAAGGCGGCGATCTCTGCGCGCGGCGCGCGGTTCGGCGGTGAAAACCCGATCGCTGTGGGTACGGCTGACCTGACCGCCGAAGGACGGATCGAGGGCGGGGACACCACGCTTCAAGCCTCGCTCAACGCGGAAGGGATCAGCGCAGGCAAGCTGTTCATCGGGCGGCTGGCAGCCGATGCGGCGCTGGTCAACGGTTCGGGCAGCATCACCGCCTCGCTCGCCGGGCGGCGCGGCACAAGTTTTGCGCTGCAGGGCACAGCCGCTTTCTCGCCCGACCGGATCGTGACCTTCGTGGCGGGCGATTATGCCGGGCGCGCGATTTCCATGCCGCGTCGCGCGGTGTTGGAGCGCGAGCCCGATGTGGCAGGTGGGGGCGAGGCCGCGGGCTGGCGGCTCGAGCCGACGCAGATCGATTTCGGCCGAGGCAGCGTGATCGCCAGTGGGCATGTGCTGGGCGGGGCGACCAAGCTGCGGATCATGCTCTCGCGCATGCCGCTGTCGGTGCTCGATATCGTGCTGCCAGATCTCGGCCTCGGCGGGCTTGCCTCGGGCATCATCGATTACGAGAACGACCACCTTGGCGCGCCTTCGGGCCATGCCGCGGTCGAAGTGAAGGGGCTGACGCGCTCGGGCCTCGTGCTCTCGTCGCGGCCACTTGATCTGGCGCTTGTCGCGGAACTCGATCCTGCCGCCTTGCAGATGCGTGCGGTCGCCCGCGAAGGCGCGGCGATGCGTGGGCGGTTCCAGGCCCTTGTCGGCGATCTGCCGCGCGGCGGCACCATGCTGGAGCGGCTACGCGGCGGCAGCCTGCGCGCACAGCTGCGCTATAGCGGCCCGGCGGAGGCGTTGTGGCGGCTCGCGGCGATTGAAGTGATCGACCTTACCGGCCCGCTCGGTGCTGCAGCGAGCGTCACCGGCTCGATCGATCATCCGGTGATTACCGGCGCGGTGGCGACGCGTGCGCTGCGCGTGCAATCGAACCTGACCGGATCCGACGTTCGCGAAGTTGAGGCGCTTGGCAGCTTTGCCGATGCGCGGCTGAGCCTCGCGCATTTCAGCGGCACGACGCCGGGCGGGGGGACCGTCAGCGGTAGCGGCACGGTCGATCTTTCCAATCTCGCGACGCGCGGAGTCGGGCTGGACTTGCGGCTGGCGGCCTCGAACGCGCTGTTGATCAACCGTGATGACATGGCCGCGACGGTCACTGGCCCACTGCGGCTCGTTTCGAACGGCATCGGTGGCACGATTGCCGGGCGCGTCCACATCGACCGCGCGCGCTGGACGCTGGGGCGCAGCAGCGTCGCCGAGCAGCTGCCCTCGATCACCACGCACGAGACCAACTTGCGCGCCGACATCGCGCCGCCGCGCACGCCTTACACGCCGTGGAAATACCTGATCGACGCGGCCGGCGTGGACCGCATCGACGTCCGCGGAATGGGGTTGGAAAGCGAATGGGGCGCCGATGTGCGCCTGCGCGGCGATACCGCCAATCCGCAGATCTTCGGCACGGCCGATCTCGTGCGGGGTGGCTACGAATTCGCCGGGCGGCGGTTCGATCTGACGCGCGGGCGTATCCGCTTCGTCGGCGAGGTGCCGGTCGATCCGCGGCTCGATATCGTGGCGGAGGGCGATGCCAACGGGGTAAGCGCCAAGATCGCGATCAGCGGATCGGCGCTGAAACCGCAGATCACCTTCAGTTCGGTGCCCGCGCTGCCCGAGGAGGAATTGCTCAGCCGTATGCTGTTTGGCAGCTCGATCACCCAGATTTCCGCGCCGGAGGCAGTGCAGCTCGCCTCCGCGCTCGCGTCCTTGCGCGGTGGCGGCGGGCTCGATCCGATCAACAAGCTGCGCAGCGCCATCGGTCTCGACCGCTTGCGGATCGTCAGCGCGGATGCCGCACTGGGCCGCAGCACCTCGGTGGCGGTGGGCAAGTACATCGGGCGGCGCATCTTCGTGGAGCTGATCACCGACGGGCGCGGCTATAGCGCGACCTCCGCCGAATTCCGTGTGACACGCTGGCTGGTGCTGCTGGGCACGATCTCCACGATCGGCGACGAAAGCATCAACTTGAAGGCCAGCAAGGACTATTAGGAAGGCCAGACAAACGAAACCCCGCGCCGCCGAAGCAGCGCGGGGCCGTTTTGTTCAGGGTCTGCGCCGTATTACGCGCCGGCGATGGTCTTCAGTTCCATGAAGTCCCTCAGGCCATAGACGCCGCCTTCACGGCCATTGCCCGATTGCTTGTAGCCGCCGAACGCACCGCCCTTGACCCCGCCCCACTGGTTGACCGCGACGAGGCCGGCGCGCAGGCGGCCGACAATACCCTTGGCGGTTTCGGGATCGCCGCTGATCACCGCCGAAAGCCCGTAGGCAGTGCGGTTGGCGAGTTCGATGCCGTCCTCGATGCCGTCATACGTGGTGATCGTGGCGACGGGGCCGAAGGTTTCCTCGCGGAAGATCGTCATGTCGGGCGTGACGTCGGAGAACACGGTCGGGCGGATGTAGTAGCCGCGGTTCACGTTATCGGGCAGGCCGGGGCCGCCTTCGAGCAATTCCGCGCCCTCGGCGATCGAGGTGTCGATGAGTGCCTGGATCTTGGTCCACTGCGCCTTGTTTACCACCGGGCCGATATGCATGCCTTCCTCAGCGGGATTGCCGACTTTCACCGCCGCGAAGTAGTTCTTCACGAAAGCCTCAGCTTCTTCCTTGCGCGCCTTGGGCACGAGCAGGCGGGTGGGAGCGATGCAGCTCTGACCGGTGTTAGCGACAATGCCCTGAAGCGTACCGGGCAGGGTCGCCGCGAAATCGGCGTCCTCAAGCACGAGGTTGGGCGACTTGCCGCCGAGCTCCTGGTGGACGCGCTTGACCGTGTCGGCGGCATTCTTGGCAATCTGAATGCCGGCGCGGGTCGATCCGGTGAAGCTCACCATATCGACATCGGGATGAACCGTGAGCGCCACGCCGACGCCGAGGCCGTCACCTTGAACCAGATTGAACACGCCGGCGGGAACGCCTGCTGCGTGCATCACTTCGGCCATGATCACCGCGTTGGAGGGGCATTCTTCCGAAGGCTTGAGCACCATCGTGTTGCCGGCCGCGATGCAGGGGGCGAGCTTGGCGCATATCTGGTTGAGCGGCCAGTTCCACGGGGTGATCGCCGCGACCACGCCGATCGGCTCATGCACGAATCGGGCGTTGGCGCCGGGTACCGGGTGTTCCCATTCGAATCCTTCGAGTGCCTCGAGCGTGCCGACAATGTAGCCGATGCCCGCGCCGACCTGTGCAGTGCCGGCGAAGCTGACGGGGGCGCCCATTTCCTCGCTGATGACCTTGGCAAAGTCGGGAATGCGCTTCTTGTATTCGTCGAGAATGCGCAGGAGCAGTGCCTTGCGCTCATCTACCGAGGTGGCGGCGAAAGCGGGGAACGCGGCTTTGGCGGCGGCGACCGCCTTGTCGACATCGGCCTGGCTGCCGAGCATGATGGCGGCGCAGGCTTCCTCGGTGGCCGGGTTGATCACTTCGTGGCGCTTGCCGCCTTCGCTATCGACCCAGGCGCCGTTGATGTAATGCTGCAGATGCTCACGCATCGGTATTCTCCCGAGATGGTTGGATTGCCGGAAAATTGGGGCTCTTCCTGACGATGGCAAGTTCGGTACGCCATTGCAACGCATTTGGCGAGGCTTGGTCCGATGGCGGCAGCATGGTCCGGCAAGACCGCGCTAACCGTCATAAGTCAGCCAAATTCGGCCAAATTCGAAACATCGCCCCGCCTTTGCGTAAGCCCTGATAACCGTTTGTTTCCATCCTGCCCTTAAGGCTGGTGTCATGGGTCTGGATTACTTCAGCCGTGCCCCTGGGGCGCGACCATCGGTGCGCAATCTGCGCACGGGATGGATCGCGCTCGCGACATTTCTGGCGCTGATCGCCCTGTCCGCGCTGCTGGTGGCCGTGTTCTGGCGCTCGACCCGGATTGCCGATGAACTCGCACGCGAGGACGAGCGCGTGCTCGTCACCCGCTATATCGATCAGCTCGGCAGCTCGATCGTTTCCGCGCAGAAAGTCCAGCTGACATGGGACGATGCGATGCGCCATGCGGTGCTGGCCGATGACGTGACCTGGGCCAATCACTTCCTCGGCGATTTCGTGTGGAACAACCTCGAGACGGACGCGATGTTCCTTGTCCGCCCCGATGGCTCGCTGGTGCACGGCTGGGCACAAGGGCGCCCGACCGAGGATGTCGGCTATCAGGAAGTGCGCTGGCACGTCGAAGACCTGATCGCGCGGGCCAAGCAGAACGTGCCGCTGGGCGGCCGGGTCGGGGGCATGAGGAAGCTTGCCGATATCGATTGGCCGGTTGCCGCATCCGGCCAGCCGCTCAATCGCTGGGCAGCGACTCCGGTCCTGCGCCACGGCCGGCCGGCGTTCCTTTCGGTCGTCGCCATCGTGCCGGACAACGACTACAGCCTGCTGCAGCGCGAGCCCAACTATGTTGCAACCCTGCGCTATCTCGATGGTTCGATCCTCACCAAGATGGGGGGCGACCTCGTTTTGTGGGACATCACCTTCGTACCCGACAAGGCCGGGATCGGACCTGGCAATGCTGTGCCGCTGAGCACCGCGTTCGGCGATCACATTGGCTGGATCAAGTGGACCGCCAAGGTGCCCGGGCCCAAGATCGTGGAACAGACTGCGCCGGTGCTTGCCACGTTCATCCTGTTTTTCCTCGGCGTTGTCGCGGGCGGTGCCGTGATCGTGCGGCGGATGCGGCTGACCGCCAACGAGCTCAAGGCAAGCGAGGCGCAGGCACAGCACAACGCGTTGCACGATGCGATGACCGGCCTGCCCAACCGCGTCTATTACATGCAGCGGCTGCGCACGCTGCTGGCCCAATTCATCGAGGGCGAGGCGCAGGGCAACCTGTTCGTTGCCTATATCGATATCGACGGCTTCAAGCTGGTCAACGACACGATGGGCCACCATGTCGGCGATGAACTGGTGCGCCAGGTCGCGCACCGCCTGCGTGAGGTGCTGCCGCGCGATGCCTTCATCGCACGTTTCGGGGGCGACGAATTCGTGCTGCTCCACGCCAGCCAGGAAGGGGCGCGCGGCGCCGACCGGCTGGGCGGCAAGATCATCACCCTGATGCGCAAGCCCTTCCTGATTTCCGGCAATACGCTGGAAGTCTCGGTCAGCTGCGGGATCAGTTGGGGGCCGGAGCAGAGCGAGGACCCGGGCGAACTGCTGCGCCGTGCCGACATTGCGCTCTACCGCGCCAAGCAGCGCGGGCGCGGGCGCTATCGCCGCTTCACGCACGACATGGACGCCAGCGTGAAATTGCGGCGCGAGATGGAAATGGAACTGCGCCTGGCGATCACGCGCGGCGAGCTTTCGGTGGCCTACCAGCCGGTGGTGGATACCGGCACCGGCGTGATCGGCGGCTTCGAGGCCCTGCTGCGTTGGAACCATCCGGAACGCGGCGAGATCCGGCCGGACCTGTTCGTACCGATTGCCGAGCAGGGCGGACTGATGATCGCGCTGGGCACTTGGGTGCTGCGCCACGTGTTTACCGAGTGCCGCAATTGGCCGGATTGCGATATTTCGGTCAATCTTTCGCCGCTGCAGATCATGGCGGGCGATTTTCTGTCGATGCTGGCTGCGCTGCTCGAAGAAACCGGCATGGATCCCCAGCGGCTGGTGTTCGAGGTGACCGAGGGCGTGATGCTCGACCGGAGTGCGCATGTGATTGGCGTGCTGCGTGAACTCAACCACATGGGCATCCGCGTCGCACTCGATGATTTCGGGATCGGCTATTCCTCGCTGTCGTACTTGCGCTCGTTTCAGTTCGACCGGATCAAGATCGACCGCTCGTTCGTCTCCAACATCGAGCGCGACCGCGATGCCCACTCGATCCTTTGCGCGATCACAACACTGGGCAAGACATTGCGGATGAAGGTCGTGGCAGAAGGCGTGGAGACCGAAGTGCAGCGGCTGCTGGTCCAGGCAGCCGGGTGCGAACTGGTGCAGGGCTACTTGTTCTGGGCAGCGATGCCCGCGGCAGAAGCCCGCGGGCTGCTGGCCGAGCGGGACGCCGACGCGCTGCTGCGCCGGGCGTGACCTAGGTAGAGCGGAACAAGGCCTTCAGTCCGGCGATCGCCAACAGGATCAAGCCGATGGCCGTCGCGATCACCACCAGCAAGCCCAGGCCGATCGGGTTGCTGTCTGCGGGGCCGAACGCGATTTCGTAAAGCAATGGAGCCCATCCGGCCGCCATCGTCACGAGGCCGGCCTTCACAAATGTGTCCATGGTCGCTTTGCCCCAAGGTTGGATATCCAACATCAGGAT
Organism: Sphingomonadaceae bacterium; assembly: GCA_947375105.1. Classification (GTDB taxonomy): domain Bacteria; phylum Pseudomonadota; class Alphaproteobacteria; order Sphingomonadales; family Sphingomonadaceae; genus Novosphingobium. The sequence goes on from CANCET010000188.1 coordinate 6,499, forward strand.
GGGCTCATCCAAAGTCAACTAACACCCCCAGGCAACGCCCCAGAGCAACATCCCTGAGAGACGCTGCCCGGCCCGCATCAGCCCTTGGCGGAAGTGGTGCTGTCGGCCCGCGCCGTCTGGGTGCGAGGATAGATGAAGCCCTTGGCCACGCTGGGACGCAGGCCCAGCGAACCCGTCGGCGCGTACCACACGCGTACTTCGCTCCAGTCGCCAGCCGCCGAAACGTCGACTGCCATCACGCCGCGCTCGACCATGCCGGGGCGCGACCAGTTGGCGTGGTTGATGAGGATGTGGCGATCATCGACCACCTTGCTGACCACCGCGACATGGCCATAAGGCATCGCGCGCGTGCCAGCGAAAGCGAGCACGGCGCCGGCCTTCGGTGCATGGCCCCGGTC
>CANCET010000189.1 GCA_947375105.1 Sphingomonadaceae bacterium
TTCTGCCTTGTGCGCACCGACAAGGCGAACACCTATCAGGGCATCTCGTTCCTGCTGTTCGACATGACGACGCCGGGGGTGACGACCAAGCCGATCAAGCTGATCAGCGGATCATCGCCGTTCTGCGAGACGTTTTTCGACAATGTGAAGGTGCCCAAAAGTCAGATTGTCGGCCAGCTGAACCGCGGCTGGGACGTGGCGAAGTATCTCCTCGGCCATGAGCGCGAGATGATTTCGGGCGCAGGCGGCGGTGAGCAGACCAGCACGATCGGCAAGGTGCTGACGCGCAATGGCCTCGATGATCCGATGCTGCGCGCCGAGCTTGCCGCGTTCGATATCGACGCGCTGGCGTTTGCTGCGATGGGCGAGAAGTTCCTCGACGAGATCAAGGTGGGCAAGGCGCATCCCGCGCAGCCCAACATGATGAAATACGCCGGGACCGAGCTCAACAAGCGGCGGCACGAACTGCTGATGGCGGCAGGCGGCAGCACGGCGCTTGAATGGGACAGCGAGGCAACGCGCGGCGGTGCGCCTTCGCGTTCGTGGTTGCGGACCAAGGCCAACTCGATCGAGGGCGGCACGAGCGAGGTCATGCTCAATGTGGTCGCCAAGCGCATTCTCGAACTGCCGGGGGCCTGAAACTTCCTCTCCCTTCCGACCCCGCTCACCCTGAGTTTGTAGAAGGGTGCTGGCGCGACTGTTGAGGCTGATGCTTCGACAAGCTCAGCATGAGCGGGGTTGGGTTTCTTGACGTTTTTCAAGGCTTAGGAGCGCATCCATGCCGCTGTACCATACCGAAGATCAGGCCATGCTGGCCGATAGCGTCACCGGCTTCATGGCCGACGAAGGCGGGATCAAGAAGCAGCTGCGCCACTGGCGTGACACGAACTGCAAGGACGGCTTCGGCCGCGGACTGTGGAAGCAGTTTGCGGAGATGGGCCTCACGGGCATGCTCGCCGCCGAGGCGGATGGCGGGCTTGCCATGGGCCATGTCGAGGCGGGAATCGTGCTGGCGGAGATCGGGCGCAACCTGACGCCTTCGCCGTTTCTGACGACATCGGTGATGGGCGTGACCGCGCTTTCGGCAGCTTCGGACGATTTGCGCGGGCGCTGGCTGCCCGGCGTGATTGCGGGCGAGACAGTGCTGGCGGTCGCGATCGACGAAGGCGCGAAACACAAGCCGGAGAAAATCGCGTGCCGCGCCGAGAAGGCGGGCAACGGTTTCCGCCTGACGGGGGCCAAGGACTTCGTGGTGCATGGCGCTTCGGCGGATGCGCTGATCGTTGCGGCGCGGACGGCGGGCAGCGACAGCGATGCCGATGGCGTGACGCTGTTTGCGGTGCCGAAGGATGCCGCCGGCATGAGCCACAACGCGGTGCGGCTGGTGGACAGTTCCATCGCGAGCCATGTGCGGTTTGACGGCGTGGAGCTCGACGGTTCGACCGTGATCGGCGAAGTCGATGGTGGGCGCGCGCTGCTGAACAAGGTGCTGAGCGCGGGCCGGATCGGCGCGGCGGCGGAGCAGACCGGCGTTGGCAGCGGGGCCTTTGCGATGACCACGACCTACCTCAAGACGCGCAAGCAGTTCGGCAAGCTGATCGGCGAGTTTCAGGCGTTGCAGCACCGCGCGGCGCATCTCTATTCGGAGCTGGAGATTGCCGAGGCGGTCGTGATCAAGGCGCAGCAGTTGCTCGATGGCGGATCGGAACGCGCGGAGCTGATGGTGTCGGTCGCCAAGGCCAAGGCAGCGCGGGTGTGCAATCTGGCGGTGCGCGAAGGCGTGCAGATGCACGGCGGCGTGGGCATGACCGACGAATACGACATCGGGCTCTACATGAAGCGCGAGCGCGCGCTGACCGAGTTCATGGGCGATGCGAATTATCATGCCGAGCGCGTTGCGCAGCTCAGCGGTTATTGAAGGATAGAACGATGGATTTTGCCAAGCTTTTCAGCCTTGAAGGCCGCGTTGCGGTGGTGACGGGCGGTTCGCGCGGGATTGGACGGATGATTGCCGAAGGCTTCATCGCGGCGGGCTGCGCGCGGGTGTACATCACGGCGCGCAAGGCCGCGGTGGTGGCGGAAACCGCCGCCGAACTGGGCCCCAATTGCATCGCGCTGCCGGGCGATATCTCGACCGTGGCGGGGATCGAGGCGCTGGCCGAGGATCTGGCCCAGCGCGAGAGCCATATCGACATCCTCGTCAACAACGCGGGCGTGGCCTGGGGCGCGGACTTCGAGGACTTCCCGGAAATGGGCTGGGACAAGGTGATGAACCTCAACGTCAAGACGCCCTTCTTCCTGACGCAGAAGCTGCACAAGCTGCTCAAGGCGGGCGCGACGGATCACCCGGCCAAGGTCATCAACATCGCCTCGGTCGACGGGCTGCGCGTCAACCCGTGGGAGACCTACAGCTATCAGGCCTCCAAATCGGCGCTGGTGCACCTGACGCGGCGCATGGCGGCGCGGCTGGTCAAGGACAACATCATCGTCAATGCGATCTGCCCGGGCGCGTTTGCTTCTGAGATGAACAAGGCGGCGGCGAACAATCCCGAAGCTTCGGCGCGCGGCATTCCGCTGAAGCGCATCGGCAATCTGGAAGACATGGCGGGCGGCGCGATCTTCCTCGCGAGCCGGGCGGGCGACTATGTGATCGGCACGCCGCTGCCGATCGATGGCGGCATCGTGAACGCCTATATCCCCGAGAATCATATCAACCCGCTGGGGGAGTAAGGGCATGAGCCGCGCGGTCCGCCAGCTTGCCGATGGGTTTCACTTCGGCGAGGGGCCGCGCTGGCATGCCGATGATTCTGGCGGCCGGCTGTGGTTCAGCGACTTCTACAGCCACACCATCCGTTCGGTGAACATGGCGGGGGATCACCGGATCGAGCTGGAACTCGATGACCAGCCTTCGGGGCTGGGGTGGATGCCCGATGGTTCGCTGCTGTTCGTCTCCATGCGCAAGCGGCAAGTGTGGCGGCGCTGGCCGGATGGGCGGCTGGCGCTGCATGCCGATCTGACGGACCTGACCGCACATCTGTGCAACGACATGGTGGTGGATAGCGAGGGCCGTGCCTACGTCGGCAACTTCGGCTTCGATCTGGACCATGAACTGCGCGTGCGGGGCGTGGGTGCGGTGCTGGCGGATCATCCCAAGGCCAATCTCGTGCTGGTGCAGCCGGACGGCGCAGTCTCGGTTGCAGCGCCGGGCCTCAGCTTTCCCAATGGCACCGTTATCACGCCCGATGGCAAGACGCTGATCGTGGGCGAGACGCTGGGCGCGCGGTTGACGGCCTTCGATATCGGCGCGGACGGGGCGCTTTCAGGGCGGCGCGTGTGGGCGGAGACGGGACCGCGCGTGCCCGATGGCATTGCGCTCGATGCTGATGGCGCGATCTGGATCGCCAACCCGCTGGCGCCGGAATGCGTGCGGATCGGCGAGGGCGGGGCGGTGCTCGAGGTCGTCTCGACGGGTGAGATGCCCTGCTATGCCTGCATGCTGGGCGGGCCGGAAGGGCGGCACTTGTTCATGCTCTGCGCGCCGAGCAGCGATGCCGAAGTGGCGAAAAGCGCGGCCAAGGGGGTGGTGCTGGTGGCCGAGGTTGACGCGCCGCGCGCTGGGCGGCCTTAAAACCCCATGACCGACCGTTGATCTGTTTCCGTCACCCCGTGCTTGACACGGGGCTGGGCTATTCCTGCGGTCTGGCGCCGAAAGAGAAAAGCCAAGGCCCGGATCAAGTCCGGGCCGACGATTCCAGCTAATGGTATCTGGTTGCTGAGGGAGATCCCCTCTCCCAACCCCCTTCCCTCAAGGGGAGAGGGCTATTCAGGGCCGCAGCAGTTCGCGGACGAAGCCAATCAGGCCGGTCTGGCGGGCGCGCTTCATGCGTTCGGCGTGGAGGATTTCGCGGACCTTGGCGAAGCACTGGTCGATATCGTCGTTGACGACGACATAGTCGTAGCCGTCCCAGTGGCTGATTTCGGCGCGGGCGCGTTCCATGCGTGCGGCGATGACTTCGGCGCTGTCGGTGCCGCGACCCGTCAGGCGGCGGCGCAGTTCGTCGATGCTGGGGGGCAGGAGGAACACGCGGACCACGTCGGTTTCCAGCTTCTGGTAAAGCTGCTGCGTGCCCTGCCAATCGATGTCGAACAGATAATCCTGGCCTTCACGCAGGCCCGCCTTCACTTGCGCCTTGGGCGTGCCATAGCTGTTGCCGAAGACGTGGGCCCATTCGAGGAACTGTTCCTCCTCGACCATGCGGTCGAACTCCGCGTGAGTGACGAAGTGGTAGTCTTTCCCGTCGACTTCGCCGGGGCGCATCGGGCGGGTGGTGGCTGAAACCGAGAGGCGAATGGCCGTATCGGCTTCGAGCAGCATGCGTGAGATCGTGGTCTTCCCCGCGCCCGAGGGCGAGGACATGATGAACATGAGGCCGCGGCGGTGAAGCGCGTCTGAATGCTGGGGAGTCGGCTGGTCCATGCGCGCTGTTGGCGCAGCCATGCCCTCCGGGTCAAGGGCGCTTGGACGCTTGGCGGTTCTTGCGGTGGTTGTGGAGTGTTTTCGCCAGCATCACGCCGCCGACGACAATGGCGCCGGGGACCGAGCGCGTGGCGATACGCGTGGCGGCGGCGCTGATGAGGCGGGCGCCGATGCCGCTTTTGGGCTTGGGCTTGGGGGCCTTGACGGCTGCCTCGGCGGCTTTCGCCCCGGCGGCCCTGGCGGCTGACTTCAGCGCTTCGGGTGCGGCGCCGAGGATGCCGCGATCAACGCTGCGCCTGAGCAGGGTGGAACCGGCGCGCATGGCAATACTGGCGAGGATCGTGCGGGTGAGCGGGCCGAGAGGATCGGGCGAGGCATCCGGCTTCTCGGCCTTGTCGCCGGGCTCAGTCACTTCTTGCGGCCAAAATCCACGGTGACGACGTTGGAGCCATCGTCCGGGCCTGCTTCGACCGGGCTGGCAGGCGAATCGTTCTCGGCGTCGTGCAGGGGTTCGTCGTCGTCCTCGTGCTCGCCCGCCGTCTGGAACTGGAGGCCGAAATCGACAGCTGGATCGACGAAGGCGGTGATCGCGCTGAACGGGACGACCAGCGTGGAGGGGATCTGGTTGAACGTGAGGCCGACGCTGAAGCCCTCGGGCGTGACCTTGAGGTCCCAGAACTTGTTCTGCAGGACGATGGTCATCTCGTCCGGGAAGCGTTCCTTGAGGCGCGGCGGGATGGCCACGCCAGGCGCACCGGTCTTGAAGGTGATGTAGAAATGGTGCGCGCCAGGGAGCGTGCCGCCGGTGGTCTCGACCTGACCGAGCACGCGGCCGACCACGGCGCGCAGGGCTTCCTGCACGATGTCATCATAAGGGATCAGGCTGTCGGGCGCTTCAGTCATCGTCGCTACGGATGGCTTGCGGGCGCGCGCGGGTCAAGAGGGCGTCGCGTGCAGGCGATTGATTTTGCCCGGAAGCGGCCTATAGGCGCTGGCTATGCGCACCGGATCGATCGCCCGCACCACGCACGAAACCGACATCAAGGTTTCGGTCAATCTTGATGGCACCGGCACTTTCGATGTCAGCACCGGAATCGGCTTTCTCGATCATATGATCGAGCAGTTCAGCCGCCATTCGCTGATCGACGTGACCTGCCACGTGAAGGGCGACCTCCACGTGGACCAGCACCACACCACCGAGGACAGCGCGATCGCGCTAGGGCAGGCGATTGCGCAGGCGCTGGGCGATAAGAAGGGTATCACGCGTTACGGCACGGCTTATTCGCCGATGGACGAGGCGCTGGCGCGCGTTTCGCTCGATATTTCGGGCCGGCCGGTGCTGATCTGGAAGGCGCAGTTCACGCAGTCGCGGCTGGGTGAGATGGATACCGAGCTGTTCGAGCACTGGTTCCAGTCGATCAGCCAAGCCGCCGGGATCACGCTGCATATCGAGTGCCTCTACGGCCAGAACAATCACCACATCATCGAAGGCATCTACAAGGGCTTTGCCCGGGCGATGCGCCAAGCGGTGGAGATCGATCCGCGCAAGGGCGATGCGGTGCCGAGCACCAAGGGCATCCTCGGTGGCTGAGGTTCTGGCGTTGGTGGACTACGGCGCGGGGAACCTGCGCTCGGTCGCCAATGCGCTGAAGGCGGCGGGCGCGGAAGGTGTGGTCGTGACGGCTGACCCCAGCGTGGTGCGCGCGGCGGACCGGATCGTGCTGCCGGGCGTCGGCGCGTTCAAGGCCTGCGTGGAGGCGCTGCGCAGCGTGCCGGGGCTGGTCGATGCGATGAGCGAGCGCGTGCTGGTGGGCGGCGCGCCGTTTCTGGGCATTTGCGTGGGCATGCAGCTGCTGGCGGACCGGGGCATCGAGTTTGGCGTGACCGAGGGGCTGGGCTGGATCGGCGGCGAAGTGCGGCCCATCGAGCCCACCGACCCGGCGATCAAGGTGCCGCACATGGGCTGGAACGATGTCGCGCCGATGCACCACAACGACTTGATCGTGCCGGGCGAGGCCTATTTCCTGCATTCCTACCACTTCGTGCCGGAGGAAGGTGCGAGCATTGCAGCCATGACCGATCACGGCGGCGGGCTCGTCGCGGCGGTGGGCCGGGACAACGTGCTGGGCGTGCAGTTTCATCCCGAAAAGAGTCAGGACTACGGGATTTCGCTGCTCGAACGATTTCTGGAGTGGCGCCCTTGATGGAGTATTCGGCTTGATCGTTTTTCCGGCAATTGACCTCAAGGGCGGGCAGGTCGTGCGGCTGGCCGAGGGCGATATGGCGCGCGCAACCGTCTATGGCGATGATCCGGCGGCGCAGGCGATGCTGTTTGCGGAGGCTGGATCGCAGTACCTCCATGTCGTCGATCTCGATGGCGCGTTCGCGGG
>CANCET010000190.1 GCA_947375105.1 Sphingomonadaceae bacterium
CTCGCGCCAGCTCGGCGGCGGGGACGAGGTCGGAGCGATGGAAACGCAGAACCGCGGTTTGGAACTCGCGTTGCTGCTCGCGCTGCCCGCCACGGTTGCGCTCGTGCTGTGCGGCGAACCGATCGCGGCCGCGCTCTTTGGCTATGGCCGTTTCACGCCGCAGGACGCGCATTTCACCGCGCAGGCGCTCGCCGCCTTCTCGATCGGGTTGCCGAGCTACGTTGTCGTGAAAGTGCTCACTCCCGGCTACTATGCGCGGCAGGATACGGCCACCCCGGTGCGCTATGCCACGATCTCGATGGCGCTGAACCTTGTGCTCAATCTTGCGCTGATCTTTCCGCTGCAGCACATGGGCCCGCCGCTGGCGACCGCCATCGCCTCCACCGTCAACGTGGCGATGCTCTACCGTTCGCTTGTCGTGCGTGGCCAGTTCACCATCGATGCGCGCCTCCGCCGCCGTGCGCCCCGCCTTGCGCTGGCGGCGCTTGCGATGGGGGTGGTGCTCTGGGCCGGGCAGGGGCTGCTCATGCCCTATGTCCACGGCACATGGTTCGTGCGGTTTCTCACGCTTGCGGTGCTGGTTTCGGCGGGCGGGCTCGTCTATGGGCTCAGCGCCATCCTGCTCGGCGCGTTCTCGCGGGATGACCTGCAACTTCTCCTGCGGCGCAGGCGCAAGACCACACAATAGCGAGCCTAGTCCATGCGTATCGTCTCGGGCATCCAGCCCACCGGCAATCTCCACCTCGGCAACTATCTGGGCGCGATCCGGAACTGGGTGGCGATGCAGGACGAATGGACGGCCAAGGGCGGCGAGTGCCTCTACTTCCTCGCCGATCTCCACGCGATCTCGATGCCGCACGATCCCGCCGGATTAAGCGCGGGCACGCGCGAGATGGTGGCCGCGCTGGTGGCCTGCGGGATCGATCCCACGCGCTCGATCCTGTTCAACCAGACGCAGGTGCCCGCCCATGCCGAACTGCAATGGCTGCTGACCGGCACCGCGCGGATGGGCTGGCTCAACCGGATGACGCAGTGGAAGGACAAGGCGGGCAAGAACCGCGAAGGCGCTTCTGTCGCGCTGTTCACTTATCCGGTGCTGCAGGCGGCGGACGTGCTGCTCTATCAGGCAACCCACGTTCCGGTGGGTGAGGACCAGAAGCAGCACCTCGAACTCGCGCGCGACATCGCGCAGAAGTTCAACAACGACTTCGCGGCAGAGGACGCCCCCGTCTTCACCCTGCCCGAGCCGATCATCCCGCCCGAAGCCGCCCGCATCATGAGCCTGCGCGATGGCGGCGCGAAGATGTCGAAGTCCGATCCTTCGGACATGAGCCGCATCAACCTGACGGACGATGCCGATGCGATCATGCAGAAGGTGCGCAAGGCCAAGACCGATCCCGAGCCGCTGCCGGGCGAACTGGATGGCCTCAAGGAGCGGCCCGAGGCGGCGAACCTCGTGGGCATCTACGCCGCCATGGCGGGCATCAGCCAGGCCGATGTGCTCAGCCAGTTCGCGGGGCAGGGCTTTGGCGCGTTCAAGCCCGCGCTGGGTGAACTGCTGGTGGAAAAGCTCTCGCCGATCACCGCGCGCTACCGCGAACTGCGCACCGATACCGCTGCCCTCGATGCCATCCTCGCGGACGGCGCTGCCCGCGCCCGCAAGCTTGCCGCGCCGACGCTGGACCGTGCCTATTCGGCGCTGGGGCTGCTCAGGGGCTGAAGGCGGGGCTGAAGGTGGGGCTGAAGGTGGGGATGCCCCCGGTGATGGCATGCTGCCGGGGTGTAACAAATTGCATCAGGGCGCCCTTCGGGTGCACGAATGTCCCCGAATTGCGCGGTTTTTGCCAAGTTGTTCAACGATCATTCAGCACCTGACGCGCAATCTTTTCCCATGCTACCAATGAACCCGGTGCTGGCTAACAGGGGAGCTGGCTCACGCACCAAGGAGTTGTCGCAAATGAACCTGATGCCCACGCGTAATCGCTTTGCCATGCTGGCAGCGCCCCTGCTGCTCGCGCTTGGCGCCTGCGCCGCGCCGTTCAATGCCAATGTCTCGCGTTTCCAGGCCGAGCTGCCTGCGCCGTCGGGCCAGACTTTCGCGATCGTGCCTGAGGATCCGCGCAATGCCGGCGGCCTCGAATTTTCGCAATATGCCAGCCTCGTCGCCGGCCAATTGCAGAAGGTGGGCTATGTCCCCGCCGCCAGCCCTCAGACCGCAGATCTCGTCGTCCAGTTCGACTACGGCGTCGACAAGGGGCGTGACAAGCTGCGCACCACCGGCATCGCCGATCCCTATTGGGGCGGCTGGTATGGTCCGGGCTGGGGCCCGGGCTGGGGCGGTTACGGCGGCGGCTGGGGTCGTCGCGGCTTCGGCCGGCCTTGGGGCTACGGCTTCTATGATCCGTTCTTCTACGGCGGCGGCTACAACGACGTCGATGTGGTGACGGTCTACACCAGCGGCGTCGATCTCAAGATCGATCGCCGCGCCGATGGCAAGCGCCTGTTCGAAGGCAAGGCCGAAGCTGCGTCCACTTCGAACCGCCTGCCCTATCTCGTGCCCAATCTGGTCGAGGCGATGTTCAGCGGTTTCCCCGGCCACAGCGGCGAGACGGTGCGCATTTCGATCGCGCCCGAAAAGAAGAAGTAACGCGCCGGGGTTCGGTTCAGCCGGGCAAGGCCGCAAGGCCGCCGGTCGAGCCGAACCCGCCCGTCCCGCGCGCGGTATCGTCGAGCGTCTCGACCTCGAGCCAGCTTGCCTGCGTTACCGGCGCCAGCACCAGTTGCGCCACGCGGTCGCCCCGGCGGATGGAAAACGTCTCCGCGCCAAGGTTGATCATGATCACCTTCAATTCGCCGCGATAGTCGCTGTCGATCGTTCCCGGTGTGTTGGGCACGGTCACCCCATGCTTGAGCGCGAGGCCGGAACGCGGGCGCACCTGGATCTCGAAGCCGTCCGGGATCGCCATCGCCAGCCCCGTCGCCACCGCGTGCCGCGCGCCCGGCGCAAGGTCGATGTCCTCCGCTGAAACCACATCCATCCCCGCCGCGCCTGTCGTCGCATAGGCGGGCAGCGGCAAGTCGTCATTCCCCGGGAGGCGCTTGACCATCACCGGGACGGGCTCACGAGAGTGCATCGGCAATCCTTTCCACCAGCGCAGTCGCCACCGCGTCCTTGGGCATCTCGGGCAGGCTCTCCACCCCGTCCGCGCGCACGATGTGCACCGCGTTGAGGTGGCCGCCCATCACATCTCCTGAAACGTCGTTCGCCACGATCCAGTCCGCGCCCTTTTTGACCAGCTTGGCCTGCGCATGGGGCACCACGTTTTCGGTTTCGGCGGCAAAACCCACCAGCAGCGGCGGACGATCCGGCGATGCGGCCAGCCGTGCCAGAATATCGGGGTTCTCGGTCAGCGCCAGCGGCGGCACCGCGCCCGAGCCGTCCTTCTTGAGCTTCTGCCCGGCTTCTGCCGCCACGCGCCAGTCCGCCACCGCCGCGACCATCACCGCCGCATCGGCCGGGAGCGCCGCCGCAACTGCTGCCGCCATCTCGCGCGCGCTCTCGACATCCACGCGTGTCACGCCCGGCGGTGTCGGCAGCGTCACTGGCCCCGCCACCAGCGTCACCCGCGCCCCGGCGCGGGCGGCTGCGGCGGCAATCGCGAAGCCCTGCTTTCCGCTCGAACGATTGGCGATATAGCGCACCGGATCGATCGGCTCGTGCGTTGGCCCCGCCGTCACCAGCACGTGCCGCCCTGCCAGTGGCCCGCTCGGGCTCCCGCCCAGCTTCGCGGCAATTGCGGCCACGATCGTGGGCGGTTCGGGCAAGCGTCCGGGGCCGAATTCGCCGCAGGCCATCGGCCCTTCGTCTGGCTGCATCACCTCGACCCCGTCGGCGCGCAATGTCGCGACATTGCGGCGCGTCGCGGGGTGCTCCCACATCCGCACGTTCATCGCCGGCACGGCCAGCACCGGCTTGTCGGTCGCCAGCAGCAGCGTGGTCGCGAGATCGTCGGCCAGTCCGGCCGCCATCTTCGCCATCAGGTCCGCCGTCGCCGGGCAGACCACCACGAGATCGGCATTCCGCGACAGCTGGATGTGCCCCATCTTCGCCTCGGCATCGAGGTCCCACAGCGTGGTGTGCACTTCGTTTTCGCTCAACGCCGCCAGGGTCATCGGTGTCACGAACTGGCTTCCGCTCTTGGTGAGCACGCAGGTCACTGCGCCTCCTTCACGGCGGATCAGCCGTACGAGTTCGCTGGCCTTGTAGGCCGCGATGCCGCCGCCGATGATAAGGAGGATACGCTTGCCCTGCATGGCGGCGCTTGTGCAATGCCGCGCGGGCCCGCGCAATCCTTTTGGCCAGTTCGGCGTTTTGCTGCACTGCCCTTGCTTGTGCGGGCAGGCTGGCCCACGCTGGCACAAACACAAGGGAACCTGCCGATGCGCTTCATCCTTACCGCGCTGATTTTCCTCGTCGGGATGTTCGATCTGTTCATGGCCGGATCGTTCCTGATGACCCCGCAGACCACCGCTTCCGGCGGCGTGTTCGGCATTGCGCCCATCGGCGTGGCCGGGCTTTCGACCATTCGCGGCGACATGACCTCGTTCTTCGGCGTTGGCGCGGTGTGCATGATGTGGGGCGCATGGCGGCGCAATGCCGATCTGCTGCTTGTTCCCGCGATGCTCTTCGGCACCACGCTGGCGGGCCGCGCGATCAATCTCGTGGCCATCGGCGCTTATCCCGGCTGGGCGATGCCGATGCTGGTGGAGGCCGGGCATGTCGTGCTCGCGCTTGCGGCGTGGCGCTTGCTGCCGCACCACCGGCTGGCAGAGATCGCGGCCTAGGCGGGAGCCGCACTGCGCGGGCTGCGCCTCGCCAGCCGCATCACCAGCCGCTGTGCAGGCCGTTCGAACCAGCGGTGGGAGGCAAAGCCGGCCAGCACGCTTGCGCCGACGAAGAACAGCAGGAACGCCGGCTGCCGCGCAATCGCGCGCGATCCCAGCGTCTGGTCGATCAGCAGCACCAGCCCCAGCTGGATCGGGAAGTGCCAGAGGTAGACCCCGTAGGACGCATCGCCGAGATGCCGCGCCACTGCCAGTTTGTCGCCCCGGTCGGCGGTGTCGATCGCCAGCACGGCGAGCAGCGCGGCAAAAGTGCCCGCCAGCATCGCCGCATCGCCCCAGTGCTGTGCAAGGCCCAGCCACAGCGCAGCCGCAGTCAGCATGCCCGCCAGCAGCACCAGCGGTCCCGCGCGCAGCCCCCCCTTCAGCGCCGCGCCATAAACCGCCGCGCCGCCGAAGAAATAGCCGATGCAGGTGAACACCGGGCCATCCGGCGCCTTGAGGAAGAACAGTGCCATCGCCAGCACCGCCGCGCTCAGCGCCAGCATGGTGGGCGAGCGGCGCAGCCCCGGCAGCAGCAGCCAGAACGCCGCATAGGCAAGGATTTCGGTCGAAAGCGACCATGAAGGCCCGTTGAACGATTGGTCCGCCTGCCAGCCCCAGTAATGCGCCAGCCCCAGGCTCAGCAGGAAGTGCTTCGCATCCTGATGGTGGTAGATGAATTCGGTGCCGTTCACCCCGTTGTAGACCGCCTGCAGCACTGCGACGAGCCCCAGCGTGAGCAAATGGAGCGGCCATAGCCGGGCCACGCGCGCCAGCCAGAACCGCCCGCGCGCGCCCGCGTCGGCAAGGTAGACATGCGCGAAGACGAAGCCCGAAACGGCCCAGAAGTACTGCACCGCGACATGGCCATAATCGAACAGCCACCACAGCTCGTGGTAAAACGGCGAAACCCGCGGCCTGTTCACATGGAACTGGTAATCCACCGGCGGCACAAAGAAGTGCTGATAGTGCCAGAACAGCACCGCGCAGGCTGCCAGCAGGCGCGAAAGGTCAAGCGCGTTGAAGTGCCGCTTGGGGAGGCGCAGGCCGGGCAGAGGTGTGGCAGCGCCCACCTCAACCCCACGGGCCGAGCAGGATCACCCCCGCGCTGGCCGCGGCGCCGATGGCGCCTGCCAGCACATAGCCCAACCAGCGCCAGCCGTTGCCGCCCTCACCGATCAGCGCGATCGTGGGCAGCGGCGGATCTTCCGGCGCGCCGCCCTTGGGCGGGAAGCGGTCTTCCACCCGGCGCACAAGATCGGGCAGCCGCAGCAGCGTCTTCACGTTCTCGCGAATGCGGTCGGCAATCGCGGCTTCAGGCCCCAGCTCGTCGCGGATCCAGTCGCGCACGAAAGGCGCGGCCACATCCCACATGTTGATCGAAGGATCGAGCTGCGTGGCGATCCCTTCGACCATGACCATCGTCTTCTGCAGCAGCAGCAGGTGCGGCTGGGTCTGCATGTCGAAATCGCGGGTGATGGCAAACAGCCCGTCGAGCATCTGGCCCACCGAAAGCTCGCTCACCGGCTTGCCGCGCATCGGCTCGCCCACCGCGCGCAGGGCGGTCGCGAACTCGGCCACCGAATGGTAGCTCGGCACGTATTGCGCCTCGAAATGAATTTCCGCCACACGGGTGTAGTTGCCGGTGGTCAGGCCATAGAGAATCTCGGCCAGCCACTGCCGCGCGCGCCGGTCGATCCGGCCCATGATGCCAAAGTCGATGGCGGTGATCGTGCCGTCGGCTTCGATGAACAGGTTGCCCTGATGCATGTCGGCGTGGAAGAATCCGCCGCTGATCGCCTGCCCCAGGAACGCCAGCACCAGCCTGCTCGCCAGCGCCTTGCGGTCGTGTCCGGCAGCGTCGATGGCGGCGTTGTCGCTGATCTTGATCCCGTCGATCCAGTCGAGCGTCATCACCCGGCCATTGGTGCGGTCCCAATCGATGCCCGGCACGCGGTAGCCGGCAAACGCGTGCA
>CANCET010000191.1 GCA_947375105.1 Sphingomonadaceae bacterium
GAACGCTTGTCCGGAAAGAACCCCACCAGTGGCGGATCGAGCGAAATCGAAGTGAAGGAGCCCACGACAAGGCCGTGCCGCGCGCCATCTTCCGCCAGCGCGGTCACCACGCAGACTCCGGTGGGGTAGGCACCAAGCACGTCACGAAAAAGGCGGGCGTCGATCATCGTCGTCTCCCGTGTCGTCAAACCGGAAAACGGTCAAGCCTCGATTGCCGTTCGCTCACCAAGGAACCGGATTGACGGCCCATCTCCCATATGGGAGCAACCGGGGATGGCCATCCATCCCGCCGATCAACGCGAACTCTACCTGCCGCTCATGTCAGAGCTCGCCGTGGATCCGCCCTGGCCGCGGCTCCTGCCCAATCTGATCGCCCGCACCGGCGCGCGGCGCGCCTGCCTTGCGCTGCGCGGGCCTTCACCGGATGGCGAGACCGTGATGCTGCGTGCCGATGCAGCCCGCGCACGCGGCGATCCAGCGCTCGATCTCGCCGCACTCGCCGCGCTGGGCCTGTTCCCTGCCGCGATGATGCGCAGCGGCAGGATCTACACGCTGGATGAACTCCTTGATTTCGACAATCCGACGCGCCTCGCAGCGCAGCGCCACGCGCTGGGCGCAATGCGCATCAACCACGCCCGCGCCGTGCGCATCGGCACGCCGGGCGAAAGCGAGGGCTGGCTGCTCCTCATTCGCGAGCGCGAGGATCTCGGCGCAGCAGACAGCGCGCTGCTTGCCGCGCTCGCGCCGCACATGACCGCCGCGCTGGGCGTGCGCGCCGCGCTTGCCGAGGCAAGATCACGCGCCGCGATCGCCGAAAGCACGCTGGCGGAGCTCGGCCTCGCCGAGATCGCGTTCAATGCAGGGGGGCAGGTCCTCGCCGCCGATCCACTGGCCGAACGGCTGCTCCCCATGACCGCCGAACCGGGGGCGCTGCGCCGCCTCCAGCTCGTCGCGCAGGCCGCGCGCGCGCTCGAAGCCGCCTGCACCGCGCTGGCCGGTGCCCCGCCGCAGGCCCGCCGTCTGGTCCGCCTTGGCGATCGTCCCTTGCGCGAGATCCTGCTGCGTCCGGCCGGCCTTGCCCTGACCGCACCCGGCCCTGCCCCTGCCGTCATCGGCGTGGTCCGCACCGCGCCCGCCGCCTTGTCCGCGCAGGCCCCCGGCATTCTGGCGCAGGCCCACGGCCTTTCCCCGCGCGAAGCCGAGCTCGCCATCGGCCTTGCCAGCGGCGAGACGATCCTGGAAGCCGGCGCGCGCCTCGGCCTCACACCCGAAACCGCGCGCAACTATTCCAAGCGCGTCTATGCCAAGACCGGCACCAGCGGGCAGGCGCAGCTCGTCGCGCATGTCCTCAACGGCCTCGCCCCGCTGGCCTGAACGCGCGCTATTCGAAGAACGCCACACCGCGCACTTCGATGCTCTCGCGGATGTTCGCATCCGGCAGGCTGGTGTCGTGAAACGCGGTGTGCGGGCAGCGCCAGGTCACCGAATGGTCGCTGTCCTGAAACTTGAACAGCAGCACATCATCCGCTGCCATATTGCCGAAGTACCACCAGCGATGCTGCGGCCGGTAGCGGAAGATCGTCGCCGCGATCATCTGGTCCTCGCCCTCGACCGGGGCGGTCAGCGCCTCGCCCACCGGGAATTCGTCGACCACGAACAGCGTGTTGGAAGCCGTCTCCGCGTCGCCCACCGTCCGCCCGTCGCACACGGCCAGCGGCCAGTCCTGCGGGCCGGGCGTGAAAGTGCGCCACAACGAAAAGCAGATATAACGCTTGTAGCCCGGCCCCTCCGGAAACGCCTGGCCATAGACCCGCGCTGCCGCGCGCTGGCCGGTCAGCTCGTTGTAGTCGACATGCGCCTCGCCCGCCGGCGGCTGGATCCCGCCCGAATGGACGTAGCCCGCCACTTTCTCCTGCGCCCGCGCCGAAAGATCGCCCGAGGTGCGGATCATCCACCCCTGCGTCGCCACCTTGTCCGCCCCGGTCAGCTGCGCAACGAGCGCTTCCACTTCGCGCTGGTAACCCGCATCGACCGCCGCCTTGTTATGGCAATCAGCAATCGCGGTCGCGTGCTTGGAGATCACGAACCCGTGGCGGTCGAGCGAGAAGTGCTCGCGCAGCGGCATCCCGTCGCGCACCACCACGGCGTGGTCGCGGTAGTCCCCGGTGTTCATCTCCGCGCCTTGGCTCACATAGCGCCGCGTCACGAAATCGCCTTCATCGAGATAGCGGATCAACGCCGGCGCCTGGCGCGCGGTCTCCTCGATATCGTCCACCGCCGCAGTCGCCATGGCACTCTCCCATGTCATAGTTAGACGACCTAACTATATCGGCTGCGACCTGCCTGTCCAGCGTTCGCGCGGCGCGGTTTCGGGAATCCGCCACAGCACCGGCAGGATGGCAATCGCCACCACGGCAATCATCGCGCCCGGCACCGCCGGCCAGCCACTCGCCTCAAGCAGCATCTGCGCGGCCAGCGGCGTCAGCCCGCCGAACACCGCCGTCGCGCTGGTCACCCCCAGCGCGAGGCCGGACAGCCGGGCCTCGCCGGAAAACTGCTCCGCCGTCGCCACCGCGCCCACCGCGCTCACCGCACCGCCAAGGCCCGCCAGCAGCACCGCGCCGATCAGCGCAGGCCACATCCCGCCGCTCGCCATCAGCGAAAACAGCGTGATCGGCCCCGCCGCGCAGGCCGCCGCCACGCCAATCAGCACCGGCCGCCGCCCGATCCGGTCGGAAAGCGCCCCCACCAGCGGCGTGACCGCGATCACCACGATGGCGGCCACGGTCGAAAGCGTCAGCGCGGTCCCCTCGCCCACCGCGCCGACCGACGCGAGAAAGGCGGGCACATAGGTGATGCCCACGTAGTAGCTGATCGAACCGAGCGCCGAGATCGCAAAGCCCCGCGCGATCCCCGCGCGCTGGTGCGTCACGGCATGGCGCAGCGGCGCCTTGGGCACCGTGCCCGCCGCGCGCTGGCGTTCGAATTCCGGCGATTCGTCCATGGCCGCGCGCGCCAGCAGCACCCCGCCCGCCAGCGCCGCGCCGACAAGAAACGGGATCCGCCAGCCCCAGGCATCGAGCGTTGCCGCCGGCATGGCCCACGCCGTAGCTGCCGCCACGCCCACCGCCAGCAGCGCGCCCACCTCGCTCGCCGCCGAAGCGCAGCTGGTGATCAGCCCGCGCCGCCCCGGTGCCGCGCCTTCCAGCAGATAGGCTACCACGCCGGTATATTCGCCGCCCACCGCAAAGGCCATCACGCAGCGCAGCGCGAGCAGTATCAGCCCCGCCGCCGGGCCGATCGCGGCATAAGTCGGCAGCAGGCCGCAGCCGAGCATCGCCACACTCATCACCGCCATCGACAGCAGCATCGCGCGGCGCCGCCCGTGCCGGTCGCCGTAATGGCCCATCGCCAGCGCGCCCAGCGGGCGCATCAGATATGAAACGGCAAAGCCCGCCAGCACCGCCGCCAGCGATCCGGCGCCCCCGCCAAACACCACGCGCGAAAGGATCGTCGCAACATAGAGATAGAGCGTGAAGTCGTACCATTCGACCACGGTCGAAAGCCCCGCGATCAGCATCGAGCGGCGCGATATGGCCCGGGGCGGCACGGAAGGAGCGGAGGCCATCAGCGCATCATGCCGCAGCGGCCCCCGGCTGGGAACCGCCTTTAACCCAGTCCTTCGGTCACCATCACGCGGTACGTCGCACCTTTGAGGCGGTGCACCTTGGCAGCCTCATACGCCGGGCTGGTATACCACGCCCGCGCCGCTGCCATATCGGGAAACTCGATGATCACCAGACCCTCGGCCGCCGGCCCTTCCCACGTCTCGTTCGGGCCATAGAACGCCAGCGGCTTCAGCGGATGCCCCGCAGTCGAAGCGCCTGCCTTGGCGTTGTACTGGTCCATCTCGGCCTGATCGTTCACGCCGTCCTTGATGAACACCACATAAGCCGTCATTCGTCACATCCTCTCCCGCAGCCCCGCCACGCGGCGCCATCACGCCCCTGTGTAGCCGTCCGCCCCACCATGGCAAGCGCGCAGCGAGGTCACCCAAAGGGGCACCGGCGCGGCGCAACCACGGCAAATCGCGCGCGGCGCAGTCATAATGTTCACACTTTGTTCTGTCCTACAAGTGCTATTTCATGCCAAGCCGGGCCAACCTCCCCCCACCACGAGGCCCCGCATGAAGGACCGCACCCGCAAGCCCGCCGCGAAAGGCACGCTCCCCGCTTTCGCCCCCGTTCCGCGCCAGTCGAGCCGCCACGATGGCTGGACGCCCGAACGCCAGCGCGGCTTCATCGAAGCGCTTGCCGATACCGGCAGCGTCAAGCATGCCGCCCACGCGGTCAACATGACTGCCGTCGGAGCCTACTATCTGCGCCGCCAGCCTGAAGCGGATGATTTCCGCAAGGCGTGGGAAGCCGCCCTCGCGCTTGGCGTCCAGCGCCTCGAAGATGTCGCGATGGACCGCGCGCTCCATGGCATCGACGTGCCCGTCTACCACTTCGGCGCCGTCGTCGGCAGCCGCAAGGTCTACAATGATCGCCTGCTGATGTTCCTGCTCAGAAACCGCGCAGCCAAGCGCTTCAAGGCAAGCGCCCGCCACGATGCCCCGACCCGGGCCGAAATCGCCAAGCTCAAGAAGCAGTGGCAAGCCGAATACGAAGCCGAGGAGGCCGCCGCACGCCGCAAAGCTGCCAAAGGCGCACCAGATGTCCTCTCCCGCCTCACCACCGCCAACCGGCAGTGGTACGAAGCCCTGCCCGCCCCCGCGCGCGAAGCCTACGATGCGTTCCTCCAAGCCGAAGCCGAAGCCCGCGCCGCCGGAAAAGCCCCCAACATGCCCAACTGGCTGGCGCTGCCGCCGCCGAACAAAGGCGAGTGAGGCCCACCAAGTCCCTCCCCATTTTTGCGAAGCACAAATGGGGAGGTGGCCTGCCGCAGGCAGGTCGGAGGGGTCATCAACGCCGACAATACCGCACAATCGCCTCCGCAACCGCCTCAGGCGAGCGCAGCACATCCACAGCCGCAATCCGCACCACCGCAATCCCCAGCGCCCCCAGCGCCTCATCCCGCCGCTGGTCCCGCAATGGCCGGTCGCCCATATCATGGGCCATGCCATCAATCTCGAAAGCGACCTTTATGGCCGCGCAATAGAAATCCAGCACCCAATCCCCAATCGGATGCTGCCGGCGAAGCTTCACACCATCCGGCTGAAGTCGCAGATGCCGCCAGAGCAACGTTTCCGGCAGGCTCGGCTGCGCGCGGAGCCTGCGCGCCAAGGGAACGTCACGCGGTTGCTTTGGCCTCGGCAAGAACCCCTCCGTCATTGGCTCCGCCAATGCCACCTCCCCGTTTGTGCTGCGCAAAAACGGGGAGGACCAGAGAGAGACGCCGCCAATATGGCTTGGTCCTGCCCATTCTCAAAAAAGTGTAGACGGACGGGAATTGCCAACCTGCGCCCCAAAGACCCTCCCCATTTTGGCGCAGCCCAAATGGGGAGGTGGCAGCGCGAAGCGCTGACGGAGGGGTAATTGGCGCGACCTACGGCTTCAGACAGTTTTCCCGATGCCACCGCAAAAACATGGGATGCGGCCGAAGCCCGGGTCGGTCCGGAGCAATCGCCTTGCCGGATGAATTGATCATCGCCTCAACGCTGCTGCGATCATTCACTTGCCGTGAAATGAGAATATCCAACTCATCGGAGAAACCGATTAGCCCACGGTCGAACATCCAATGCAGCGTACCACTAAGGGCTATGCCATTTTGCACGCTATCCGGACCACCTTTCTCGACCGGCCGGATATGAGCTGCTTCGGCTTCAGCCCGGCCCCCGCCATTGATAAGCTTCCACCCGGTGACAGCGCAGCGACTGTCATAGGCAGCGAGTACTGCGCGCCTAAAAAGATAGTCCCGCTTGGGCCGGGACAACAGCGACTGGACGATAGTACGTTCAACTTCAAAGGGAACGCGCGGCTCTTGCAAGCGATCATCGGGCACATCGCCCACACGCGGCAGGAAATCCTCCTGCTCCGGCAGTCCAAGTGAGATTATTCGCCGAAAATCCTCCGGAGAGAGATCGCGTACGGCCCATTGTGCGCGTCCGCCCAGCCCGCGTTCATTGCGTTGACCGTCCGGCGCATTCAAAGGAACCGGCGTGACAAAGTCGAGGTATGTCTCAGGTTCGATCTCAGCGACAAACATGTCGTTTATGATGCTGTCCGGAACAATTCTGCCAACTTTCGCCACAGCGAAATAGCCCCGTGATTGCGGCACCTTTGATGGTTCGTAGTAAACGACCCAACCGCCCTCAAGCGGCTTGGCGCGGCCCAGATAAGGCTTCGGAAATTGATACCGTGACGACGGCGCATCATCATAGATCGAGTCCGCTCGGTGAACGAAGATGCCAAATGCCATGGCATGAGGTTATCGAGTGTACGCCGCCTGTGCCAGGGGCAAAGCGGTGCGCCTTGGCGACCCTTGTGCGTCCTCCCCATTTTGGCGCAGCCCAAATGGGGAGGTGGCCCGCCGCAGGCGGGTCGGAGGGGTAAAGCGGCAAGCGCCCCGCATGAAGAAGGACCAAGAAAGAACCGACGCGGCAAAGCCGCGTCGTCGAAGGGCTCGGTTCGCTTTAGGCTCCCGGCCCCCGGCCGGTTCGGGTGATCCGCTTCGCGGACCAGCACATAAGCTACCGTTCGCTGCGCGAACGTCGCTTATCTGCCTTCACTCCTCACCCATCCTGAGCGCAGCAATAAACGCCTCCTGCGGGATGGTCACATTGCCATATTCCCGCATGCGCTTCTTGCCT
>CANCET010000192.1 GCA_947375105.1 Sphingomonadaceae bacterium
CCACTTCCTTGTAGGCCGCCACGGCCGGCAACGTGATGCGCTGCCCGCCGCGCTCGATCACGAGATCGAGCGGTTCGCCCGGATGTTGCGCAACGGCGAGGCGGATCTGGAGGAAACTGTCGATGGCCGAGCCTTGCAGCGAAACCACCCGGTCGCCCAACTGGACTCCGGCCTTCTGGGCGGCAGAGCCTTCCTGCACCATGCCGACCAAGGGCGGCACCACGATCTTGCCATAGGCCATCGTGAAGCCGGCAAGAATGGCGACGGCGAGGAGCAGATTGGTTGCTGGCCCTGCCAGCACGATCAGCGCGCGCTGCCACACGGGCTTGGCCTGGAAGGTGCGCTCGCGCTCCTCGGCCGGCAAGGCGAGCCATTCGGCGCTCGGTACGCTGGCGGGGTTCATGTCGCCCGCGAACTGGACGTAGCCGCCCAGCGGCAGTGCGGAGAGTTTCCAGCGGGTGCCGCGCTTGTCGGTCCAGCCGGCCACTTCCTTGCCGAAGCCGATGGAGAAGCTGTCAGCTTTCACCCCGAACAGGCGGCCCACGAGGTAGTGCCCCAGCTCGTGAATGAACACGAGCGGCCCCAGCACAGCCACGAAGGCCAGCACGGTGATCAGCACTCCAGGACTTTGCACGGCAGCGTTCAGGACACGGTCTCCATCATCTCGGCGGCATGAATGCGGGCCTCGCGGTCCACCGCGATCACCTCTTCGAGGCTGGCGGGGGCCGCGGGCATTCCGCGCGCGAGTACGTCCTCTGCACATTGCACGATGCGGGTGAACGCGATCTGACCGGCGAGGAACGCCGCGACCGCAATTTCATTCGCCGCATTGAGCACGGCGGGCGCCGCACCGCCCGCGATCACTGCCTCACGCGCGACGCGGGTGGCCGGAAAGCGCTGCTCGTCGGGCTTGAAGAAGCTGAGCGAACCGATGGCGGCAAGATCGAGCGGCGCGCAAGGCGTGTCCATCCGTGCGGGCCAGGCGAGCGCCGAAGCAATCGGCACGCGCATGTCTGACGGCCCGAGTTGCGCCAGCGTGGAGCCATCGCGGTATTCAACCATCGAATGGACGATCGACTGCGGGTGGATGACGATGCGCAGCCGCTCAACGCCGACCGGAAACAGATGGTAGGCCTCGATGAATTCGAGGCCCTTGTTCATCATCGTGGCGGAATCGACGCTGATCTTGGCGCCCATCGACCAGGTGGGATGCTTGACCGCCTCTGCCGGAGTCGCGCGCTGGATGCGCTCCATCTCCCATTCGCGGAACGGGCCGCCGCTCGCGGTCAGCGTGATGGCATGGACGTGCGCGGGATCGTTGCCGGCAAGGCACTGGAAGATCGCGTTGTGCTCGCTGTCGACCGGCAGCAGCGTGGCGCCGGTGCGCTTCACCGCTGCGGTCATGACTTCGCCTGCCGAAACCAGCGCTTCCTTGTTGGCGAGCGCAACGGCCTTGCCGCATTCGATCGCCGCCATGGTGGGCGCAAGGCCCGCGCAGCCGACGATGGCGGCCATGGTGATGTCCGCCCCGCGTGCCGCTGCCTCGATTACCGCAGCCGCGCCCCCGGCAGCCTGAATGCCGCTTCCGGCCAGCGCTTCCCGCAGTTCGGGCAGCGCGGCTTCATCGGCTACCACGGCGATTTCCGCGTTGAATTCGCGCGCGAGCGCAGCAAGTTGCGCGGCGTTGCCGTTCGCCGTCAGCGCGATAACGCGAAACATGTCCCGGTTGCGCCGCACCAGATCAAGCGTGGAAGCGCCAACCGAACCCGTTGCGCCCAGAATGGTAATCGTGCGCGTCATGCCACCAGCGATCACAACCCTGCTCCCCCGCCCGCTGCCCAGGCTGTTCCTGCTATGATGGCGACCGGCAGCAGCCCGTCAACCCGGTCGAACAAGCCGCCGTGCCCCGGAATGAGGCGGCCGCTGTCCTTCACCCCGGCGCGGCGCTTGAGCCAGCTTTCGTAAAAATCACCCGCCTGCGCGGCAATCGCGAGCCCAGCCCCTGCCAGTGCGGCCATGCCGAGCCGCGTTGTACGGTAGGCTTCGCCAAGGCTCGGGCCCGTCGGGCTCATGGCCGAGAGCACATAACCGGCAAACAGGATGAACAGCGCGGCCCAGAGCGCCGCCGCTGCCATGCCGCCCGCAAGCCCGGCCCATGTCTTGGAGGGACTGATGCTCGGCGCGATCTTCGGTCCGCCGATCGCGCGCCCGGCGAAATAGGCGCCGGTATCGGTGCAGATGACCAGACCGAGGACCGCGATCAGCAGCACGACCGGCATGACGATCAGCGCGAAGGCAGCCCAGCCGATATAGAGCGCGCCGGTCACTGCCGCGGTCACCATCCGCGCCGGATCAGGCGCGATCTTCGCCGCGAGCGCCACGTATTCGGCAAAGACACCGAAGCCGATGAGCGCGATGAAGCCCTTGAGCACGACCCCACCTTGCCACAGCGCAAAGCCCGCGAGTGCCAGCATGACCACCGCCGAAGCCACGCGCACCGGCAGATCGCTGCGGGGCTGGGCGGCCGGTGCCGGAACGGGCTCAGCGCCCTCCATAGCGGCGCTCACGAGTGGCATAGTGCTCCAGCGCCTCGCGCAGATGGCCGGGCGTGAAATCGGGCCAGAGCACATCGGTGAACCACATTTCCGCATAAGCCGCCTGCCACAACAGGAAGTTCGACAGGCGAACCTCGCCCGAAGTGCGGATCAGCAGATCGAGCGGCGGCAGGTCGGCGGTATCGAGCTCCGCCTCGATCGCGGCGACCGTCACGTCGCCCTTGGCGGCAGCGGCAGCGGCGGCGCGGGCGATTTCCTGCTGCGAGCCATAATTGAGGGCAATTGCCAGCGTGGTACGCGTGTTGTGCGCGGTGCGCGCCAGCGCATCCTCGATCAGCGTGACGATATCGGCCGGCAGCCCCTTGTAGTCACCGATGACTTTCAGCCGAACGTCATTGGCGGCAAATTCGTCGATATCGCTGCGGATGAACGCGCGCAGCAGGCCCATGAGATCCGAAATCTCGTCTTCGGGGCGCTTCCAGTTCTCGGACGAGAAGGCATAGAGCGTCAGCGCTTCGAGCCCCATGTGGCGCGCCGCGCGCACCACTTCGCGCACCGCATCGACGCCGCGCTTGTGGCCCACGGCGCGGGGCAGCAGGCGCTTCTTCGCCCACCGGCCGTTGCCGTCCATGATGATCGCGACATGGCGCGCGGGGCCGGCATAGCCGCCGCCGGGCAGGCCATCGACACGCGCATCATGAGCCTGCCGCAGCGTCACTTGCCGAGGATTTCCTTTTCTTTCTGCGCCGTGACATCGTCGACAGCCTTGATCAGCTCGTCGGTCAGCTTCTGCAGTTCGGTCTCGAGCCGCTTGCGGTCGTCCTCGGAGATTTCCTTCTTGTTCTCGTCGGCCTTGAGCGCGTCCATGCCGTCACGGCGGACGTTGCGGATGGCGATCTTGGCCTTCTCGGAATACTGCGAGGCGAGCTTAGCCAGTTCCTTGCGGCGTTCCTCGGTCAGATCCGGGATCGGCAGGCGCAGCGTGTTGCCATCGTTGATCGGGTTGAGACCAAGGCCGGCCGAACGGATCGCCTTTTCGACGGGACCGATGTTCGACTTGTCCCACACTTGCACCGTCAGCATCCGCGGTTCGGGCGCAGAGATCGTTGCCACCTGGCTGAGCGGCGTGTTGGAGCCGTAGACCGTCACCATCACCGGCTCGAGCAGCGCGGTATTGGCCCGGCCCGTGCGCAGGCCCGAGAGATCGCCGCGCAGCGATTCCACCGCGCCCTTCATCCGGCGTTCGAGATCGGTCTTGTCGAACTTCGCCATGGGTCAGCGTTCCTTTTAAGCGCTTATTTTCTGAACGATAGTCTGGGTGCCCTGCCCTGCCAGCACGCGGGCAAGGTTGCCCCGCTCGCGGATCGAGAACACCACGATGGGGATGGCATTGTCACGGCAGAGCGCTATCGCAGAAGCATCCATCACCTTGAGATTGTCGGCCAGCACCGTGTCATAGTCGACATGCTCATAGCGCTTGGCGCTGGCGTTCTTCTTCGGGTCGTCGTCATAGACGCCGTCGACGCTGGTACCCTTGAACAGTGCATCGCACTTCATCTCGGCAGCGCGCAGCGCAGCGCCGGAATCCGTGGTGAAATAAGGCGCGCCCACGCCCGCAGCGAAGATCACCACGCGGCCCTTCTGCAAGTGCCGTTCGGCGCGGCGGCGGATCACCGGCTCGCACACTTCGTCCATCTGGATCGCGGATTGCACCCGGGTTTCAACACCGATCTTTTCGAGCGCACCCTGCATGGCGAGCGCGTTCATGATCGTGGCGAGCATACCCATGTAATCGGCTTGCGCGCGGTCCATCCCCTTGGCCGCGCCTGCCATACCGCGAAAAATGTTGCCGCCGCCGATGACGAGGCACAGCTCAAGCCCGGTATCGCGCGCGGCCTTCAGTTCTTCGGCCATCTGCGCAACGAAATCGGTGTCGATGCCGAAGGGCTGGCTTCCCATCAGCACCTCGCCCGAAAGCTTGAGGAGCACGCGCTTGAGGGGTGGAAGGCTCATCGACCGGAAGAACTCGTCATGGGGAAAGCGCCGCCCTTATACGCATGGGGCGGCGTGTGCCAAGGGCACGGCGCAGGTTTGTGCGCCGGGGGCTGCGCTAGTGGCGCTGGCCCCGGTCAGCCGTGGCGCCCCCCATCCTGCGGGAAGCGCCACGGGCCGTTGCAACTTACTTGATGCCGGCAGCCGCCGCGACTTCGGCGGCGAAGTCGGTGGCTTCCTTCTCGATACCTTCACCGAGCTGGAAGCGGACGTAATCGACCAGCGTGATCTTGGCGCCGGCAGCCTTGCCAGCGGCCTCGACGACCTGCGCGATGGGGGTCTTGTTGTCCATCACGAACAGCTGCGAGAGCAGCGCGTTGTCCTTGGCGAACTTGGCGATCGCACCGTCGACCATCTTGGTCTGGACTTCGGCGGGCTTGCCGCTTTCAGCCGCCTTTTCAGCCGCGATCTTGCGTTCGCGCGCGATCATCTCGGGATCGAGGCCATCGGCGTTGAGCGCCTGCGGGAACGCAGCGGCGATGTGCATCGCGATCTGCTTGCCCAGCAGCTCAAGCACGTCGGCACCGGCTTCCGATTCCAGCGCGACAAGCACGCCGATCTTGCCGAGGCGCGGTGCGGCGGCGTTGTGCATGTAGGGCACAACGAGGCCCGACGAGACCGAGACGGTCTTCATGCGGCGGACCTGCTGGTTCTCGCCGATCGTGGCCACGTTGTTGGTGAGCTTGTCCGTCACCGTGCCGCCATCGGGGTAGGCGGCTGCCTTGAGCGCCTCGACGTCGTCAGCGGCAATGCTCAGCGCCACTTCGGTGGTCTTGCGCACGAAATCCTGGAACTGATCGTTCTTCGCGACGAAATCGGTTTCCGAGTTCACCTCGACAGCAACGCCGCGCGTGCCCGAAACGGCCACGCCGACAAGGCCTTCGGCAGCCGTGCGGCTGGACTTCTTGGCAACTGCGGCGAGGCCCTTGGCGCGCAGTGCGTCAACTGCTGCCTCGATATCGCCAGCGCTCTCGTCCAGCGCCTTCTTGCAATCCATCATGCCCGCGCCAGTGCGCTCGCGCAGGTTCTTCACGTCAGCGGCGGTATAAGCCATTGCGGTGATCCTTCTTGTCTCGTGAATATGGGAGAGGCCGCAGCATTGCCGCGGCCCGTAATCGGTGTCCGGGTCAGTTCGGTGACGGGACCACGATAGCCCCGCCACCTGAACCGATACAATCAGGCTTCGGTCGGCTCGGCCGCTGCTTCTTCCGGAAGCGGCTCGTCCATCGCACCAAGGTCTGCACCCGAAGCAATCGCGGCATCGCGGCCGCCGCGCGTGGCGGCAGCAGCAATGGCCTCGCAGTAAAGGCGGATTGCGCGGCTGGCGTCATCGTTCGCCGGAACCGGGAACGCGATGCCATCGGGCGAGACGTTGGAATCGAGGATCGCCACGACCGGGATACCCAGAACGTTGGCTTCCTTGATCGCCAGCTCTTCCTTGTTGGCGTCGATCACGAACATCACGTCCGGAATGCCGCCCATGTCGCGGATGCCGCCGAGCGAAAGCTCGAACTTGTCGCGCTCACGCGTCAGCTGGAGCACTTCCTTCTTGGTGAGGCCCGCGGTGTCGCCCGAGAGCTGCTCTTCCAGCGCCTTGAAGCGCTTGATCGAGCCCGAGATGGTCTTCCAGTTGGTGAGCATGCCGCCCAGCCAGCGGTGGTTGACATAGTGCTGACCCGAAGCGCGCGCAGCCTGGGCGATCGGCTCCTGCGCCTGGCGCTTGGTGCCGACGAACAGGACCTTGCCGCCGCCCTGCACGGTGGCCGAGACGAACTCGAGCGCGCGGGCGAACAGCGGCACGGTCTGCGAGAGGTCGAGGATGTGGATGCCGTTGCGCGCGCCGAAGATGTACGGCTTCATGCGCGGGTTCCAGCGGTGGGTCTGGTGACCGAAGTGTGCGCCGGCTTCAATGAGCTGCGACATGGTGACGACGGGAGCCGCCATAGGACTTTCCTTTCCGGTTGAGCCTCTGGAATGCAGGAACCGCAGGCGGGAGGAACCCCATCGCGGCACCGGTATGTGCGCATTCCATGTGGATTGCCGAGCCTGACCCGAACCCCATGTCCGAATCGCGACTTAGCGATTGGGCCGTTAGCCCCGCAGAGGCCGTGCGTCTACAGCGAACTGCCCTCGCGCCCGCGAGCAATAGCGTTCCGCACGTAAAGCAGACCTGACATGT
>CANCET010000193.1 GCA_947375105.1 Sphingomonadaceae bacterium
TGGCGCACTCCATGGATATTCCTCTCGGCCTGACCTTCGACGACGTCCTGCTGCGCCCCGGCGCATCGGATCTGGTGCCGACGCAGGCTGATACCCGCACCCGCCTGACCGCATCGATCACGCTCAACATCCCTGTGATTTCCGCGGCGATGGACACCGTGACCGAGGCCGACATGGCGATTGTCATGGCGCAGCTCGGCGGCATTGGCGTACTTCACCGCAATCTCACCGTGGAGCAGCAGGCGGCCGCAGTCCGCGCGGTCAAGCGGTTTGAAAGCGGCATGGTGGTCAATCCGATCACCGTGACGCCCGGTGCCACCTTGGGCGAGGCGCAGGCCATCATGCGCGCCAACAAGATCAGCGGCATTCCGGTGGTCGAGGCGAGCGGCAAGCTCGTCGGCATCCTGACCAACCGCGACGTGCGCTTTGCCGATAACCCTGCGCAGCCCGTGCACGAGCTGATGACCCGCGACAACCTCGCCACGGTCAAGCTCGGCACCTCTGGCGACGACGCGCGCCGGTTGCTGCACCAGCGCCGGATCGAGAAGCTGCTGGTGGTGGACGATGCCTTCCGCTGCATCGGCCTCATCACCGTCAAGGATATCGAGAAGGCCGTCACCTATCCGAACGCCACCAAGGACGCTGGCGGCCGCCTGCGCGTGGCAGCGGCCACCACCGTCGGCGAAAAGGGCCTTGAGCGGACTCGCGCGCTGGTCGAGGCCGAGTGCGACGTGATCATCATCGATACCGCGCATGGTCATAACCGCGACGTGGCCCGCGCGGTCGAGGCCGTGAAGGCCATGTCGAACACCGTGCAGGTCATTGCCGGCAATGTCGCCACCGCGGAAGCAACCCGCGCGCTGATCGACGCGGGCGCAGACGGCGTGAAGGTCGGCATCGGGCCCGGCTCGATCTGCACGACGCGCATCGTTGCCGGTGTCGGCGTGCCGCAGCTGACCGCCGTGATGGAATGTGCCGAAGAAGCCGCGAAATCGGGCGTGCCGGTGATTGCCGATGGCGGTCTGCGCACTTCGGGCGATGCGGCCAAGGCGCTGGCGGCGGGCGCAAGCACGATCATGGTCGGCTCGATGCTGGCGGGCACCGAAGAAGCTCCCGGTGAGACGTTCCTGTATCAGGGCCGCGCCTACAAGTCGTATCGCGGCATGGGTTCGGTCGGCGCGATGGCGCGCGGCTCGGCGGATCGGTATTTCCAGCAGGACATCAAGGATTCGATGAAGCTGGTGCCGGAAGGTATCGAAGGCCAGGTGCCTTACAAGGGACCGGCCAGGGACGTTGTCCACCAGCTCGTCGGCGGCATCAAGGCGGCGATGGGCTACACCGGCAGCCCCACGCTGGACGACTTGCGCGCCAATGCGAAGTTCGTGCGGATCACCAATGCGGGCCTGAGCGAAAGCCACGTCCACGATGTGGCGATCACGCGCGAGGCGCCGAACTATCCTTCCCGCTAAGCCCGGTCCAAGGGCGCAGCCATGACTCCCGCCGCGCGGGTGCAATCGGCCATCGACCTGCTCGATGCAGTGATCGCTGCTGCGCGCCGCGAAGGCGCATCGGCAGAGCGGGTCGCCGCCGATTGGCTCAAGACGCGTCGCTTCATCGGCTCCAAGGACCGCCGCGCGATCCGCGATCTGGCGTGGAGCGCCATCCGTCTGTGCGGCGAAGTGCCCGAAACCGGCCGTGCGGGGATACTTGCGCTGGCGGCAGGCGATCCGGCGCTGGCGGCGTTGTTCGATGGTTCGAATTATGGCCCCGCGCCGATCCTTGATGGTGAGCCGGTCGCCACTGCCGGCCTTGCTCCGGCATGGCTCGTGGAGCGGCTGTCTGCCGCTGGCATCACGGCAGAGCAGGGCGCCGGACTGCTGGGCCGTGCGCCGCTCGATCTGCGCGCCAATCGCCTGAAGACCACGCGCGATGCGCTGCGGGCCGCATTGCCGGTCGCGGCCGAGACGACGCAGGCGCCGGACGCGCTGCGCCTTCCCGGCGGCACTCCGGTCGAGAGCTGGCCGCAGTTTGCCGAGGGCTTGTTCGAAGTGCAGGACACCGGCAGCCAATTGACTTGCGCCGCGCTGGACGTCCGCCCCGGTGAGGCGGTGGTCGATCTTTGTGCCGGGGCCGGGGGCAAGACCCTCGCGCTCGCTGCCGCGATGGGCGGTGAGGGCCGCCTGCTCGCCTGCGATATCGATCGCGCGCGCCTTTCCCGCCTTGCACCGCGCGCGGCGCGCGCGGGTGCTCCGGTCGAGACGCAGCTGCTTGATCCTGGCCGCGAGGCAGTCGCTCTGGCCGACTGGCAGGGCCGGGCCGATGCGGTGATGGTCGATGCGCCGTGCTCTGGCACCGGCACATGGCGGCGCGGGCCCGAAGCGCGCTGGCGTCTCACGCCGCAGGGCCTTGCACGCTATGCCCGGACGCAGGCCGATGTGCTGCGCATCGGCGCCGGGCTTGTCCGCCCCGGCGGGCGGCTGACCTATGTGGTGTGTTCGCTGCTCGATGCGGAGGGGCCCGACGTGGTCGCCGCGTTTCTGGCCGCGAACCCGGGGTGGCATGCTGCCGTGCCGGACGTCGGCGCCGGAACACCGCGCGGCGCGGGTCTCAGGCTTACCCCTTGGGACGATTCGACGGACGGGTTTTTCTTCGCAACACTCCACCGGCTATGATAGGCAACAGGATCATGGACGCCGGGGGACCACGCGCGCCGCATGGCCGGCTCTGGGAGTTGTTGATGCGTTACTTGCCTTTGGGGGTTGCCTTGTCCCTTCTCGTGCTCGTCACGGGAAGCGCCGGAACGGCCGGTGTCGCTGTCCCGACCGACCCTCGTGCCAAGGCGCTTGTCCAGACCGGGCGCGACATGCTTGCGCACGGTGACATTGAAGGTGCAACCGACAGCTTCGAGGCGGCGCTAGCGATCGATCCGGGCAATCCGGCCACGTATCTCGCACTGGGCGATGCGGCCCGCGCCGCGAGCATGCAGGGCAAGGCGATCCACTATTACCGCGAGGCGCTGGAGCGCGATCCCAACAACCTCGCCGCGCTATCGGGCGAAGGCGGGGCGATGGCCGAGAAGGGCGCACTCGACAAGGCGAAGGGCAACCTTGCGCGGCTCGAGGGCCTGTGCGGGCGCAATTGCCCCGAAGCACAGAGTCTTGCCGGCATCATCGCGAAGGGCCCCGTTGCGCGGGTGGTTTCCGCCGACGCGGTGAAACCCGATCCTGCGGTCGAGGACAACTAGGGACTGAAACCCTAACTTTGTCATTCCCGCGCAGGCGGGAATCCAGAGCCTCAAACACAGCGCTGGCCGCTCTGGACACCCGGCTAAGCTGGGGTGACGAAAGTCATTTGGTATCCGCGCAGCGCCTTCCGGCTCAGATCAGCGAGCGAAATTCCTCGACCACCTGCCGGTAGACCCGCTTCTTGAATGGCACGATCAGGTCCGGCAGCTGTTCAGGTTCAACCCAGCGCCACGCAAGGAACTCCGGGTGCGAATGCGCGTCTAGCCGGATCTGGTCGTCGGTGCCGTTGAACCGCAGCAGCAGCCACGATTGCCGCTGCCCCCTGTAACGACCACCCCACAACTTGCCGATCAGATGGTCCGGCAGATCATAGAGATATTCCTCCCGGCTTTCCGCAAGGATCGTCACGAGGTCCGCCGTGACGCCCGTCTCCTCCTCAAGCTCGCGCAAGGCGGCGGGATGGAGATCCTCGCCCTCGTCGATCCCGCCTTGCGGCATCTGCCAGGCATCCCCCTCCTTGCTGTCGATGCGCTGGCCGACGAACACGTGGCCTTCGCCATTGACCAGCATGACCCCCACGCAGGGGCGATAGGGGAGCCCGGCAGGATCCTTGCTCATCAGGCGCGGCCCAGCAGTAGACGGACGGCGGCGAAGATGCGCTGCATATCAGCATTCGCGCTGGGGAATGCCTTGCGCAGCTGCGCGAAGGCGTGGGTGGTGCCCTTCATCTCGAGGAACACCACTTCGGCCCCGGCGCGGATCAATTCGGCGCCATAGACTCGGCCGCTGTCGCGGATTGGATCGAGGCTGGCGGTGACCAGCACCGTCGGCGGCGTATCGGCATGGTTGCCATAGATCGGATAGGCGCGGGGGTGCCCCGGTTCAGCCTGATAAGCCGCGGAAAACCAGTTCATCGTGTCGGCTGTCAGTACGAAGCCGTCGGCGAACTGGTTGAAGGAGGCGTGATCGGGCTTGTCGTCGCTCAAGGGATAGATCGGCACCTGCAGCACCACGGGCGCCGCAGCCGGGTTCTCGGCCAGCGCCTGCGTGATGACGATGGTGAGGTTGCCGCCTGCCGAATCGCCCATGGGGATGAGGCCGGTAATAGTGCGGCCCAGCGCCTCCGGGCTCGTTGCCACCCAGCGCGATGCGGCCTCGCAATCATCCGGCGCGCCGGGGAAGGGGTGCTCCGGCGCGAGGCGGTAGTGTACCGCGATCACGGGCAGATCGAGCTCTGCCGCGATTTCGGTGCACAGCGAGTGGTGGCTATCGAGATCGCCGATCACGAAGCCGCCGCCATGGAAGAACATGACCGCAGGGCCTGGCTCACGCGCCTCGCGCGCATCGTAGAAGCGCAGCGGGATGTCGCCGGCCGGACCGGGGCAGGTCAGGTCCTTGATCACTGCCAGTTCGCGCGGTTCGGCCTCGGCCAGCACGCCCATCTGGACATAGCTTGCCCGCGCGCCTTCCGGGCCCATCTCGGCCATGGTCGGTCCCGGCACGGAAGCCATGAAGTCGAGGAAGGCCTTCACATCGGGGCGGACGTACGGGCTGCTGGCAGTTTCTGACATAGTTTTCCTCTTCCTTGCGCACCACGGGCTGGCCGGACTCGGCGTGCCGCGTTGTTAACACCCCTGTTATTTGCGAGCTTGACGCCTGCGGGCAATCGGAATCATGAGCAAGCACGAGATTTGCGGTGCATCAGTTTTTCTTCTTTGCGCACCGCTACATGTGAGCATAGGCGCCGAGTGCGCAACACGGCGCGCGGGCTGGGTGATTGCCCGCGCGGATAGCAGAGGATCATATGGCGACAGTTCTTGAGAGCGAACCCGAAGGCCACACCGGCGGGAGCGATCTTGCTCCGGCGCCCGAAGCGGTGGTTGTGCGTTTTGCCGGCGACTCGGGTGACGGCATGCAGCTTACCGGCGGCCAGTTCACGCTCTCGACCGCACTGGCGGGCAACGACCTTGCCACGTTCCCGGATTTCCCGGCCGAGATCCGCGCGCCGCAGGGCACGCTGTTTGGTGTTTCCGCTTTCCAGATCAACTTCGGCTCGACCGAGATCGATACGGCGGGCGATGCGCCCGACGTGCTGGTCGCGATGAACCCGGCGGCGCTCAAGACCAACGTCGGTGCCTTGAAGCCCGGCGGCCTGATCATCGCCGACACCGGCGAGTTCAACAAGCGCAACCTTGAAAAGGCCAAGTACGACGTCAGCCCGATCGAGGATGGCAGCCTCGAAAAGTGGCAGGTTCTGGCCTTCGACATCTCCGCGCTGACGCTGGAGGCGGTTAAGCCGTTCGGCCTTGGCAACAAGGAAGCGCTGCGCTGCAAGAACATGTGGACGCTGGGCCTTGCACTGTGGATGTTCGACCGTGATCGGCAGCCGCTGATCGACTGGCTCAAGGGCAAATTCGCCAAGGCGCCGGTGCTGGCTGACGCCAATATCGCCGCGCTCAATGCCGGCCACGCCTATGGCGAGACGGCGGAGCTTTCGGGCCCGCTCAAGCAGTATCATCTCGCGCCCGCCGCCAGCGAGCCGGGCCTGTACCGCACGGTCACGGGAGCCGAGGCGATCAGCTACGGCCTTGTTGCAGGCGCGCAACTGGCCGGGCTCGACCTGTTCTTCGGCGGCTATCCGATCACCCCGGCTTCGGCGATCCTGCACAACCTCGCGCGGCTCAAGGAATTCGGTGTCACCACCTTCCAGGCCGAAGACGAGATCGCGGCCATCGCTGCCGCCATCGGCGCGTCCTATGGCGGGCACCTTGGCGTGACCTCGTCCTCTGGCCCCGGCATCGCCTTGAAGGGCGAGGCGATGGGCCTTGCGATCATGACCGAACTGCCGCTGGTCATCGTCAACTCGCAGCGCGGCGGACCTTCGACCGGCCTGCCGACCAAGACTGAGCAGTCGGACCTCTATCAGGCGGTCTATGGCCGCAATGGCGATGCGCCGATGCCGGTGATCGCCGCGCGCAGCCCTTCGGATGCGTTTGAATGCGCAATCGAGGCCTGCCGCCTTGCGGTAGAGTACATGACCCCGGTGATGCTGCTGACCGACGGCTATATCGCCAACGCCGCCGAGCCTTGGAAGGTGCCCGATCCCGCGGGGTTCGAGCCGTTCCCGGTCTCGTTCCTCGAAGAGCCCAATGGTCCGGACGACACGGTGCTGCCCTATGCCCGCGATGCCAAGGGCGCGCGGCCGTGGATCAAGCCCGGCACGCCCGGCCTGATGCACCGCATCGGCGGGATCGAGAAGAACCCCGGCACCGGCAACATCGACTATTCGCCCGCCAGCCACCAGACCATGACCAATGCCCGCAAGGCGAAGATCGACGGCATCGCCGCGCGCATCCCGGCGCAGGAAGTCACCTTGGGCGAAGCCGGCGGCAAGCTCGCGCTGGTGGGCTGGGGCTCCACCTATGGCCCGATCCATCAGGCCGTGCGCCGCGCGCGCCGCAAGGGCCTCGATGTGAGCCAGATTCACGTGCGCCACGTCTGGCCGCTGCCGGAAAACCTCGGCGAGCTGCTCAAGAGCT
>CANCET010000194.1 GCA_947375105.1 Sphingomonadaceae bacterium
AGCGCCATCGCCGAAATAGGCCATGCATACGCCGCCATCGCCGCGGTATTTGTGCGCGAAGGCAAGGCCCGCGCCGAGCGGCACCTGCGCGCCGACGATGCCGTGGCCGCCGTAGAACTTGTGGTCGGTCGAGAACATGTGCATCGAACCGCCCTTGCCGTGCGAAATGCCCGCACCGCGTCCGGTCAGCTCGGCCATGATCACCTTGGGATCAATGCCGTAGGCGAGCATGTGGCCATGATCGCGGTAGCCGGTGATGACGCTGTCGTGGCCTTCCTTCAGCGCGGACTGCAGGCCGACGGCAACCGCTTCCTGGCCGATGTAGAGGTGGCAGAAGCCGC
This sequence comes from Sphingomonadaceae bacterium, assembly GCA_947375105.1. Classification (GTDB taxonomy): domain Bacteria; phylum Pseudomonadota; class Alphaproteobacteria; order Sphingomonadales; family Sphingomonadaceae; genus Novosphingobium. Next base: position 342 of record CANCET010000194.1, read on the forward strand.
CGATCAGGCCGAGACCGTAAAGCTGGCCGGCCTTCTCCTCGAAGCGGCGAATCAGCACCATCTGCTCGTAGAAGTGGAGCAGTTCCTCGTCGCTCGCGTCGAAGCGCTTGTTGTTCGCGTGGGCCTGCTGAAGGCTGCGCAGCGCGAAGGTTGCTTCATCTTCGGGAGCAGCCGCGAGAGCGGGAGCGGCGGGAGCGGCAGCTTTGGGCTTGGATGCCTTGGTTGCGCGCGGCCTGGCGGACTGGGCCAATGCGGTGTTTCCTTGTCTGGCAGCCTGGGGAGGGCACGGTCTTGGCGGCACGGATGCCACAAGCCCCGCTATAGGACCAAGTCCCTGAAAACCGCAACGGCCAAGGCGCTTCGTATAGCTATGCGAGAATGATCGCTGCCGTGCGAAATGCGCACGCGTGATCGCCCGAAGGCGTAGATTTGCAACGATGAAGGGAAGTGGTGCACCCGGAGCGATTCGAACGCCCGACCCTCAGATTCGTAGTCTGATGCTCTATCCAGCTGAGCTACGGGTGCATTGGAGAGGCGCCTTTAGAAGCGCCTCCCGGGCTTGGCAACCCCTATTGCAGGTTTTTTAGATGGCGCTCCAACGCGGCGGCAAGCGGCACGTCCAGCGGCGGCATCGGGAGCGCGGCGAAGGCTTCAGTGTTGACCCAGCACAGTTCGGCGCCGGGCTCCGGCACAGGCTCACCTTGCCAGTGGCGGCAGGTGTAAAGCAGGAGAACGACCGGACGTGCGGGCGCTTCCGGAGCGGTCGCTGCGAAGGTCAGGGGCGCAAGATCGGGGGCGCAGATCGCGATGCCCAGTTCCTCGGCTATCTCACGCACAAGGGCTTCGGCAGGCCCCTCCCCCCGTTCCACCTTTCCACCCGGGAATTCCCACAAGCCGCCGTGCGCCTTGTTTTCCGGCCGACGTTGCAGGAGGACCCGGCCGACCGGGTCGATCAGCGCCAGCGCGACAACTGTCAACAATGTCGGCGCTGGTTCCATCGCGATGCTTTCCGTTCACTCTTTGTTAGCCCTGAACCTACTAAGTTATGCTTATATGCGGACAGGGGGTATCCGATTGATGTGGGACTTTGTCCGTAAACCACTGCAGGACCGGACTGGGGCCACTGCCATCGAGTATGGCCTGCTGATTGGCGTGATCGCAATGACCATGTTTTTCGGGATGAGCGTGTTCGTGAACTCGCTGTTCCTGATGTACGAGACGATCAACACCAACATCAACAACGCCAAGAAGTAGGCGAACGCGCGCTCGAGCCGCCCAGATCGGCAACTGCGCCGCAATCGAGGAAGAGGCCGGCCTCAACGGCCGATAAGTCGGCTTTACGATTTATCAGGATATGCCGGATATTTTGACACCCGCAATTTCGTGCGACCGGGGGGTCGTATCAAGCGAAAGAGCACGACGGCGGCGCAAGCTGCCAGGTGGAGGACCATTCGCATGACACTTTTCAAGACGCTTCTCGAAGACGAGCAAGGCGCCACGGCCATCGAATACGGCCTGATTGCCGCTTTGATCGCCGTTGCCGCGATCACGGCCATGGGCGCGCTCGGCAATTCCCTGTCGAACACATTCACGCAGGTTTCGACCAAGATGAACAACGCCTCTGACGGCAAGGGTCCGTTCTAAACGCGATTGGTTCAGGTTGGACTGGCATAAATGGCGGGTGCGAGCGATCGCACCCGCCTTTCGGTGTGTTCGGCGCGGTTAACGGTCTGGCAGGGATTGCCGGATATTTTTACAGCGTCGACGCTATCGGCCTGGAGGGCTGGCGTGTCGGCGACGGGTCCGCGTGGGGCGTGCCCGTCTCACGCTCCAAGGACCTGTCCGTTGAAACTACTCCGCAACATCCTGGCCGACCAGGCCGGCGCCACCGCCATCGAATATGGCCTGATGGCTGCCCTGATCTCTATCGCAGCCATCACCGCGATGGGTGCACTGGGCAACTCGCTATCGAACACCTTCAACATGGTGTCGACCAGCATGAACAACGCCTCGGACGGCAAGCTCTGAGCCTTTCGGGAACCGATTGGCCGCGGCGGGTCGCGCCCAAGCAATCCCGCTGCGGCCAGCAGTTCATCGCTGTTCGGCGATCTTAAGCAATTGGCAGCATGTTATTCGGTATAACCGCCTAGTCTGCCCAGTCGGCCGGGGGGTCGGTGAAAGCGGTTCAGACTCTCGAATCACCGTCCTGCCAATCGGAGCGCCGCCTGCCATGAAACTTCTCCAGAAACTCCTCGCTGATCGGAGCGGCGCAACCGCCATCGAGTACGGGTTGATTGCGGCACTCGTCGCCACCGGCGCGATGGTTGCGATGGGCGCGCTTGGCAATTCGCTTTCGAACACGTTCACGCAGGTTTCGACCAAGATGAGCAACGCCTCGGACGGCAAGGGTCCGTTCTAAGCGCCATTGCTTCTGGTTGAGCAGGCAGAAACGGCGGGTGTGAGCGATTGCACCCGCCTTTCGCCGGTTCGCTTATATCGTGAAGATCAATAGACGATCAGCTTGACCCGCGAGCCCGGGGCGAGCCGCGTTGCCGCGTCGAAGCCGTTGAGCACGAGGAAGCGGTCGAGCGGGCGGTCGTCGTAAGCCATGCGGCGGGCGAGCGACTGGAGCGTATCGTCCTTCTTCACAGTCACGACTGCAAGCCGGCGCGTGCGCACGGCGCCGGCCTCGCCAATGGTGATCCGGCGCATGGATGAAAACATTGGGTCGAACGCGGCCGCCTGTCCCGCTTCGCTGATGGTGGTGAAGTGGAACGCCTGCGACGGCCCCCAGGCATAAGCAAAGACCACGATATCGCGCGTGCCGTCGCCGGTGTTGGTGCGCACGACGCCGTAAGCCGCCGGGATGCCATTGACCGTGGTGGTGCGAACGCTGTCGGGCACGAGCCGCTGCTGGTCCGAAAGCCCCGCGAACACCGCCCGGACATAGGCATCGAGATTGCCCGAATAGGCTGCGCTGGCCAGTTCGCCCTTCCCCGACTGGCCGCTGATCGAAACCGCGCGGGTGCCGTTGACGAGGTAGAAGCCCTGCGGCGCCTGGAAGGTCATGCGGTAACCCGGGTGTATGAACTTGCGCCCGTCGACCACGCCCTGCTTGGGATCTTCGCCATAAGTCAGGCCGTCCACGCGCGTGAGGAAGGTATCGCGATTGGTCATCCCGCGCGGATTGCTGCCTGCCAGTGCCAGCGCCGCGGTGACTCGCGAGGCGGGATCGGGGTGAGTGCTGGCCCATTCGGGCACTTTGTCGGTCGTGCCGGTGAGCTGCGCATCGAGCGCTGTCTGCTGGGCAAGGCTGCGCAGCACGGAGCCCATCGCGCGCGGATCGTAGCCGGCGCGGCGCAGATAGGTGACGCCGAGCGAATCGGCCTCGCTTTCCTGCCCGCGCGAATACTTGAGCGTAAGCAGCTGGCTGCCAGTGGAGAAGATCTTCTGCCCCAGCTGGCCCAGCGCCGAATTGCCGAGCACCGCGCCCGCCAGCATCGAGCCGAGCACGCCGAGGATGGTATTGCGCGTGGCCGCGCTCTCGCGCTTGGCCGCGTGGCGCGCGGCGACATGGCCGACTTCGTGGCCAAGCACGCCGGCCAGCTCGGCCTCGTTGTTCATCAGGGCGACGAGCTGGCGCGTGACGTAGACATAGCCGCCGGGGATCGCGAAGGCGTTATTCACCGGCGAGTTGAGCAACGTGACGGTGAAGTCGCTGCGCGCGTTGCCGAGACCGGACTGGAACGCGATGGTCTTGCCCACGTTTTCGACATAGGTCGCCTGCGGCCCGGTCACCGCTCCGCCGAATTCAGCAAGCAGCTGTGGGTTGGCCTTGGCCCCTTCGGCCTTGTCGGACGCGCTGATCGTCGCGACCGTGCCTTGTGCGCCGGCGCGTGAGGTGGGGACGGCGGGCCCTGCGAGCACGAGGCCGCTGGCACCGGCAGCAAGCAGGACTGCGCGAAACGGGCGATTGGTCATGGTCTCTCCCCTGTACCTGTCCGCGGCGCGCGCTGGGCGCGGCATCGGCAGTGACGTTGTGCCAATCTAGCCACGCACAGGGCGCCAAGGCCAGAGGCATTTGGTCCGGGAAGGTGAGACCTTGTCGGCCCCTTGCGCTGACGAGCCTTGCGGCTCAGGCGCCGATGCGCAGGAACCTTTCGGCGCGCAGCGCGCGCAGCGTTTCGGCAGGCTTGCCAGCCAGCGCAGCAAGTTCATCGGCAATCGCCTTGCCGAGCGCGACAGCCGCGCCGGTGGGATCGCGGTGCGCGCCGCCGACCGGTTCGGTGACAATGCGGTCGATCACGCCGAGCGAGAGCAGGTCCTGCGCGGTCATTTTCATGGCCTCGGCCGCTTCAGGTGCCTTTTCGGCCGTGCGCCAAAGAATCGAAGCGCAGCCTTCGGGCGAAATCACCGAATAGACCGCGTGTTCGAGCATCAGCACGCGCTCGGCGCTGGCCAGCGCCACGGCGCCGCCCGAGCCGCCCTCACCCACGATCGCGGCGACCATTGGCACGCCCAGCCCAAGGCAGGCCTCAGTGCTGCGGGCGATGGCCTCCGCCTGGCCGCGCTCTTCTGCCTCGACACCCGGGAACGCGCCCGAGGTATCGACGAGCGTGACGACTGGCAGGCCGTAGCGGCTCGCCATTTCCATCAGGCGGATCGCTTTGCGGTAGCCTTCAGGCTTGCCCATGCCAAAGTTGTGACGAATGCGGCTCTGCGTATCGTGGCCCTTTTCGTGGCCGATCAGCATGACCTTGCGGCCTTCGAGCGTGGCAAACCCGCCAACAATCGCGTGATCTTCGCCGTACTTGCGGTCGCCGCCCAGCGGCATGAAATCCGTGAACGCGCGGGCGACATAATCGCGGAAATGCGGGCGCGACGGATGCCGGGCGACCTGTGTTTTCTGCCACGGCGTGAGCGAGCGATATGTGCTCGCCAGCAGTTCGATGGACTTTGATTCAAGCCGGCGGATTTCGGACGTGATGTCGAGCGCGCCGCTGGCCCCATGCGTCTGCGCCGTCTCGCGCAGTTCGGCAATGCGCGCCTCGAGCGCGGCGATCGGCTTTTCGAATTCGAGATAGGAAATCATTCCCGCCGCGCTAAGGCTGGCGGGCGGCAAGGTCAACCTTTTGGGTCAACCTTTGGGCCGACTGCCGGCACCGGTCTTTGCGCCAAGTTGCCAAGCGGATGGCGGCTGTTGACGAGCGCGACCAGCCGCGCGGCATCGACCTGGGTGTAGATCTGCGTGGTCGCGATATCGGCATGGCCAAGCAGCGTTTGCAGCACGCGCAGGTCCGCCCCGCCTTCCAGCAGGTGCGTGGCAAAGGCGTGACGCAGCACATGGGGGCTGACCTTTTCGGGATCGAGCCCGGCCCGCAGCGCCAGATCGCGCAGAAGCTGGAACAACCGCACACGCGTGAGATGGCCTCCCCGCGGGCTGGGGAAGATCCAGCGCCCGCCCTTGGGACACAGCGCCAGCCACGCGGAGAGCGCCGCACTGGCGCGCGTGCTGACCGGCACCATGCGCTGCTGGCCGCCCTTGCCGGTGATCATCAGGAAGGGCGCATCGCGCGGAACGGCGGAGAGCGGCAGAGACACGAGCTCGCTCGCGCGCAGGCCCGACCCATAGAGCAGTTCGAGCAGGGTGAGCATGCGGGCGCCCTGCCCCGTCGCCGCCTCGGCTTCAGCCAGCGCGAAGAGCGCGGCGATTTCGCCGTGGCCAAGCAGGCGCGGCAGCGGGCGGCGGGTGCGTGGGCGGGGAAGCGCGGCAGACGGATCGCCCGCGCGCAGACCTTCATCGGCCAAAAAGCCATAGAACTGGCGGAGCGCCGAGGCCTTTCGCGCGAGACTGGAGGGGGCAAGCCCCCGCCAGGCCTCCGCCAGCCGGGCGAGCGCGGCATTGTCGGCGGTGAGCAAGTCGCCGATTTCCTCGCGTGCGGAGCGCAGATCGCGGCCATAGGCGGCGAGCGTATTGGCGGCAGCACCGCGTTCGGCGGCAAGCATGGCGAGGAAGGCTTCGACCGGATCCTGCGCGGCTGCCTTGTCCACGCCGGTCAGACCCGCGACACGGCCTCCGCCGCGATCATCCGCGCCTCGCCCTCAAGCCTGGCACGGCGCAGCGCGGCGATGATGTGGTAGAGATGCAGCGGCGTCATCTTGTCCCACCCGCTGCCTTGCATGCCGAACCCTGCCAGCAACGCGACGAGCACGGAATTGTCGGACGCGGCGGCACTGTCGATGGCCCGGGTCCAGCGGGTTTCGCGCGCGAGATCGAGGCCCAGCTTGTCGGCAAAACCGCGCGCGGTGCCAGGATCGACCCGGCCGAGGCCCATGAGCCCGGCGAGCAGGAAGCGTGAGCGGATGGCCCCGG
>CANCET010000195.1 GCA_947375105.1 Sphingomonadaceae bacterium
TAGCCCTCGACCCGGCGCTCATCCATCTTCACATCGCGGCCCTGGCTTTCCATGGCGCACATGAAGAAGCGCAGCGCATCCGCGCCGTACTTGTCGATCAGCAGCAACGGATCGACCACATTGCCCTTGGACTTGGACATCTTCTGCCCATCGGCAGCGCGCACCAGCCCATGCAGATAGAGCCGCTTCCACGGCACTTCCTTCATGAAGTGGATGCCCTGCATCGCCATGCGCGCATCCCAGAAGAACAGGATGTCGAAGCCGGAAATCAGCAGGTCGTTCGGGTAGTGCTTGGCGAGCAGCGGTGCGTCTGCCTCCGGCCAGCCCAGCGTGGCGAAAGGCCAGAGCGCGGAAGAGAACCAGGTGTCGAGCACGTCGCTATCGCGTGTGAGGGTGACGCCCGGACCAGCCTTGGCCTGTACCTCTTCCTCGGTCTCCGCGACGTAGCACTGGCCATCCGAGCCATACCAAGCCGGAATCCGGTGTCCCCACCACAGCTGGCGTGAAACACACCACGGCTGGATGTTCTCCATCCAGTTGAAGAAGGTCTTTTCCCAGGTCTTCGGCACGATCTCGATCGCGCCCGAACGCACGGCTTCCATCGGCGCGACGGCGAGCTTTTCGGCATCGACGTACCACTGGTCGGTCAGCCATGGCTCGATCACCACGCCGCCGCGGTCGCCATAAGGCGTCTGGATCGTGCGCGGTTCGGCGTCGAGTTCGCTGTCCTCGCCGTCCTTGGCCTTCACCACATGCGGCACGAGGCGGCCCACTTCCTTCATCCGATGCACGATCAGCGCGCGCGCGTCGAAGCGGTCCATCCCGATGAACTCGGCGGGCACCAGCCCATCGGCGGTCTGCACCACGCGGGCTTCGGCATCGAACATGTTGAGCATGTCCGCCGCCTTGATCCCGGCACGGCGGCCCACTTCGAAGTCGTTGAAATCATGCCCCGGGGTGATCTTCACCGCGCCTGAGCCGAGTTCCGGATCAGCGTGCTCATCGGCCACGATCTGCAGGCGGCGGCCGGTGAGCGGCTGCACAACGAACTGGCCGATCACCGCCTTGTAGCGCTCATCCTCGGCATTCACCGCCACCAGCATATCGGCCAGCATCGTCTCGGGCCGGGTGGTGGCGACTTCGATGAAGTCGAGCCCATCCGCGCGCACCGCGCCGTCCGCCAGCGGATACTGGAAACGCCAGAACGAGCCCTTGATCTCGCGCGTCTCGACCTCGAGGTCCGAGATCGCGGTCTTGAGCTTGGGGTCCCAGTTCACCAGCCGCTTGTCGCGGTAGATCAGGCCCTGATTGTAGAGATCGACAAAGACCTTCACCACCGCCTTGGTGAAGTGCGGGTCCATCGTGAACTGCTCGCGGGACCAGTCCATCGAGCAGCCGAGGCGGCGCAGCTGGCCGGTGATCGTGCCGCCGCTTTCCGCCTTCCATTCCCACACCTTGTCGATGAAGGCTTCGCGCGAATAGTTGGTGCGCTTGTCGCCAGCGGCTTCCATCTGCCGTTCGACCACCATCTGCGTGGCGATGCCAGCATGATCGGTGCCGACCACCCACAGCGCATCCTTGCCGCGGAGGCGCTCGTAGCGGATCACCACGTCCTGCAGCGTGTTATCCAGCGCGTGGCCGATGTGGAGCGAGCCGGTCACGTTGGGCGGCGGGTTCACGATGGTGAAGGGCGCGGCATCGGGGCGCTCGGGCCGGAACAGCCCGTTCTGCTCCCAGTGGGCATACCACTTGGCCTCGAGCCCCGCAGGCTCGAATGTCTTGGCGAGGGTTCCGGCCTCGCCTTGCTCTTCAATTGTCGCTTCGGTCATGATGCTCCGGCCTTGCCATCCTGCGCCCAGCCCTGCAACCCCGTGCTGCGATCGGAATTAAGCGCCGCAACGGCTTGCGGAGCGGCATGGAAGGCGCTTGCAGGGTGCTTGCGGCTCTGGCCGATTTCCCGCATGAAGTGGCTACCATGCGGGCAGCAGCCGATTTTCTCATCGAGACCGGCGCCGAAGGCAGCGCCGCGCTGGTGTTGACCGGCCCCTTGCTCGTATCCTCGATCGGCGCGATCGACCGGCGCCTGCGCGCAGTGGACGGGCCGATCTCGGCAATCGACCTCTCCCGCGCCGGCCGCGTCGATACCGTGGGCGCGTGGACCGCGTGGAGCCTGTCGCAGCGCTTTGGCGCCCCGATCACGGGCGCTTCAGCCGAGGCGGACCGGCTGATCGCGGCCATCAGCGCGGTGGACGACAATACTTCTCCGGTCGAGCGGCCGCGCCTGCCGGTGTTGCTGCGCGTGCCCGAACATGTCGGCCTGGTGGTGGCCGGGCTGGGGCAGGGCATGCTGCTCGTGCTCGGCTTTCTGGGCCAGGTCATTCTGGCGAGCGGCACCCTGCTGCGCCATCCGGGCCGTTTCCGCCTGCGCGCGCTGGTGCACCAGATGGAACTGATGGGCGTTAACGCGCTCGCGATCATTGCGTTGATGAGCTTCCTTGTCGGCATCGTGATCGCACAGCAAGGCGCGGTCCAGCTGCGGCAGTTCGGCGCCGAAATCTACACGGTGAACCTCGTCGGGCGCCTGTCCTTGCGCGAACTCGGCATCCTGATGACCGCGATCATGGTGGCGGGCCGCTCGGGCTCGGCGTTTGCCGCGCAGCTCGGCACGATGAAGCTGACCGAGGAAATCGACGCGATGCGCACCATCGGCGTTTCGCCGATCGAGGCGCTGGTGATCCCGCGCCTGCTCGCGACCATGCTCATGATGCCGCTGCTGGGCATCTATTCGGCGTCCATCGGCATCATCGGCGGTGCCGCGCTGTCTGCGCTCACGCTTGGCATTCCCTTCTTCACGTTCCTCTCGCGCATTCAGGAAGTGGTGCCGCTGCACGATGTGTGGGTCGGGCTGATCAAGGGGCCGGTGTTCGGCCTGATCGTCGCCACGTCCGGCTGTTTTCAGGGCCTGCAGGTGGAGAGCGATGCCGAGGAAGTCGGCACGCGCACGACTGCGGCGGTGGTCATGGCGATCTTCATGGTGATCGTGCTCGACGCCTTCTTCGCGGTATTCTTCTCGGAGATCGGGTGGGGATGAGCGGTGAGCCCATCTGCGCAGAGCCGGTTCCCATCGGGAGCGAGGCCGACCAGTTCCCGATCCGCGTGCGCGGCCTCAAGAACGCGTTCGGCGATCACGTGATCCACGAAAACCTCGACCTCGATGTTCGCAAGGGCGAAATTCTGGGGGTCGTCGGCGGTTCCGGCACGGGCAAATCAGTGCTGATGCGCTCGATTATCGGCCTGAAGATACCCGAAGAAGGCACCATCGAGGTGCTCGGCAGCCAGATCACCGACGCGCGCGACGATGACGACATCGACATCCGCTGCCGCTGGGGGATCCTGTTCCAAGGCGGAGCGCTGTTCTCCACGTTGACCGTGGCGGAGAACGTCGAGGTGCCGCTGCGCGAGTTCTATCCCGAAATCACGGACGAACTGCGCCACGAGATCGCGCGCTACAAGGTGTTGCTGTCGGGCCTGCCGGCAGAGGCAACCAGCAAGTATCCAAGCGAGCTTTCGGGCGGCATGCGCAAGCGCGCCGGCCTTTCGCGAGCGTTGGCGCTCGATCCCGAGCTGCTGTTCCTCGATGAACCGACCGCCGGGCTCGATCCGATCGGCGCGGCCGGGTTCGACCAGCTGATCCGCAGCCTTCAGCAGACGCTGGGGCTGACCGTGTTTCTCATCACTCACGATCTCGATACACTGTACGAGATCTGCGACCGGGTGGCCGTGATCGCCGACAAGCGCGTGATCGCGGTGGGCACGATCCCCGAACTGATCGCCACCGAGCATCCGTGGATCAAGTCGTACTTCAATGGCCCGCGCGGCCGCGCCGCGAAAGCGGCAAACGAGCGCACCGCCGCGGAGGCGGCAAACGAGCGGACCGCCGCGGAGGCGGCAAACGAGCTGACCGCCGCGCAGGCGGCAAATCAGCAAAACGCTGCCCTTGGCACCAGCGGGCATGAGGCATAGGGATAGCCGATGGAAACGCGCGCCAATCACATCTGGGTGGGGATTGTCACCCTGCTGCTCATGGCAGGGCTCGCGGCGCTGCTGATCTGGATCGCGCGGCTCAGCCAGCATGAGCAGATCGATTACGACATCTTTTTCAAGCAGTCGGTCGATGGTGTCGCGAAGGGCTCCGAAGTATCCTATTCGGGCGTCCCGGTGGGGCAGGTGAAGGACATCGCGCTCTGGGACAAGGATCCGAGTTTCGTGCGCGTGCGGATCAAGGTCGACCGCAAGGTGCCGATCCTTCAGGGCACTACGGCGAGCCTTCAGGGCAGCTTCACCGGCGTTTCAACGATCCAGCTGGCGGGCGCGGTCAAGGGCGCCCCGCCGATCAACGAGCCGGGGCCGGCAGGCGCGCCGGTAATCCCGACCAAGCGCAGCGGGCTGGGCGAGCTGCTTTCGAACGCGCCGCTGCTGCTGGAACGATTGGCAACGCTGACCGAGCGGCTGACGCTGGTGCTGTCGGACCAGAACCAGAAGGCCTTCGGCAATATCCTAGCGCATACCGACCAGCTGACCGGCAACCTCGCCAATGCCTCGCCCGAGGTGAAGAAATCGCTGGAAGAGCTGCAAGTCACGCTCAAGCAGGCCACGGTGACGCTGGCCAGCGTGGACAGGGTGGCCAATTCCGCCGACAATGCGATCAACGATCCGAACAATGGTCTGGTCAATCAGCTGCGCGCAACGCTCAAATCGGCACAAGTGGCGGCGGATTCGCTGCATGCGACGATGGATGAAACCCGGCCCGCGGCGAAGCAGTTCAATGATCGGACCTTGCCCGCCTTCGAATCCGCGCTGCGCGATATCGAGGCAACTTCGCGCTCGATCCGCGCGATGACCGACAAGATCGGCGACCGCGGCATCAGCAGTGTCGTGGGCAGCCCCAAACTGCCGGACTACAAGCCATGAGCGCCAGCATGCCCCCTGAACTGAACACGCGTTATCGCCTCCGCGTCGCCGCGCCGCTGCTTGTGCTTGCCATTCTGGGCGCGGGGCTGGGCGGCTGTGTCAGCATCGGCGCGAAGCCGCCCGGCACGTTGCTCAGCCTGACTGCGGAGGCTGCGCCTGCCGTCGGCTCGGGCAGCCGCGGCACACTCGGCAATGCCACGGTCGTGCTCGAACCCGCTTCGGCAGCGGCGGTCTCGGTGTTGCGCATTCCGGTGCAGATCGATGCGGCGAACATCGCCTATATCAAGGGCACGCAGTGGGTGGAGCGGCCAAGCCGCGCGTTCCAGCGCCTGCTGGCAGATACGCTGCGCGCGCGCGGCAAGGGACTGGTGGTCGAAACCGATCGCGGCACTACCGGCACGCGCATCGGTGGCCAACTGCTTGCGATGGGCTTCGATGTGCCGACCCGCATGGCGGTGGTGCGCTTCGAGGCGATGAAGTGGCTGCCGGATGGGCAGATCGAGACGCGGCGGTTCGAAAGCAGTGTGGCGGGAATCGATCCAGAACCCGATGAAATCGGCCCTGCGCTCAATCGCGCCGCGAACAAGGTCGCGCGCGATATTGCCGATTGGGTCGGCTGAAAGTTCAGCCCCGCGCCAGCGCCGCAAACCGGGCAGCGGCGGCAAAAGCGGCGTGCCGGCGCGCACGGCGGTCCAGCGCTTCGGCATCCTTGCCCCAGAGTTCGGCCTGCCAGTCTTCCTCGAGGCTGGCTGCATCCCACAGCGCATCGATGTCTGCGTCCGGCTCCAGCGCCATCAGCCCAAGTACCAGCGAAGCGGCAAGCGAACTGGTGTTCTTCAGCGCCGCAAGCGTGAAGCCATCGCGCGCGGCGATATCCTCGCGCAGGCGGGCCAGCGTTGCCTCGGGCTGGGGGCGGTGCATCACGCCCGCCACGCGCACGAAGCGCACTTGCCAGTGTTCCTCGGCAGCCACGAGCAGCGGATCCCACACAGCGCGCTGGCGTATGCCGAGTGCCTCGTCGGGCTCGGCGCGGTAGCACAGCGTATCGGTCTCGGCATAAGGGAGCAGCTCGTCCACAACGGCCGCCTTGCCGAGTGTCACCACATCGATCGCATAGTCGGCAAGATCGCGGAACACGAATGCAGCGGGGTCTATGTCATCGCCTTGCCCGGACCATTCGGCGGCGAGCGCCTCGGCCAGCGGCGCGCTCGGCACGATCTGCGGACGTCCGCCCACGGTGCGCAGGCCCCGGCCGTCAAGCATGACGCGGAAGCCGCCCGCATCGACGCCGACCGTGACCGCCTTGTAGAACCGCTTCACGGCTTGCTCTTCCAGCGGCGTGCGATGAGCATGGGGGCGACGTAGAAATCGACCAGCCCGGCTGCAACCAGCGCATAGCCAGCCGCTTCGGGCAGCTTCGGCAGCCAAGCCACTTTGCCCGAAATGATCAGCACGCCGACGAGCGCCAGAACTGCGCCCGAAAGGCGCACCATCTGCAGCACGGCAAAGCGCGCGGCTGCGGGATCGCGTTCGGGCGCGCCGCTCATTCCATGCCCCTGAGCAGGAGGCGCAGTTCGGCAATCGATCCCGCCACTGCCTCGGCGCCTGCCTCGACCAGTTCGCGCGGGTGGTGGTAGCCCCAGTCGACACCGATCGCCCGGACTCCCGCATTCACCGCCATCGACATGTCGAACGAAGTGTCGCCGATCATCGCGGTATCGCTCGCTGCTGC
>CANCET010000196.1 GCA_947375105.1 Sphingomonadaceae bacterium
GTTGCTCCTTGCCCTGGCCGCGCCGGTGCCCGCGTTCGCGCAGGCGCCCGACCAGCGTCGCAGCGACCAGGAACGCGCCTATGACGCCCGCCGCAAGGGCGAGATGCTGTCGCCGCGCGCGATCGAGGCGCGGGTGATCCCGACGATGAAGGGCTATGAATATCTGGGCTTCGACCTCGATTTCGGCAGCTCGGTTTACACGCTCAAGTTCATGCGCGATGGCGTCGTGGTATGGGTCGATGTCGATGGCCGCTCGGGCCAGATCATCGGCCGGACCGGAAGATAAAGAGGGACTGACATGCGCGTTCTGATCGTCGAGGACGAGCCGAATCTCGGGACACAGCTCAAGAACACGCTCGAAGGCGCGGGCTATGCCATCGATCTCGCCACCGATGGCGAAGAGGGGCATTTCCTCGGCTCCACCGAGAATTACGACGCGATCGTGCTCGACCTCGGCCTGCCCGAGATCGACGGCCTGACCGTGCTCGACCGCTGGCGCAAGGAAGGCAAGACGATGCCCGTCCTCGTCCTCACCGCGCGCGACAGCTGGTCGGACAAGGTGGCGGGCCTCGACGCCGGCGCCGACGATTACGTCGCCAAGCCGTTCCAGACCGAGGAATTGATCGCCCGCCTGCGCGCGCTGATCCGCCGCGCGTCGGGCAATGCGTCGAGCGAACTCACCGCCGGCGACGTCCGCCTCGACACGCGTTCGGGCAAGGTGACCAAGGCCGGCGAGCCGGTGAAGCTGACCGCGCAGGAATATAAGCTGCTCAGCTACCTGCTCCATCACAAGGGCAAGGTGGTTAGCCGCACCGAGCTGATCGAACATATCTACGACCAGGATTTCGATCGCGATTCGAACACGATCGAAGTGTTCGTGACGCGCATCCGCAAGAAGCTGGGCCCCGATGTGATCACCACGATCCGCGGGCTTGGCTATAGTCTCGACGATCCGGCGCAGCCCGGACGCGGCTGAACGCGGCGAGGCCCCGCGCGCGGATGGAACACAGCGTGATCAACCCGGACGAGGCGGCGCAGGCGGCGGATCCGCTCCCGGCCACCGCGCCGCATACGGGTTCGCTGTCACGGCGCATGCTGCTCATCGCGGTTGCGTGGATTTCGGTGTTGCTGCTGGGCGGCGGGCTCGCGCTCGACCGGACGATGACCGGGCTGGCGACGAGCAATTTCGACAACCAGCTGGGTTACATGCTCACCGCCATGGTCGGTTCGGCCGAGATCGGGCCGGACGGCGAGGTGTTTTTCAACCGCGCGCTGGGCGATCAGCGGTTTCTTGAGCCGAACAGCGGGCTTTACTGGCAGATTTCAGGCAAGGGGCACGAGGATTTCCCCTCGCGTTCGCTGTGGGACCGCACGCTCAAGATGAAGGGGGACCACTTTGATGGAACCCCGCATGTCTATGACAGCAACCAGTTCGGCAGCGAGCGGCTGCGGGTGATCGAGCGTTCGGTGATCCTGCCGGGCAGCCCGATCAACTGGCAGTTTGCCGTGGCGGCGAGCCGCAGCGATCTCGATGCGCAAATCCAGCGCATCCGGGCAATCCTGATCTGGTCGTTCGTGGTGCTGGCACTGGGCCTCATCGCCATGGCCGCGATGCAGACCTATTACGGCCTCGGCCCGCTGCGCCGCGTGCGCCGGGCGATTGCCGACATGCGCGAAGGGCAGGCGCGGCGGGTGGATGAACCTTTGCCGCTGGAGGTGCAGCCGCTGGTCGTTGAAATCAACGCCCTGCTCGAACATTCCGAACGGCAGGCGGAGGAAGCGCGCACTCATGCCGGAAACCTCGCGCATGCCCTGAAAACGCCACTTACCGTGGTGATGAACGCGGCGACGGCGAAGGCCGATGACCTTTCCGACACGGTGATCCGCGAGGCGGCGGTGATGCGCCGGCAGGTCGACCACCACCTTGCCCGGGCCCGCGCTGTCGGGCGGCGCGCCACGGGGCTGGCGCGTGCCAGCGTGGGCGAAAGCGCCGAGGCGGTTGAGCGCGCGGTGGCGCGGCTCTATCCCAAGGTGCGCTTCGACATGGACGGCAACCGCGAGGCGAGTGTCGCGATCGAGCGGCAGGACCTTGATGAGATCCTTGGCAACCTCATCGAAAACGCGGCGAAATATGGCGGCGGTTCGGTGTTCGTGACGATCGATGCGGTGCCGGACGATCCGAAGACCTGCGAGATCTGGATCGAGGACGACGGGATGGGTATCCCGGATGAGGCGCGGGGGCAGCTTTTCGCGCGCGGGGCCCGGCTTGATACCGGCAAGCCCGGCACTGGCCTCGGCCTCGCCATCGTGCGCGATGTGGCCGAGCTGTATGGCGGCGCGATCACGCTGGGCGAGAGCGAGGATCTGGGCGGCTTGATGGCCGTGTTGCGGCTGCCGCGGGGAGCCGGCAAGCAGGCCTGATGACCTACGCTCTCGGGTGCGCGGTGCGGTAGACGTCGAGCAGCGTGGCGGCATCGACCTTGGTGTAGATCTGAGTGGAGCTGAGGCTGGCATGGCCGAGCAGTTCCTGCAGTGAACGCAGATCGGCGCCCGCGCCAAGGAGGTGCGTGGCGAAGCTGTGGCGCAGCGCATGGGGTGTGGCGGTGGACGGCAAACCGAGCACCACACGGGCGCGGGCGACGGCGCGCTGGATCATCGCTTGCGCAAGCGGGCCGCCCTTGACGCCGCGAAACAGCGGGGCGTGGCGGTCCAGTGGGTAGGGTACTTTCGCCGCATAGTCCTCCACCGCCGCTTTCACGATGGGCAGGATCGGCACGACGCGCTGGCGGCCGCCCTTGCCGGTGACCGTCAGCACATCGCCAAGCGGCAGCGCGGCGGCGGTGAGCGAGAGCGCCTCGGCAATGCGCAGGCCCGCGCCGTAAAGCAGCAAGAGCACAGCGCGGTCTCGCGCACCGATCCAGGGTTCCGCGCCGTCTTCGTCGACCGCGGCGGCGAGGTTTACCGCGTCATCCGGGGTGATGGGGCGCGGCAGCCCTTTCTTGATGCGCGGGCCGCGCAGGCGCGGGGGTGGGGCTTCGGGGTGGCCGGCCTGTGCACGGGCGAAGCCGAGGAAGGCCTTGATGGCGGACAACTCGCGCGCGGCGGAGACGTTGCCGATGCCGTCTGCCCGGCGGTCGGCAAGCTGGCGGCGGACATCGCCCACGTCCAGCGCGGCGAGCGCGGCCCAATCGTGCGGCGGCGGCAGCGCGGCGAGCAGGCGCGCAGCCGTGGCGACATAGGCGCGCACGGTGTGGGGCGAGCGGCGCCGAGCGAGCGCGAGGTGATTGCCCCAGGCTTCGAGCAGATCGGGCACGTTCATGCGCTGACAAGCCCAGCGGGCACGAGTTCGGCGAGCAGGCCGTCGAGCAGCGGCATTCCGGCTTCGGTCACGATCAGCCGGTCCGCGCGCTGGTCGAGCAGGCCTTGCTCGGTGTAGAACGCGCGCTTGGCCGGATCGATCAGGTCGGCTCCGGCAAGGCCGAAACGCTGGGCGAGCGCGGCTGGGCTGATGCCTTCGCCGAGGCGCAGGCCCATGAGGAGCGCTTCTGCAGCTTGTTCGCGCGTCCCCAGTTCGCGGATTTCGGCGATGCCGTGATGCTGGGCGGAAACGGCTTTCAGGAAGTTCTCGGGCTTGCGGTGGCGCACGGTGGCGAAGCCGCCGCGGCGACCATGCGCGCCTGGGCCGATGCCGGCATAATCCTGATAGCGCCAGTAGACGAGATTGTGGCGGCTTTCCTCGTGCGCACGGGCGTGGTTGCTGATCTCGTAGGCCGGGAGGCCGGCGGCGCTGGTCATCGCGCGGGTGAGGGCAAAGAGATCGCCCGCCGCGTCGTCATCCAGCGGGGTGAAGCGCCCTTCGCGCACCAGCGTGGCGAAGCGCGTGCCGGGCTCGATGGTGAGCTGGTAGAGCGAGAGGTGCCCGGTGCCGAGCGCAAGCGCGCGGCTGAGTTCGGCCTCCCACAAGGCGGGCGTGTGATCGGGCCGGGCGTAGATGAGATCGAAGCTGACGCGGGCGAAATGGCGCTGCGCCACTTCCAGCGCCGCGAGACCTTCCGATGCGTTGTGCAGGCGGCCGAGGAACGTGAGTGCGGTATCGTCGAGCGCCTGCAGGCCGAGCGAGACGCGGTTGATGCCCACACCAGCGAGTGCGGCGAAATTGGCTGCCTCGACCGAGGAGGGATTGGCTTCCAGCGTGATCTCGATATCCGGGGCGAAGGCCCAGTGGCGGCTGGCCGCTTCGATCAGGCTGGCGACCAGCGCTGGCGGCATGAGCGACGGCGTGCCGCCACCGAAGAAGATCGAGGTAAGCTCGCGCCCGCCGGTAAGCGCCGCTTCATGCGCCATGTCTGCCAGCAGCGCGGTCTGCCATGCCGCCATGTCGGTTCGTTCGCGCACATGGCTATTGAAATCGCAATAGGGGCACTTGGCGAGGCAGAACGGCCAGTGGATATAGAGAGCGAAGGCCATGCTCCTTTCCAGCCTGAGTCGGGCCGGTAAAGTCAAGGCCCAAAGCCAAGGGAACAGCGCATATGCCGGGCAAGCGAGCACTTGCGATCTTCGCCCCACTCACGCTAGCGGCGCTGGGCGCGGCGCAGCCTGCCGCAGCGCAAGTGACCGTGGCGCCGAGCGAGACCGTGGGCCCGCGTCTGCTGGCCGCGCAGAATGCGGAGCGGGTGCGGCTGGGGCTGCGACCTCTGGCATGGAGCGCCAAGCTCGCCGAGCACGCAAAGAAGTGGGCGCAGACGCTCGCGGTATCCGACATGTTCGAACACGCGCCGGTCGGCGCCGATGGCGGCGAGGGCGAGAACCTGTGGTTCGGCACGAAGGACGACTATGCGCCTGAGGAAATGATCGGGTTCTTCATTGACGAGGGCAAGCAGTTCAAGCGCGGCAAGTTCCCCGATGTTTCCACCACCGGCCGCTGGGAGGACGTGGGGCACTATACCCAGTTGGTGTGGAAGGACACGCGCGAGGTAGGCTGTGCCATCGCCAGCAATGCGCGGCGGGACATTCTGGTATGCCGCTACTCGCCGGCGGGCAACATCGTGGGCCAGCCGGTGTTCGACTACGGTGCCGGCGTTCGGCAGCCAGTTGCCGAAACGCCTGCGGTCAGTCCGTCAAAGCCGACGAAACGAGCTTGGAAAAAGCATCGGCGCGGTGGCTGATGCGGTGTTTTTCCGCCGGATCGAGTTCGGCGAAAGTGCGCGCGTCGCCTGAGGGGACGAATACCGGGTCATAGCCGAAGCCCATCGTGCCGCGCGGCGGCCAGGTGAGCGTGCCAGGGGCGCGGCCTTCGAATACCATCTCGCGGCTATCGGGCCAGGTCAGCGCGAGGACGCAGGCGAACCAGCAATCGCGCGGGGTATCGGGCCCGAGCTGCGCGAGTTTGCCCTCGACTTTGCCCATCGCGAGGTACCAGTCGCGGCCCGGCCCGCCTTCAAAGGGCGCAGCTTCGGCCCAATCTGCGGTGTAGACGCCGGGCGCGCCGTTCAGAGCGACAACGCAGAGGCCTGAATCATCGGCGAGAGCGGGAAGGCCCGAGGCGCTGGCCGAGGCATGGGCCTTGATCAGCGCGTTTTCGGCAAAAGTCGTGCCGGTCTCGGCAGGCTCGGGCAGGCCGAGTTCGCCGGCCGAGAGGCACTCCATCCCGTAAGGCGCCAGCAGCGCCCGGATCTCGCGCAGTTTGCCCGCGTTGTGCGTGGCGATGACAAGTTTTCCGGGCGCGAGCAGGCGTGTCACCGGGCGACAGCCTTTTCCTGCGCCGCGAAGATCTCGCCGCAGCCGATGCGGGCGAGGCGGAGGAGGCGCAGGAGGCCTTCCTCGTCATAGGTCGCGCCTTCGGCGGTGGCCTGCACTTCGGCGATGTGTCCGCCTTCGATCAGCACGAAGTTGGCATCGGCATCGGCCGAGCTGTCCTCGATGTAGTCGAGATCGAGCACGGGCGTGCCGTTGTGGATGCCGCACGAAATCGCGGCGACCTTGCGAGTGAGCGGGTCTTCCTTGATTGCGCCGCTGTCCATCAGCGTCTGCACGGCGAGGCGCAGTGCGATCCACGCGCCCGAGATCGAGGCGGTGCGGGTGCCGCCATCGGCCTGGATCACGTCGCAATCGAGCGTGATCTGGCGTTCGCCGAGCTTCTTCATGTCGGTTACGGCGCGCAGGGACCGGCCGATCAGGCGCTGGATTTCCTGCGTGCGACCCGATTGCTTGCCCTTGGCCGCCTCACGGCTGCCGCGCGTGTGCGTGGCGCGCGGGAGCATCGAATATTCCGCCGTGACCCAGCCTTCGCCCTTGCCGCGCATGAACGGCGGCACGCGTTCTTCGACAGACGCGGTGACGAGCACCTTGGTATCGCCGAAACCGATCAGCACCGAACCTTCGGCATGCTTGGTGAAGCCGGTCTCGATGGTGATCGCGCGCATTTCATCAGCGGCGCGGCCTGAAGGACGCATAGGAATTTGCTCCGTAAACTGGTTGTCGCGGCCGCTCTTAGCCGGAACCGGCAGGAAGGGAAGGCCGCAGAGCGTCCCTGCGCCTTTCATGGCGGGGAAAAACCCCCTAGATAGCCGTTATGGCAGGACCCGGACTTACCGA
>CANCET010000197.1 GCA_947375105.1 Sphingomonadaceae bacterium
GCTGCTGTTTTCGGCGTCCTACATGCCCTCGGTTGCGGCGATCCTGCAAAGCTCGATCGAAGCGATCGGGCTGCAGATCTGCTTCTACATGGGGCTGACGGGCTTTGCATCGGCGTGGCATTTCCGCAGCTTGCTGGGCACCGACCGCAAGGCCGCGTTCACGCACGTGGTGATGCCGCTGATTGGCGGGCTGTTTATGGCGGGCGTGGCGGCGTGGACGATCCCGACGTTCAGCCCGGTGGTGCTGACAGTGGGGATCGGCGGGCTGGCGCTCGGGTTCGTGCCGCTGGCCATCGGACGGATGCGCAACGCGCGTGCCTGATCGGGCTGGAAAATAGCCAAACCGACTTAGGTGTTAACTGCATGTTGGGCCGCTCCTGCTAGCGCTGCTGGCTGGAGACCCAAATTTGAACGACGAATCCTTTACCACGTGGCCGGGCATGGCACGCCTTCCCGGAGCAACCGGTGTCGGCGCGAGCCTTGCCGTGCTGCCTTGGCGTGCGTGGGATTCGCCGGAAGCGCGCACGGTGTGGGACGCGCTGGCTGCGCGCGCGGGCACCCCCAATCCGTTTTTCGAGGCCTGGTATCTGCTACCGGGGCTGACCCGGTTCGATCCCGAGGCCCGCATCCGGCTCGCTGCGTTCACTCGGGCCGGCGAGCTGGCGGGGCTGGTGCCGCTGCAGTGCGCGCGCCGCTATGGCCGTCATCCGTTGCCGCATCTGGCGGTGTGGCTGCATGCCAATGCCTTTCTGGGGGCTCCGCTGGTGGCGGACGGGGCGGAAGAGGCATTCTGGGAAGCACTGCTCGATTGGGCAGACCGGAATGCCGGTACGGCGCTGTTTCTCCATGCGAGCATGCTGCCATTGGAAACCGCGCTGGCCGAGGCGCTGATGGCGGTCGGTGCGCGGCAAGGGCGGAAAGTGGCGCTGGTCCACCGCGAGGAGCGGGCGCTGCTGGCATCGCCGCTGGCACCTGCAGCCTATCTGGAATCGGCGCTGCCGGGCAAGAAGCGCAAGGAACTGCGCCGCCAGCACGCGCGGCTGGCGGAGCAGGGAGCGCTGGCCGTTACCCGCCGCAACGATGCGGGCGGGATCGGCTCGTGGATCGAGCAGTTCCTCGCGCTGGAGGCCCGCGGGTGGAAGGGTAGCGCGGGGAGCGCACTGGCCTGCGCGGGCGAGACGGCGGGGCTGTTTCGCGAGAGCATGACCGCGGCAGCGGAGCGCGGCTGCCTCGAACGCTTGAACCTTGAACTGGATGGCCAGCCGATTGCCATGCTGGCGAGCCTGATCACGCCGCCGGGGGCATTTTCCTACAAGACTGCATTCGACGAGCGGTTCGCGCGGTTTTCGCCGGGGGTGCTGCTGCAGCTCGAAAATCTGGCGCTGCTGGAGCACGCCGGGGTGCGTTGGGTGGACAGCTGCGCCGCGCCCGATCATCCGATGATCGATTCTCTTTGGCGTGAACGGCGCGCGCTGGGGCGGTTTTCCATCGCCATTGGCGGCGCGGCGCGGCGCGCGGTGTTCGGCCGCCTTGTGTCCTTTGAACTTTCCCGCAATCCGCAAGGCCTGACATGAGCGATCCTGTATTCGACGCGTCCGCGCGGGCCGCCTTTGCCGCCGCTTATCCCGAAGTGCCGCACCGCCTTTCGCATGGCCTGCGCGGCCATCCGCTGTTGACGCTGGATGCACTGGCGGAGCTGGCCGAAGCGCTCCCAGCCGCATCGCGGGAATACAACCGCGCCGATCTGCCGGTGGGGCTGAACGGGATCGTGCCGCCGGGCAATGGCCTTGGCATCGGCGAGACCATCCGCGGCATTGCCGAAACGGGCAGTTGGGCCGCGCTCAAGAATATCGAGCAGGTGCCGCCCTACCGCGACTTGCTACTGACCTTGCTGGAGGAATTGCGCCCGGCCATCGAGGCACGCACCGGGGCGATGCTGCGGCCGCAGGGCTTCGTGTTCATCACCAGCCCGGGAGGAGTGACGCCGTATCACTTCGATCCCGAGCATAATATTTTGCTGCACATGGCGGGCGCGAAGACGATGACGGTGTTTCCGCAAGGCGACCCCAAATACGCGCCTGACGAGACGCACGAGAGCTATCACACCGGCGGCGGGCGCGAGCTGTTCTGGACCGATGACCTTGCGCGCGGCGGCACCGAATGGAAGCTGAAGCCGGGCGAGGCGCTGTATGTGCCGGTGATGGCGCCGCATTATGTGCGCAACGGGCCATCCAGCGCGATATCGCTTTCGATCACGTGGCGTTCGGAATGGAGCTTTGCCGAAGCGGATGCGCGCGCGTTCAACCGCGTGCTGCGGCAGGTCGGGCTGCGTCCGCATGCGCCGGGGCGCTGGCCGCAGGACAACCGCACCAAGGCGGCTGGCTGGCGGCTGCTCCGGCGTCTGCCGGGGTTCGGCTGAAGGGACTGGGCTGAGGGACTGGGGGTTGCCAGCTTTCCGTTGACGCAAACGGCAAGGTGGGCAATGCGCCTTGGCATGATCCAAAGCTCCGATCCCGCCGAACTCGTTGCAGGCCTGCTGCGCTTGCTGGATGTCGCCGATAGCGGCCCCGAAGGCTCTGGCGACCATTTCTCCGGCGCGCGCAAGCCTGGCGGAGTGGGGCGCGTGTTTGGCGGGCAGGTGATCGGGCAGGCGCTGGCGAGCGCCGAGCGCACCGTGCCCGAGGATCGGCCGGTCCATTCGCTTCACGCCTATTTCCTGCGCGGAGGGAGCGAGGACTTCGGCATCGAATTCGAGGTCATGCGCGATCTCGACGGTGGCAGCTTTGCCAACCGGCGCGTGGTAGCGAGCCAGCAGGGGCAGGACGGCAAGGTCAGGCCGATCCTGACCATGGTCGCCTCGTTCCACAAGCGCGAGCCGGGGATGGAACATGCCGAGCGCATGCCGGAAGTCCCGCAGCCTGAAGACTTGCGCAGCGAAGCGGAACTGCGCGCCGAATATGTCGATCGCGTGCCCGAACGGATGCGGCGCATGATGCTCGAGCAGCGACCGATCGAACTGCGTCCGGTGGAATCGCGACACTGGATGGGCGGCCCCCCGCGTGAGCCGCTTTCGCACACCTGGATGCGCGCGGTGGCGCCGCTGCCCGATGATCCGAAACTGCACCGCGCGGTGCTTGCCTATGCCAGCGACATGACACTGCTCGGCACCGCCACGCTGCCGCACGAGATCAGCTGGTCCAAGGGCAATATGATGGGCGCGAGCCTCGATCACGCGATCTGGTTTCACGATGATTTTCGCGCCGACGAATGGCTGCTTTATGTGTGCGACAGCCCTTGGGCGGGGCGTGCGCGCGGGTTCAACCGGGGGCGGATCTTCACGCGTGAGGGCAAGCTGGTGGCCAATGTGGCGCAGGAAGGGCTGATCCGGCCGCTGACGCCAAAGCCCAGCGACTGAGCTTCACTTGCCCGGCGGGCAGTTCACGATCGCTTCGAGCAGCGTGACCTGCACCAGCGATCCGGCGACCATTGTCAGCAGGCGGTCGGAGTTGGTCTGTTCGGACAGCGACATGAGTATGGCATCGAAGGCCTTGCAGCGTTGCGGCGTGGTCATACCCGCGCCGTACTGGTTGCCGATCATCGTCAGGTAGCGATCGAACGGATCAGTGCGGCGGGAAATCTTGGCGGCGGGCTTTGACGGCAGCGCTGCGACGGGTTTGGCGGGAAGCGGGTGGGTCTGGGTGAGATGCGTCTTGCCCGCAGCTGCGGTGCGCGCGGGTGCCTTGGGTGTGGCGGGCTTGACTGCGGGCGCGGGCGGCGGCGCGATCTGGGGCGAGGATTTCGCGGGGAGGCTGCGCAGAAACGTGGCGACCCTGTCGTTTGCATTGGCGAGCATGGTCCGGCGCGCGCCGTTCATCGCATCAAGGTGATCGCCGAGCACCAACCCGACATGTTTGCAACGCACCGAAACGCCCATCATCATCGTCTCGAATTCGACGATGCGCGCGGCCTGCACCGTGGCTGCATCGGGGCAGATCGCGGCAGCCGCCTGTGCTGCCGCTGCCGCCTGTGCAAGCGGCGCGGCCAGCGCAAGTATCAGCGCGGCGAGAGCTGCCGTCGCCTCCAGTCGGTCCTGCCGCATCATGGCTGCTTCGGCGTGTCGCAGCCCGTGATCGGCACTGCCATCAGCGTGCTGAAGGCGTTTACCAGCGTCGATTGTGCAGAAAAGGCGGCGGCTGCGACCGGGCCATAAGCGCGCGATTCGGCTGCGATCGCATTGACCGGGTTGATATCGCCGGAGAGCTGATTGGTATCGTAGAGGTCCTGCAGCTGGTGCAGATAGGCGATGGCGGCATCGTTGTTGTGCTTCGAGGCATCGACCGCGGCGATATAGGGCCCATCGTGGAAGGCGTTGCGCTCCTCTGCCGAGCAGAAGCTGGCAGGGAACGCGAGCGGCGGGATCGCGGCCAATTGGGGCCGCGGCGGCAAGGCAAACCCGGAAGGCAGCGGACCCACCGCGATCGGGTGTGGATCTGCCGCCGGTGCGAGCGCCGAAAGTGCGGCGGCATCGGGCACGGCGATGGGCGGCCCGGCGGGCGCCATGACAGCGCGCGGCGCGATGGGCGCGGCGGTTTCGACAAGGCGTGGTGACACGGCGGCGGGGGCGGTCTGCGGAGCCATGGCAGGCGCAGTTTTGGCAGCAAGCGGGGCGCTGTCTGATGCGGGGGCATCGGGCGCCTCGAGGATCGATGCCGGCGGCGGCACGCCGGCGCGCTGGCTGTCACCCAATGCGCCGAGCAGGCGGTGCAGGGCGGCGCTGTCTTCAGTGTCGCCCGCAGGTTCGGTTGGCGGTGCGGCGGTGACATAGGGCGCGGATTCGCTGGAAGCGCGCGGCGCGATGCGTTCGCGCACTGCCGGCCCGGGGGCTGCGGCGACACGGGCACTGGCCAACTGCCGGCGCGCTGGTGCGCTGACCGGCGGCGCCACCGCGATGGCGGGCTGCACGGCGGCGGCGGGCACTGGAGCTGGAGCTGGAGCCAGAGCAATGGCTTGAGGCGGCGCTGGCTGGATCGGCGCGGTGGCCGGGGCAGCGGTTGGGGCAGAAGTCGGGGAAGTAGCGGACGCCGTCTGGCGCAGCTTGGCCAGCTTGACCCGGGCGACGGGGGCGAAAGTTCCGTTGGGATACTGCGCGAGATAGGCTTCGTAGAGCGCCGCATCGTTGCCGCTTTCAACCGACTGCCAGTATGTTAGCTCGAACTGCGAGCCGACACCGGTGGCCGCCGGGCCTTGCGCGTGGAGCGGTGTGGCCACCGCAATCGAGGCCAGCAGTGCCAAGGCCGCACCGAGCCGTACCGGCATCTGCCGGACGCGCGCGCCTGCGCCCTGTGTTACACTCTTCCCCACTGTGCCCCTCGGATCGCCTGTCGCCAGCCCGCGATAGGTAAGGGCACCTATCATATAGTCGTAAAGATTCGAAGTCGATAACGGCCGGGCCGGAAAGGGCCCGCGCCGGGCCTATTGCGCCGCCAGCGCACAGGTGCGCAGTGGCAAAGCCATCAGCGCATCGAACTGGTGGACCAGCGCGGCCTGGACCGAATAGGCGCGTGCAGCTTCGGATTGATAGGCCCGCGCTTCGGCGGAGATGGCGTTGAGCACCGCCGTATCACGGCCGAGCTGGCCGCGGTCGTAGGTCTGCTGAAGCTGGCGCAGGTAGGTGACGGCGGCTTCGTTGTTGCGCGTCGCGATTTCAACCGCCGGGCGATAGGTGCTGTTGTGAAATGCGTTGCGCGCATCGTTGCCGCAGAAATAGGCCGGGAGGAGGACATCCGGTACCGGCAGCAGCAGCGGGCGCGCCGAAGCATAGCTGGTCGATGGCACTGCCGCCGGGGCGGCGGAGGCGTAGACGGGCTGGACGGGCGCGGGGAGGGGCACGGCAAGGCCGGGCGCGGAGGTGGGAAGCTGCTGGACCGGAGGCGCTGTGGTGACGAGTGGCGCGCTTTCAGCTGCGGGCGCGGGCGCGGCGGCAACTGGCGTTGCCTGATCGCTGGAACCGCGCAGCTGCGCGAGCAGGCGGGTTAGCGGTGAAGGCGCAGCCTCAGCCAAGGCGGGTGCGGCAGCCGGTGCCGCAGGGGCAGGCGAAGCGGCTGCGAAGGCGGGTGTCGGCGCAAGCGGCGCGGCGGTTTGCGGCATCGTCAGCACTGCCGGTGTGGCCATTGGTTCCGGTGTGGGGGCTGCGACAATTGCGGGCGCTGCCGCAGGCTGCACCGCCATGGCGCGCTGGAGCGCGGCGATACGCGCGCGGGCAAGGCCGCTGAATGTGCCATCGGGATAGCGGGCAAGGTATGCCTCGTAGCTTGCGCTGTCCTCGCTGCCCGTGACCGATTGCCAGAAGGTGAGCTCGAACGCCGATCCGACGCCGTTGGGCGCGGCAGCGGCAACCGGAGCGCCGGCTTGCGCGGCGGCCGGTGCAGGCACCGCGGCAAGCGCGATAAGCGCGGCGAGCAGGACGGGCTTGGCTGAAGTTCCAAGATGTTGCGTGCGCATTGTATAGTCCCCATGGATCAGGTGGCAGCGGCGCCTTGCGGT
>CANCET010000198.1 GCA_947375105.1 Sphingomonadaceae bacterium
GGGCAATCAGCCACATCACCAGCTCCACCCCTTCGCTACCGGCCTCGCGCACATAGTCGATGTGCGGCGTCTTGGCGCAAGCGGCTGGGTCGGCAATCATCTGGTCCAGCCAGGCGTTGTCCCATTCGCGGTTGATCAAGCCGGCGCGCGGGCCTTGCAGCTGGTGGCTCATGCCGCCCGTACCCCAGATCTGCACGTTGAGATCTTCCGGGAAGCTCGCCACCGCGCGGGCAATCGCCTCGCCCAGCGCCCAGCAGCGATTACCCGACGGCACCGGGTAGGTCACCACGTTCACCGCCACCGGCACAACCTTGCACGGCCATTTCTCCGGCGTGCCGAACATCATCGAAAGCGGCACGGTCAGCCCGTGGTCGACGTCCATCTCGTTGATGATCGTCATGTCGAAATCATCGAGGATCAGGCTCTGCGCGATATGCCAGGCAAGGTCTGCATGGCCTTCCACATCGGGCACCTTGCGCGGGCCCCAGCCCTCGTCGGCCGACTTGTAATGCTCGCCGCAGCCGATCGCGAACGTCGGCACGATCTTCATGTCGAAGGCGCTGGCGTGATCGTTGTAGACGAGGATCACCACGTCCGGCTTTTCGGCCTTTTCCCATTCGCGGGTCCAGTCGTAGCCTGCGAAGATCGGGCCGAAGTAATCGTCGCGCGTCTTGCCCTGATCGACAGCCACGCCCAGCAGCGGCACGTGGCTCGAACCCACGCCTGCGGTCAAACGTGCCATATCAGTAGCCTCCTTTAATGGAGCGATTGCCGATGGGGGAGCGCCCGCCCTTCAGCATCATGTCCCGGTATTCGGGGAACGTCATGTCGGTCATCGTGCTCACCGCCTCGGCAAAGCTCAGGCCGTCGGTGGAGAACAGCTTCGACAGGAAATAGACGTTGCCGCCAAGATCGAGCAGCGTGTTGTAATCGCGCTTCAGCAGCGCCGCCTTGGCTTCCTCGGAGATTGGCCACTCATCGAGATAGGCGCGCTCGTCCGCCTTGAAGCGCTCGCGGTTGTCGCCCTTCATCAGGCTCATCGCGAACTGGTTGATGTGATACCCCTTGCGCGCGCGGGCCGCCGTATAGACGCGCGTGCCGGGGATATCCTCCAGCTCGGCCAGATAGGCGTGGATGTCGGTGCTTGGCTTGCTAGGTTCCGTCACTTGCCCATCTCCTTGAGCTTGGCATCGAGACGCGGATAGACGCGCCGGGCATTGCCCTCGAAAATCGCGTGGCGCGCTTCATCGGTGATTGCGAGAGCATCGACATAACGCTTGGTGTCATCGAAATACTGGCCCGTGGTCGGATCGATCCCGCGCACTGCGCCGACCATCTCGCTGCCGAACAGGATGTTCTTGGTCTCGATCACTTCAGCCAGCAGGTTCACGCCTGGCTGGTGATAGACGCAGGTATCGAAGAACACGTTGTTCATGAGGTGCCCCGAAAGATCGGGTTTCTTGAGCATGTCCGCGAGGCCGCGGTAGCGTCCCCAGTGATAGGGCACCGCGCCGCCGCCGTGCGGGATGATGAAGCGCAGCGTCGGGAACTTGGCAAACAGGTCGCCCTCCAGCAGCTGCATGAACGCGATGGTATCAGCCGCGATGTAGTAGGCCCCCGTCGCGTG
Source organism: Sphingomonadaceae bacterium (assembly GCA_947375105.1). GTDB lineage: Bacteria > Pseudomonadota > Alphaproteobacteria > Sphingomonadales > Sphingomonadaceae > Novosphingobium. The sequence continues at coordinate 1,628 of CANCET010000198.1, forward strand.
CATCGCCGGATTGCACGATCCCGAAACGTGGATCATCGCGGGCACATCCAGTTCCACCATCTTCTCGTAGAGCGGGAACCAGTAGGGATCGGTCAGCGGCGGATGCTTGAAGTGCCCGCCGCCCGGATCGGGATTGAGATTGCAGCCGATGAAGCCCAGCTGCGTCACGCAGCGTTCCAGCTCGGCAATCGAGCTGGTCAGGTCCGCCTCGGGCGATTGCGGCAACATGCAGACGCCCGCAAACGTCTCGGGATACAGCCCCACCACGCGCGCGATCAGATCGTTGCAGGCCCGCGCCCACGGCACCGCGACCGACTGGTCGCCCACATGCGGCGCCATCGCGCTGGCGCGGGGCGAAAAGATCGTCATGTCCGCGCCGCGCTCCTTGATCAGGCGCAGCTGGTTCGCCTCGATCGTCTCGCGGATCTCGGCATCGGTAATTTCGGGGTACGGCGGGCACGGCGTCCCGGCCTTGAACGCTGCCTTCTGCGCCTCGCGCCACTCGTCGTGCGCCTTGGGGAGCACCGTATAGTGGCCGTGGCAGTCGATGATCATCGTCATTGGGCGGCTTCTTTCTCTTGCAAAAACAGGTCGGCCTTCCCGGCCAGTTCGCGCTGGCGGCGCACGGTGCCGCTGGTCATCACCGGCTCCACGCCGAGCCCGATCAGCGTCTTGGCGCTCTCTTCCATCTCGGCCGCGCGCCGCAGGCCGTGCGTCGTCATGCGCTCCAGATTATAGGCCGCGCGGCTCGCCCAGCCTTGCGACTTTTCGCTCGCATCGAGCGAGGCCAGCACTTCGTCGGTCACGCCCGCAGCCTCTGCCGCCAGCATCATCTCCGCTGTCAGCGCCTCGATGCCCTTGACCATGACCGAACGGATCATCTTGATCGCGCTGGCGCGGCCCACTTCGCTGCCGACCACGCGGACATTGGCAAAGCCCGCGGCGCGCAGGGCCTCCGCCGCTTCCTCCGCAGCCGCGCCCGAAACCAGCAGCGGCACATTCATCCGCGCCGGATTGACCGGGGCCAGTACCGCCACATCGACATAGCGCCCGCCTGCCGCTTCCACCGCCCGCGCCGCCGCGCGCTTGGTATCGGGCGCCACCGAATTCATGTCGCACCACAGCGCGCCCGGCTTCAGCAGCGCGGCATAGTCCTTCGCCGCCGCCAGCGCCGCATCCGCCGTCACCAGCGACAGGACGAGATCTGCATCGGCAAGCGCATCCTCCGCCGCCGCGCAGACCAGCACGCCCGCAGCCTCCATCGCTGCCCGCCGCGCAGGCAGCAGGTCATAGGCCGCCGCGACGGATTCCCAGCCAGCGGCTTCGGCAAAGGTCGATCCGGCCTCCCCGAAGCCAATCAGGGCAATGTTCATCTCCATGCGCGCCCTCCTGCGGCGCGCGCGCGGGGTGGACAAATGCAATTCTTGGAGAGCCTATAAGATTATGCGAAACCTCCGCCTGCGACCGCGCGCAGCAGATCGACGAAGGCCGCCTGCGGGGCGGTGGGCCGCCAACCCGTGCGCGTGGTGATCCCGATCCGGCGCAGCACCGGCGCCGGCGTCGGCAATGTCGCCAGCACCCCCGCTTCCAGTTCCACCGCCAACTGCGCGGGACTCAGCAGCGTCAACGCATCCGAACCCAGCAGCAATTGCCGCACGGTCAACACCGACCCGCATTCGATCTCAACGGGCGGCGGCTCGGCCCCGGCGCTGCGCATCATCGCCTCCCAGTACTGGCGCAGCGGCGTATCGCGCGCGGGTAGTACCCACGGGAAATCGGCCAATCTCTGACCCATCGGCTGCGCCTCGCCCAGCAAGGGATGGCCCGCGCGCATGACAAGCTGCGGCCGATCCTCGAACACCGGCTCCTGCTGCAGATCCTCCAGCAAGCCCGCCTCGCGCAGCGCGCCCAGCATCAGATCGATCTCGCCGTCGCGCAGCGGACCGGCCAATTCTGCATGGCTTCCTTCCACCACTGCGATTCCCACCCCCGGATGCGCTGCGTGAAACCGCAGGATCGTCTCGGGCAGCCAGCGCGCGCGGCTCAGCGGCATGGCCCCCACCACGATCCGCCCCGCCGCCTTGCCCTGCCACGCGGCCACTTCGGCAAGCCCGCTGCGCAGTTCCGCCATCGCCAGGCCAAACCCGCGCGCGCGCCGCTCACCTTGCGGGGTCAGCAGGATGGATCGCCCGCGCTTATCCACCAGCCGCTGCCCCAAGGCCACGGCGAGATCAGCCACCGCGCGGTGCAATGATGCCGCCGAAAGCCCCGTCGCCTCCGCCGCTCCCGCATAAGAACCGCTGCGCGCCAGTGCCAGAAACGCGCGCACTTGCGTCCCTGTCACACGCGGTGAACCAACATGCGCAATCGCGGCCTCCGCGCGCGGGGCCAGCAACCGCGCGGGCTCGGTCGGTGTCATCCCGCTCGCTCCGCGCTCAAACAGCGCGCAGCCAAGATCCGCTTCCAACCGCGCGATCGCCTGGGTCAGCGCCGGTTGCGTGAGGTTCACCGCCCGCGCCGCGCGCGTCACGCTGCCATGGCGCACCGTGGCGGCCAGCGCTGCAAAATGGCGGATGTTGTAAGCCGGTTCAGACATGGGTGTTCCTTTGCTGAAACGCGCGAAAGAGCGCGTTTCAGGGCCGCACCAGCCCGCTGCTCCGCCCGGCCACCCAACGGAATTGTACGTTGTGGAGGGCCGGGCGGGGCAGCGGGCGAGGGAGCGGGCGGGTGCCGCAAATGAAAACACCCTTAGCATTTCCTTATGTCCCGCGCCAAACATTGCATTGGCCCCGCGCGCGCGGCAAGCCGAAGGGATAAGCGCAAAATCCAAACGGGAGCCAAGCCATGTCGGGTATCGTCGTCCAGCACATCGAACGCGCCGATCCGGCGGTGATCGACGGCCTCGCCGCCTGCGGGGTCGCCACCGTGCACGAAGCGCAGGGCCGCACCGGCCTGCTCGCCAGCTACATGCGCCCGATCTATCGCGGCGCGCGCATTGCAGGGAGCGCGGTCACGATCAGTTCGCCGCCGGGCGACAACTGGATGGTCCATGTCGCCATCGAACAATTGCAGGCCGGCGATATCATGCTGCTCGCCCCCACCAGCCCTTGCGAAGATGGTTATTTCGGCGATCTCCTCGCCACCTCGGCCATCGCGCGCGGCTGCCGCGGCCTCGTGATCGACGCGGGCGTGCGCGATGTGCGCGATCTCACCGAAATGAACTTCCCCGTCTGGTCCAAGGCGATCTACGCGCAAGGAACGGTCAAAAACACATTGGGCAGCGTCAACGTCCCCGTCGTCTGCGCCAACCAGTTCGTGAACCCGGGCGATGTGATCGTGGCGGATGATGACGGCGTCTGCGCGGTCCCGCGCGCCAATGCCGAAGCCGTGCTGAAGGCCGCGCAGGCCCGCGAAGCCAACGAGGCCGACAAGCGCGACAAGCTCGCCTCGGGCGTGCTCGGCCTCGACATGTACAAGATGCGCGAACGCCTTGAAAAGGAAGGCCTCAAGTATGTCTGAAACCGGCATACGCTGCATGTGGATGCGCGGCGGCACGTCAAAGGGCGGCTACTTCCTGAAGGACGACCTGCCCGCCGATACCGCGCAGCGCGATGCGTTCCTCCTCGCGATGATGGGCAGCCCCGATCCCGTCCAGATCGACGGCATGGGCGGCGCCGATCCGCTCACCAGCAAGGTCGCGGTCGTCTCGAAATCGACGCGCGAGGGCATCGACGTCGATTACCTGTTCCTGCAGGTCTTCGTCGATCAGGCCATCGTGACGGACGCGCAGAACTGCGGCAATATCCTCGCCGGCATCGGACCCTTCGCCATCGAGCGCGGGCTTGTCGCCGCGACCGGCGATGAAACGCGCGTTTCGATCTACATGGAAAACACCGGGCAAGTCGCCGTGGCCACCGTCTGCACCCCCGGCGGCCAAGTCACCTACACGGGCGATGCCAAGATCGACGGCGTCCCCGGCAGCCACGCCCCCGTGCCGCTCGAATTCCGCGATACCGCCGGTTCTTCCTGCGGCGCGCTGCTGCCCACCGGCAACGCGGTCGATGTGGTCAACGGCGTGCCCGTCACCCTCATCGACAACGGCATGCCCTGCGTGGTGATGAAGGCAGAGGACGTGGGGATCACCGGCTACGAAGACCGCGACTGGCTGGATAACGCGACCGAGCTCAAGGCCCGCATCGAAGCCATCCGCCTCGTGGTCGGTCCGATGATGAACCTCGGCGATGTGAAGGCGAAATCGGTTCCCAAGATGATGCTCGTCGCCCCGCCAAAGCACGGCGGCGCTGTCACCGTGCGCAGCTTCATCCCCCACCGCGCGCATGCCACCATCGGCGTGCTCGGCGCGGTCAGCGTGGCGACGGCCTGCCTGATCCCCGGCTCCCCGGCCGCCGAAGTGGCGCAAATCCCTGAAGGCGCGCGCAAGCTCCTCTCGGTCGAGCATCCTACCGGCGAGATGAGCTGCGTCCTCGAAATCGACGAAACCGGCGCAGTCCGCACCGCCGCCCTTCTGCGCACGGCGCGCAAACTGATGGATGGGGTGGTCTTTGGCTGAAACCCAAACGCGGCCCACGACCCCACCTTCGTCATTCCCGCGAAGGCGGGAATCCAGAGCGGCAAGCGTAGTGCACAATTCACTGGATCCCCGCCTTCGCGGGGATGACGAGAGCTAGATAGGCAGGACCATGACCAACCGCATCACCAGCTGGCACGCGAACCCCTCGAAGCCGCGCTACACCCCGCCGCCGGGCGCGGTCGATGCGCATTGCCACGTGTTTGGCCCGATGGCGCAGTTCCCGTTCAGCGCGAAGGCCAAGTACCTGCCCGAAGACGCCGGGCCGGACATGCTGTTTGCGCTGCGCGATCATCTC
>CANCET010000199.1 GCA_947375105.1 Sphingomonadaceae bacterium
CCGGGCCGAAGCCCGCATTGCTGGAATCGCCGACCGAAACCGTGTTGGCCACGTCCGCGATGGCATAGGAGCCCAGCGCCACGCTGTGGTCGGCCGTCGCCAGAGCGCCTGCACCGATGGCTATCGCGTTGAAACCGCTCGCCTTGGATTCGCCAAACGCAATCGCGCCTTCGGCCAGTGCCTGGGCGGAATGGCCGAGCGCAGTGCTGGCCAGGCCTGTGCCCGTGGCGCCTTCGCCGATCACGTTCGACAAGCGGCCTGCGGCATTGGCGTCTGTGCCGATTGCGATGCCGTCCGCACCCGAATCATGGGATGTCTTGGCGCGGCTGCCGATGGCAATCCCGCTCGTGCCATCGGCTTCCACGCCCAGTGCTATGCCGGTTGTGCCGGCGACCGCGCGGGTGCCGATTGCCGTGCCGTCAGCCTTGGCATTCGCCCCGCTGCCGATGGCAACAGCTTCGTAGCCGGCGGTCGCGGAATCGCCCAGTGCAGCCCCAAAGCCCTCGGCCGCAGAATAGGCACCAACTGCGGTGGAGCTGCCATCTTGCGCGGCGGAATGAGCGCCCACGGCCGTGCTTCGGTCGCGCTTCGCAGCAAAGCCGACACCGGTGGTCGCCCCGGTGCCGATGGCGGTGCTATTGGCCTGCGTGGCCGACGCGCCGTAACCACCTGCGACTGCATCGGTGCCGCTCGCATCCGGATCAGCCTGTGCGCCGGTGTTGTCGGCCGCAAATGCCGCCGCACCGTCCGAGGCTGCGGAGATGAGATTGTTGACCTGATCGAGGTTCACGGCATCCGTAGCGTCCGTGCCCGCTGCCACATGGGTGATCCGGCGCTGAAGATCGTTATTACCGACCGATACCACATTTTCACCGTCAGCGCGTGACAGGCTGCCGAGCGCCACGGAACCATCCCTGTCGACGTAAGCACTATGCCCGATGGCAACACTCGAGCTGGCGTCGGCCTGGGCGCTCGCGCCGATGGCGATGGCGTCCGTCGAAGTCGCGGCTGCGGAACTTCCGATGGCCGTTGCGCCGCCTTGCTCGGCGCGCGAATTGGCCCCGATTGCGGTTGCGCTGTCAGTTGCCAGCGAATTGGCACCGAATGCCGTTGATTGGGCATTTGTGGCGTTGGCATGTGCGCCGACGGCAGTGCTGTCCTGCGTTCCGGATTGCGCCGCCTCACCGACCGCGACCCCCTTCGTTCCGTTCGCACTTGCGCCATCGCCGACGGCCAGACTGTCGCTGCCGGTGGCTTGCGGCGCGGGGAGGCCAAGCGTGTTGTTGCTGACCGAGGGTGCAGTTGCCCCTGCGCCTGCGGGCGATGCCAGTGCCACCCCCAAAGCCAATACACCAACGCCGAGAGACAGTTTGCGACGAACCGTGTGATGCATCTGAAGGCTCATATCTCGCTCCCGGGTTGTTCGCAGACAAGCAGCATCGTCTCGCGAAACGCGCAGTTTTCGATTTTTTCGGAGAGAATTTTTTGGCAAAAACCGCGAAATGGCCGAATATCTTTCGGCCTATATTTCACGCATTTATGCGCGCCCTTTGTTGCTTGAAGGCCTAGTCAAACCGCCAATCATGCTCAATCGCCTATTGAGGCATGTGGGCGCTGAGTGCGTTGCATACATCAGTGCGAAAATTGCTTGGCCAGCAGGTTGGGTTTCGGGTGAGCGATCAGTAACAAGATGCTGCGACTGGGTGTGAATACTGCCTTCAGCGAACCTATTTCGGTTTGCCTCCGGGCGGCATCTGCCTGCAAAAGCAATGCAAAATGGTGCCCCTGCGGGGAGTTACAGCTGCGGATAGTAATAGCGGCGTGACATGGACAGCTTCAGGCAGGAGCTGTCTTGGGCGCGTTGCGAAGCGAACGGCCAGCAAAGCCCACTGCAAGTCGTCATTCGACGTGTTGATCGGCTTCCCTGAAACCTGCCGTTCGCCGCGACACCCGTCACGCCCCACCAAGTCCCGGAGCTTCAGAGCTGGCCGAAAGTGGTGATCGGGAATGAGACGCGAGTAAAAGGGCAGGGTACTGCAGCAATCCTGATGGTAGCTTGGCATGGCAGCGCGGCGCTGCGGAGGTTCACGCCACGAATTCAACTTCCGCCGTTCTTCGTGATGATCGCTTCGCTGCTTGATGGCAGATTGCCTTCATCTGCAAAACCACAGGCCACTGTTCGGCGCCGTTTTTGGTAACGTCCCATCGTTCTTCGGCGGAAGGATATTAACTCGCCCAAAGGGCGATCCCCAAATCCTTGCCGGGTTGCCAGCGCCCCATGATCAGGCAGTGCACAAAACTGTCCGAAGCAGCATTGAAGGCCCGCGGGGTCATGCCGACATGCCGCTTGAAATGGCGGATAAAGTGCGATTGGTCCACAAAGTCGCCCAGTTCGGCCGCGTCGCGCCAGTCGGGAACCTCGCCAGCGGCCATTCGTGCGGCGGCCTTGAGTGCACGGTATTTTGCCGCGAGCAGCTTCGGCGGTGCACCATGTGTGGAGGACGTGAATCTTTCGAGCGAGCGGCGGGACATGCTGAGTTTGCTGGCAAGACTGTCTGCGCATTGATCTCCATCGCGCAGCACCCATGCATCTATTTTGGCAATTCGCGGATCCGGAATCCGGCCCTTCAAGTTGGCGCGCAGGAAGGCATCAAGTAGACTCGGACCCTCATCGAAACCGGCTGCCAGACAAGCCGAAGGCAAACGGTCTGCATCCGCGCCCATCACTTCCGACAGGCGCACCACGCGGTGTGCCAGGCTGGATGCCGAAGCATTGATGAAGACGCTCCAGCCGGCTGGGGTCAGGCCGCAGCCGATCGCCACAGATCCGGCCGGCGAAATCAGGCGCGCTGCACGGGTCGTTGGTCCGGATATGGCCGCAGCCGGGCCAATTTCAGGCTCGCCGCCGAAATCATAGGCATTGGTGCCACGCAGCGTGATCTGCAACTGGCCGAGCAGCGAGCATATCCCCACATCAAGCGGAGCATCGCCCACTTCGATCCGATAATGAAAAGCGACCAGCCCCTTCAGCGAAGCGCTCGGTTCGAAATAACTGAATTGTGCTGGTGCCCGTCGGTTCAAGTTATTCACTCCCGCCTCCCGGTGGCACGATATCCAATTCGGCATGGGCAAGTGCTCAAGAGCCCAGAACGACAGTGAAATGCATTGCAAGCCCGATCAGGCAATCTGGCAGCCAGATACCTTGCCACCTGTCGGTTTCCTACAATCATGCGCCACTTCGGGATACTACATTCGTACTATCGAAACAGAGGGCAACTCTGGCGCGATCCGGCTGAAATACAAGTGAATATGAGGTTTCTCAGTATGACCGATCTGTCGCAGCCAATCAGCTTCACGGCCACAGTACAGGCACCGGGACCATCGTCGTTCGTCTTTGATGATATCGGATTCGGCCCGATCAGCGGCAGCTTGGAAGTGACCGAGGACACGCTGGGAGTTCCCCTTCCGCTGCTCGATCTGGGCTTCAACCTCGACTATGTATTCGGGGCGAAGCTGGTGCTCGATGTCGGCTTCGGCACGCCGACAATCAACCTGAACTACCAGATTAGCGACGGCACATTCAACAATCAGACCAGTCTGAGTTTTTTCAACTCGGATAAGGCGTTTCAAGCTAAAATCGCTGTTCTGCCGCACTACCGCAATGCCGCGATCGGCTTTGAGACCAGCAGTATCAAATTTTTGGGCAACAGCGACGCGCTGACTGTCCAGGCCCCCAGCACTGGGGCACATGTAGACCTCTATCTCGATTATATCTTCCAGCTCAAAGCCAGCAATCCGTTCGTCAAGCTTGGCTGGCCGATCAATGAAGGCATCTCTGTCGATCTCAATCAGGTACTCTATGACAGCGAGGCGGATCCCAGCAAACCGAGCAAGATAACCATCTTCCATATCGCCGAGGGCGAGTCGCTTGGTGCGATCAACTCGGGCGTGTTCGCCGGCTCGTTCATCAACGTGCCAACTGCGCCGAAATACACCGACGTCTCGGGCTATATCACCACCGACCAGGCGGGCTCGCTTCCGGCGCTCAGCGTCGAATCCACCGGCCCCGATTTTGCCCATCTGAAATTTGACATTGCCAAGTTCCTGACCTCGGTCGGGGTCCCGATCGGCGCTTCGTTCGATGCGGGTTTCCTGTCGGCCAACATCACCATCCTGCACGCGGTAGCCGAAGCGAACGCCGCGCTGGGCCAGAAGGAGACGTTTCGGCCAGACGATGTGCGCGTCCAGCTTGAATTGCTGAACGAGGACAACTCGAGCACCGGCAAAATCATTTCCGGTCGCTTGGGCGATGATCTGAAGTTTGATGCAGCCAATGTCGGCTATGGCCATGTCAAGGCCACCTACACGCTGTTTGGTGCAGTCGAACAGACCACCGGGCTCAATGTCGGGGTCTCGCTCAATCTGGGTCTGCTCGAAGGCAGCTTCCATTTCGATGCCCTCGGACTATCGGCCACCGCCGGATTTGGTCCGCTGATTCCCCTGCCGAGCCCCAGCTTTTCCACCGGGCTCATCCCGCTCGTCAGCGATAGCAAGACGGTTGAATTCGCTTCGTTCGAGCGAATTTACGATATTTATTCGGAAAAGGACCAGGTCGGCACGGACGGCCCGGACCAGATCGACATTCCCCGTTCGCAGACTGACGCCAACGGCTTTGGCGGGGACGATGTCATTCGCGGTTATGACATCACCAGAAACATCATTCATGGCGGAACCGGTAATGACACCATCAACGGTGCCGCGCTGAAGGACACGCCAGGCGTGGCCCAACCGGTCGATAAGGGCGATCTGCTTTTCGGCGAGACGGGCGACGACGTGATCAAAGGCGGTAGCGGCAACGATATCGTCGATGGCGGCTCGGGCTCGGACAAGCTGTTCGGTGGCGCGGGGGCCGATACGCTCTACAGCGTCGGGACGGATGGAATCGACCTGATGGATGGCGGAAAAGGTTTCGACACCGCCTATATCGACCGGCAGGGAAGCCTCACCGGCTGGCAGTTCAACGGAAGCTATTACCACCTCGGCTCGGTCACCGGCGTCGATGGGGTTCTCCCGGATGGCACGGTCGTCAAGGGGATCGAGGCATGGCAGCTCTCGCTCGGCTTTGGTGCGGATTATGTCATCGGCGGCGCCAACGATGATATCATCAACGGTGGCGGCGGCGATGACGCGCTCGGCGGAGGCGGCGGTGCCGACATCGTGCGCGGCGAGGGCGGAAATGACGAGCTGCGCTGGGAAGAACAGAGTGTCCGGACTGATACCGGCCTCAATGGCCAAAAGCTCTACTTCGCAGACCAGATGAGCGGCGGCGCTGGTCTGGATATCGCAACGATCAACGTCAGCACCGACAAGGATGTCGCGATCAACCTCAGCGGCGAGGCTGCCTATCTGCCGACGGCCAAAGGCGGGATCGGCCTCTACAACGATGATACCGGCAAGATCGACGGCCAGAAGATTGATGCCGACAGCGGCCTCTATATCCCGGTGTTGATTGGCAATTTCGACGATTTCCAGAAGCAGGTCGTGCAATCGGGCTTTTTCGATGCGCCCGTCAATGTGGCCGTCAAGCTACGCACCGATATTGAAAAGCTGAACTTCAGCCAGACTGGCACGGGCAACGTCCATGTCACGGGTGGCTATCTCGATGATGTCATCATCTCGGGCAGTGGCGATGACCGGCTCGACGGCTTGCTGGGCACCGATGTGATCGATGCCGGCGCCGGCAAAGACACGGTACTGAACTGGGACAAGGACACCATGCTCGATGGTGGCAGCGGTATCGACACGCTGTCGATCGTCCGGGCCGGAACGACAGCCCGGGCGCTGATCGTCGATTTTGCCGAAAAAGATGCGTCTGGCATCGGGCAGACGGATGACGGCACCAAGTTCCAGCACTTCGAGCTGCTGACTGTCGACGGCAGTAGCAAGAACGATATCGTCAAGGGCGGCGACAAGGCCGACATTCTCTACGGCAACGGCGGCGACGACCAGCTCGACGGGCGCGGCGGTGGAGACAAGGTCGATGGCGGGGCAGGCAATGATGTCATTACCGCGAACGAAGGTCTCGCCACCGGGGTCAACAGCTACGACGGCGGCGCGGGCAGCGACACGCTGATCCTCGATTGGAACGTGGGTATCCTGTCACCCATTTCTGGGGGATCTGGCCATATCTTCACCAGCGACCCCCTGAATCTGGATCTGTCAGCCAAGAATCCGAGCGATCTCGGCAACGGCAGTACGGTGACCGGGTTCGAGCGAGTGATTGTCCATTCCGGCGATGCGGCCGATACAATCGTGGGCGGCACGTATTTCATCAAGGTCGGCACCGAGCACAAGCACACCGGCAATGTCGACAAGTTCCTCGGCAGCCTGATCAGCACCGGCGGCGGCGACGATACGATCACCTCGCGCGGGAATTATGATGTCGTTTCGGCTGGTGATGGCAACGATACGGTCCGCCTCAGCTATGCCAG
>CANCET010000200.1 GCA_947375105.1 Sphingomonadaceae bacterium
TAGTTCTGCTTTCCACATTCGCGCTGGATGTGGGCAACCACATGCTGTTCGGCGATCCGGCCTGGTACACGGTCAACCCGGGACACCTGGTGATCGATACCTGGGCCTTCCTCACCCTGCTCTGGGTGGCGCTTAACGCCAATCGCGGCTGGCCGCTGTGGGTTTCGGCCTCGCAGGTCCTTGTCGTGCTCGGCCATGTCGCCAAGCTGTGGGAAGTGGATATGGTGCGCCGGGCCTATTGGACGATGACGCAAATGCCATTCCTGTTCCAGTTGGCCGTGCTTGCGATCGGCACCGCCGCACATGTCGAGCGCCAGCGGCGCATTGGTCGCTACCATTCGTGGCGTCTCGCATGACCGGGCGTCAGGTTCGCCGCCTTGACCGGGGCCGCCGCCGGGCCGCCGTCCGCCGCACAGCGCTCGCCGCCCTGGCCGAACCGGTTGCCATGCACGATGCGATGGCGGCCCCGGCCACGGCTCCAGCCACGGCCCACGCCGCTGCGCCCGATCCGATGACATCGGTTGCGCCCGGCCTCCGGATCGCTTCGGCGCGGATCTCGCCGGAGGCACTGCTGGCCTACGCCCGCGAGACTTATGTGATCCGCCGCCGCCGCGATCGCTATCTGCCCGGTGACCTGTTTGGCGAGCCGACGTGGGATATCCTGCTCGATCTCTACGTGGCAACGCGTGAGAACAGGCCTGTGCCAACCACCAGCGCCTGCATCGGGGCCGATGTTCCGCCCACAACCGCACTGCGCTGGCTGCGCATTCTCGAGGCACGCGGGCTGGTCGAGCGCGAGGACGACGGCCGCGATGGCCGGCGCACCTTCGTACGCTTGTCCGCGCAGGGGCTTGCCGCCATGGACGACTGGCTCCACGTGGCGCTCGCCATGCTCGATCACACGGTGGGCTCGATCCTGCGTCAGGCGCCGCCGCTTGCCGAAGCGGCGGAGTAGACAGGCAGCTTGGTAGGTTGGCAGCTTGGTAGGCAGGCTGCTTGGTAGGTTGGCGGATGGCCGTACCGGCGGCTTGCAGCTTGACCGTGGGGGCGATCGGGCCTAAGGACGCGACGTCCCGAACGGCTAAAGGCCAATCGGTTCAACAGAGCTGAACATTGCCGGTGCGCGGCAGGTGGGGCCTCGAAGGCGGTTTTTCTGCCATTCGTGGGTCCCTCTTGTGTTTGGTCCATGCTTTCCGAATCGGGGAGCAGGGCCGGGCAATCACGCAAACCGTCAAAGTAACCCGGTGGCGACTTGCCCCGGGTGGAGTGTTTTCGGCTCATGCAGCGCCCGGGCGCGAGGTCTTCACTGGCCTTGCCGGCCGCTGGATGAGAACTCCCGCAAGCCTTCACCTGGTTCCTGCCGCGCCCGCAACTTAGGTGAAGAGTCCTTCATGCCGACAATCAACCAGCTGGTCCGCAAGGGCCGCGAACCGCAGAAGACCAAGTCCAAGGTCCCTGCGATGGAGCAGAACCCGCAGAAGCGCGGTGTTTGCACCCGCGTCTACACGACGACCCCGAAGAAGCCGAACTCGGCGCTGCGCAAGGTGGCCAAGATCCGCCTGACCAACAGCCGCGAAGTGATTTCGTACATCCCGGGCGAAGGCCACAACCTGCAGGAGCACTCGGTTGTGCTGATCCGCGGCGGCCGTGTGCGCGATCTTCCCGGCGTGCGCTATCACGTGCTGCGCGGCGTTCTCGATACCCAGGGTGTCAAGGACCGCAAGCAGTCGCGTTCGAAGTACGGCGCGAAGCGTCCTAAGTAAGTTTCATCTGGGATCGGAACCGCGAGGCAGGCCCGGCTGGGTCCGCCGCGTTCCGAAGGAGTAACGCATATGTCTCGTCGTCGTCGTCCCGAAAAGCGGGAGATCCTGCCGGATCCGAAGTTCAACGATCAGATCCTCTCGAAGTTCATGAACAATCTCATGCTCGACGGGAAAAAGTCGGTCGCTGAAAGCATCGTCTACGGTGCCATGGAAACCATGCAGACCCGCGCCAAGGCGGATCCGCTGCAGCTGTTCCACGATGCGCTGAACAACGTGAAGCCGCAGATCGAAGTCCGCAGCCGCCGCGTTGGTGGTGCGACCTATCAGGTCCCCGTCGAAGTGCGCGTCGAGCGTGCCCAGGCGCTGGCCATCCGCTGGCTGATCACTGCCGCGCGCAACCGCAGCGAAACCACGATGGCCGCGCGCCTCTCTGCAGAGCTGCTCGATGCCGCCAACAACCGCGGAAACGCGGTGAAGAAGCGCGAAGATACCCATCGCATGGCCGACGCCAACCGCGCCTTCAGCCACTACCGCTGGTAATCTGGCGCTGCCCAAGAGGGCGCTGGTCAGTCACAAGATGATCCAGCGTCCGTCTTGAAATGGTCACGCTAAAGACACTATGGGGCGGGCCGGAACCCACCGGCCCCTCCCGAACCCAAGGAACCTCCCATGGCCCGCAGCCATCCGCTCGAGCGCTATCGCAATATCGGTATCATGGCGCACATCGACGCCGGCAAGACCACGACGACCGAGTGCATCCTCTACTACACCGGCAAGTCCTACAAGATCGGCGAAGTCCACGACGGCGCCGCAACGATGGACTGGATGGAGCAGGAGCAGGAGCGCGGCATCACGATCACGTCGGCCGCCACGACCTGCTTCTGGAAGTCGGACAGCGGCAAGGGCGAAGAGTACCGCATCAACATCATCGACACCCCCGGGCACGTCGACTTCACGATTGAAGTCGAGCGTTCGCTGCGCGTGCTCGACGGCGCGGTGGCTTGCTTCGACGGCGTTGCGGGCGTGGAACCGCAGTCGGAAACCGTGTGGCGCCAGGCTGACAAGTACGGCGTGCCGCGCATGTGCTTCATCAACAAGCTCGATCGCACCGGCGCGAACTTCAAGTACTGCGTGCAGTCGATCATCGACCGCCTCGGTGCCAAGCCTGCCGTGCTCTACATCCCGATCGGGATGGAATCCGAGCTGCGCGGTCTGGTCGATCTCGTTCACAACCGTGCGATCATCTGGAAGGACGAATCGCTCGGCGCCGAATTCTTCTACGAAGAGATTCCGGCCGATCTCGCCGACGAAGCCGCGATCTATCGCAGCGAACTGATCGAACTGGTCATCGACCAGGACGACGACGCGATGGAAGCCTATCTCGAAGGCAACGAGCCCGATGCTGCAACGCTGAAGGCCTGCATCCGCAAGGGCACGCTGAACCACTCGTTCGTACCTGTGGTCTGCGGGTCGGCGTTCAAGAACAAGGGCGTCCAGCCGTTGCTCGATGCGGTTGTCGATTATCTCCCGTCGCCGCTCGACATCGAAGACGTCCAGGGCGTCAAGATGGACAGCGACGAGAAGGACAGCCGTCCGGCCAAGGATGACGCACCGTTCTCGGCGCTGGCGTTCAAGGTGATGAACGATCCGTTCGTCGGCAGCCTGACCTTCATCCGCATCTATTCGGGTTCGCTCGCCAAGGGCACCTACCTGAACTCGGTGAAGGACAAGAAGGAGAAGGTCGGCCGCATTCTCGAAATGCACGCCAACGACCGCAAGGACATCGACGAGGCCTTCGCGGGCGACATCGTCGCGCTGGCGGGCATGAAGGAAACCACCACCGGCGATACGCTGTGCGCCGAACGGTTCCCGATCGTGCTCGAGCGGATGGAATTCCCGGAGCCGGTGATCGAGCTTTCGGTGGAGCCCAAGACCAAGGCCGACCAGGAGAAGATGGGCATCGCGCTCAATCGCCTTTCGGCCGAGGATCCTTCGTTCCGTGTCTCGACTGACCATGAAAGTGGCCAGACGATCATCAAGGGCATGGGCGAACTGCACCTCGACATCATCGTCGATCGCATGCGCCGCGAATTCAAGGTCGAAGCCAACGTCGGTGCGCCGCAGGTGGCCTACCGCGAATACCTCGGCAAGCCGGTGGACGTGGACTACACCCACAAGAAGCAGTCGGGTGGTACCGGTCAGTTCGGCCGCGTGAAGGTGAAGGTCACGCCGGGCGAGCGCGGTTCGGGCTTCATCTTCAAGGATGAAATCAAGGGCGGCAACATTCCGAAGGAATACATTCCCGCCATTGAAAAGGGTTTCCGCGAAACCGCTGAAACCGGCTCGCTGATCGGCTTCCCGATCATCGATTTCGAAGTCCTGCTCTACGACGGCGCCTACCACGACGTCGACTCGTCGGCGCTGGCCTTCGAAATCTGCGCCCGCGCTGCGATGCGCGAAGTGGCTCAGAAGTCGGGGATCAAGCTGCTCGAGCCGATCATGAAGGTCGAGGTGATCACGCCGGAGGAATATCTTGGCGACGTGATCGGCGACATCAACTCGCGGCGCGGCCAGATCCAGGGCACCGACAGCCGGGGCAATGCCCAGACTGTGGTGGCCATGGTCCCGCTCGCGAATATGTTCGGCTATGTGAACCAGCTGCGCTCGTTCACGCAGGGTCGTGCGAACTACTCGATGTTCTTCGATCACTACGATGAGGTCCCGCCGAACGTCGCGACCGAGATCAAGGCGAAGATGGCGTAAGCTTCAGCTTGCATAAGCAAGCGGATCAATCTAGGGGCGGCGCCTGATTCAGCGGGCGCCGTCCTCCTCCCGCAGTATCTGCAATTTTAAAGAAGAAGGTTTGAGCAATGGCCAAGGCTAAGTTTGAGCGGACCAAGCCGCACTGCAACATCGGCACCATCGGTCACGTCGACCATGGCAAGACGACCCTGACCGCCGCGATCACCAAGGTGCTCGCGGAAACCGGCGGCGCGACGTTCACCGACTACGCGAACATCGACAAGGCTCCGGAAGAGCGCGAGCGTGGCATCACGATCTCGACCGCGCACGTCGAGTACGAGACCGCCAACCGTCACTATGCGCACGTCGACTGCCCGGGGCACGCCGACTACGTGAAGAACATGATCACCGGTGCTGCCCAGATGGACGGCGCGATCCTGGTCGTGAACTCGGCTGACGGCCCGATGCCGCAGACCCGCGAGCACATCCTGCTGGCGCGTCAGGTCGGCGTTCCCGCGCTGGTCGTGTACATGAACAAGGTCGATCAGGTTGACGACGAGGAAATCCTCGAGCTCGTCGAGCTGGAAATGCGCGAGCTGCTGAGCTCGTACGGCTTCGAAGGCGACGACATTCCGTTCGTCAAGGGTTCGGCTCTCGCCGCGCTCGAAGGCCGCGACGACAACATCGGCCGCGATTCGATCAACGCGCTGATGGCAGCCGTTGACTCGTGGATCCCGCAGCCCCCGCGTCCGACCGACAAGCCGTTCCTGATGCCGGTGGAAGACGTGTTCTCGATCTCGGGTCGCGGCACCGTCGTGACCGGCCGTGTCGAGACCGGCATCGTGAAGGTTGGTGAGGAAGTCGAGATCGTCGGCCTCAAGGACACCGCCAAGACCGTCGTGACCGGCGTCGAAATGTTCCGCAAGCTGCTCGATCAGGGTGAAGCTGGCGACAACATCGGCGCGCTGGTTCGTGGTGTGAAGCGTGAAGACGTCGAGCGCGGCCAGGTGCTGTGCAAGCCCGGTTCGGTCACGCCGCACACCGAGTTCACGGCTGAGGTCTACGTGCTGTCGAAGGACGAAGGTGGCCGTCACACGCCGTTCTTCGCCAACTACCGCCCGCAGTTCTACTTCCGCACCACCGACGTGACCGGCGAAGTGATCCTCCCTGAGGGCACCGAGATGGTCATGCCTGGCGACAACCTGTCGCTCTCGGTCAAGCTGATCGCTCCGATCGCGATGGATCCGGGTCTGCGCTTCGCAATTCGCGAAGGTGGCCGTACCGTCGGTTCGGGGGTTGTCAGCACGATCACGAAGTAATATAGGCCGCGCTCCGGCGGGGGATTCGCTTCTCCCGCCGGCCGGTTTTTTCGGATTTTGATAGCTCAGGATCTGGTGGCCCGCTTTCTCCTCGCCTCAACAGCTGGGGCAGGGTGAGAGGGCGGCGCCGCTGGTCTTTTTGTTTTAGCTCTTTCGCATCGGTAAACGGACATGGACGCCCAGAATATCCGCATTCGCCTCAAAGCCTTCGATCACCGCGTGCTCGATCAGGCTACCGGCGAAATCGCTGACACCGCTCGCCGCACCGGCGCGCTGATCCGGGGCCCCATTCCGCTGCCGACGCGCATCGAGAAGTTCTGCGTCAACCGCGGCCCGCACGTCGACAAGAAGTCGCGCGAGCAGTTCGAGGTCCGCACCTACAAGCGGTTGCTCGACATCGTGCAGCCCAACGCCGCCACCGTGGACGCGCTGATGAAGCTCGACCTCGCTGCGGGCGTCAACGTCGAGATCAAGCTCGCGTAACAGTTTCGCTCCGCTTCGGCGGGGCGCCAGAGTTTAAGAGGCCATA
>CANCET010000201.1 GCA_947375105.1 Sphingomonadaceae bacterium
CTTGGCGGGATGGTCGAGAAGGGCTCGATTCGGACCATGCCGGACGGCGTGACGATCAACTTCATCGTCAAGGACGACAAGGCCCGCGTGCCGGTGCGCTTCTCCGGCATCACGCCGGATCTCTTCGTCGAAGGCTCGGGCGTGGTCGCTGAAGGGCGCATGGAAGGCGCGACTTTCGTCGCGGACAATCTCCTCGCCAAGCATGACGAGAAGTATGTGCCGCGCGAGATGAAGGACATGACCTCGCAGCAGGCCAAGGCCGTGATCGCGGAGACGAAATGATCGCCGAAATCGGTCTTGCCATGCTGTGGATGGCAGCGGCACTCGCGGTGCTGCAACTCGTCGCGGGCGCGCTCGCGCTGCGGCCGGGTACGGCGCATCTTGGCGGCGTGGTGCGGCCTGTGGCGATGCTGCAGGGGCTGCTTGTTGCCTGCGCCTTCGCCGCGCTGATCACGCTGTTCCTGACGACCGATCTCTCGGTCAAGCTCGTCGCGGAAAACAGCCATTCGGCCAAGCCGTTCATCTTCAAGCTGGCGGGCACCTGGGGCAACCACGAAGGCTCGATGCTGATGTGGGTGACGATCATGAGCCTTGCCGGCGGCTTCGTCGCGCTCATCGAAAAGCGCCTGCGCGAGGAAACGCTGATCGCGACGCTGGCCGGGCAGGCCTTCGTCAGCCTCGGTTTCTATGCCTTCCTCCTGCTCGCCTCCAACCCGTTCGAGCGGTTGGCCGAGCCTGCGCCCGAAGGCGCGGGGCTCAATCCGCTGCTGCAGGACATCGGCCTCGCCTTCCATCCGCCCACGCTCTACGTCGGCTATGTCGGCCTTTCGATCGCGTTCAGCTTCGCGGTCGGCGCGCTGGTCACCCGCGATGTCGGACCCGCCTTTGCCCGCGCGATGCGGCCCTGGGTTCTGGGTGCGTGGATCTTCCTCACGCTCGGCATCACGGCCGGCTCCTATTGGGCCTACTACACGCTTGGCTGGGGCGGCTGGTGGTTCTGGGACCCGGTGGAGAACGCCTCGCTGATGCCGTGGCTCGCCGCGACCGCCTTGCTGCATTCGTGCAGCGTGCTGGCCGCGCGCAACGCGCTGCGCACGTGGACGGTCATGCTCGGCGTGATCGCCTTCTCGATGTCGATGGTCGGTACGTTCCTCGTGCGCTCGGGCATCCTCACCTCGGTTCATGCCTTCGCCGTCGATCCCACGCGCGGCACGTTCATCCTCGCGCTGCTCGCTATCTACATCGGCGGCGCGCTGCTGCTGTTTGCCTTGCGCGCCGGCACCGTCACCGAAGGCGCGCGGTTTGCCGTGCTCAGCCGCGAATCCGCGCTGGTGTTCAACAACGTGATGCTCTGCGGCATTCTCGGCATCGTGCTGGTCGGCACGCTTTATCCGCTGCTGACCGAAGCCATGGGCGTCAAGGTCTCGGTCGGTCCGCCGTATTTCAACCCGGTCTCCGCGGTCTTCGCGATTCCGATGATGCTGGTCATGGCGGTGGGCCCCGTGCTGCGCTGGCGTGAAGACAAGGGCGGGCGGCTGACCTGGCCGGTCGCGATCCCCGCGCTGGTGTCTGCCGCCGCGCTGCTGGTGGTCGAACTGCTGTTCGCACCGATCAATCTGCTGCCCGCTCTGGGGCTCGCCATCGCGCCGGGCCTCGCCGTCGCATCGCTCATGCCGCTCCGGGGCCGCAACTTGCGCCGCACGCCGCTGCCGATCTACGGCATGGTGGTGGGGCACCTTGGCATCGCCGTCGCGCTGTTCGGCATGGCGAGCGAGGGCGCGTTCTCGACCGAGCGTCTCGCCGCGATGAACCCCGGTGACAGCCAGCAAGTTGGTCCGTGGACAGTCAGCCTGCAAGCCATCGATCCGGTGGCAGGGCCCAACTGGACCGCGCTCGAAGCCACGGTTGCGGTCAGCTATGCCGGCGGCTCCCCCACCACGCTCCACCCGCAGGCGCGCACGTTCGCCAATCCGCCGGGCAACCGCACCGAAAGCGCGCTGCTGACCCGCTGGAACGGTCAACTCTATGCCGTGCTCGGCGAAGAGGGCGAGGACGGCCGCTGGCAGATGCGCTTCTGGTGGAAGCCGTTCGTGCCGATGATCTGGTATGGCGGCGCGCTCGTTGCACTGGGCGGCCTGCTTGCGCTGCTCGGCCGCGTGGCGCGTGATGTGAAGCGGCTGGTGGCGATCGACAAGATCGCGTGGCGCCGCGAAAGGCAGGGCCGATGAGCGCGCAGCAGGCCAAGCGCCCCGGCCTCGCCGTCTGGCTCCCGCTCGGGCTTTTCGCGGGCTTCCTCGTGCTCGTCGTGGTCGGGCTCTACTGGCCGGCAGACCGCGAGGTTTCCAGCGCCTTCATCGGCAAGCCGCTCCCCACGTTCAACTTGCCCCCCGCCAGCGACGAGCGCCCCGGCCTCGCCACCACGGTGTTCAAGGAAGGCGGCAAGCCCCGCCTGCTCAACGTTTTCGCCAGCTGGTGCGTGCCCTGCGCGGTCGAATCGCCGCAGCTTGCCACGCTCGCCAAGCAGGGCGTCGAGATCGACGGTGTCGCCATCCGCGACCGCAAGGAGGATGTCGCCCGCTTCCTCGGGCAATATGGCAATCCGTTCGCGCGCATCGGCAAGGACGATCTCAGCCAGGTGCAACTCGCCATCGGTTCGTCTGGCGTGCCCGAAACCTTCGTGATCGATGGGCAGGGGATCATCCGCTATCAGCACATCGGCGATATCCGGCCCGAGGACGTGCCGCTGATCCTGCGCAAGCTGGCGGAAGCACAATGATGGCCGTGCAGATCTCTTCCTCTCGTCATCCCCGCGAAGGCGGGGACCCAGAGCGGCATACGCTGCGCTTTCGGCCCCGGATTCCCGCCTTCGCGGGAATGACGAATGTTTGGGTTGGGCTCCTGACCGTGCTCGCGCTGTTTGCGTTGGCGCAGCCGCTTGCCGCGCAGGACATGCTCCCGCCCGCGCCCTATGCCTACAAGCAGCTCGCCGATCCCAAGCAGGAGGCCAAGGCGCAGGCGCTGATGGAAACCCTGCGCTGCCTCAAGTGCCAGAGCCAGTCGATCGCGGATTCCGATGCCCCGATGGCCGGAGACATGCGCCATCAGGTCCGCACGCGCATCGCGGCGGGCGAGGATCCCGAAGCGATCCGCCAGTGGCTGATCGAGCGTTACGGCGATTACGTGAGCTACACGCCGCAAGTGAAGCCTATCACCTGGCCGCTGTTCGCAGCGCCGCTCCTGTTTCTCGCGCTCGCGGCATTCCTGCTGCGCGGGCGTTTCCGCCGAGGGAAGCGCGCATGACCTGGGTTCTGATCTTGGCTGTCGCGGTCGTAGTGTGGGGCGTGATGGCATTCGTGCTGAAACTGCCGCGCACTGGCTGGGAAATCACCGCTGCCGCGCTGCTGTTCGGCATTTCGGGCTATGCGCTGCAAGGCCACCCCAATCAGCCGGGCGCCCCGCAGGCCCCGGCTGAAAGCGCCAAGCTGGCAGACCAGACGCTGATCAAGGAACGCCAGCAGATGGGCAGCGCCTTCGGGCAAGGCCAGTCGTGGCTGATCCTCGCCGATGCGCTCACCCGGCAGGGCCAGTTTGGCGCCGCTGCAGATGTGCTGCACAGCGCCCTCGCCAAGTCACCCAAGGATGCGGACCTGTGGGTCGCGCTCGGCAACGCGCTTGTCGGCCACACCGATGGCGTGATTACGCCGGCTGCGCAGTTCGCATTCCAGAAGGCGGCAAATATCGCGCCGGATCACCCCGGTCCGCCGTTCTTCATGGGCCTCGCCCTCGCGCAGACCGGGCGTCTGGCCGAAGCGCGCACGCTCTGGGCAGAGCTTCTCGCGCGGTCTCCGGCGGATGCGCCCTACCGCGCCGACCTCGAAGCGCGGCTTTCGCGGCTCGACTCGATGATCGTCGAGCAGGCCCAGATGCAGGGCGGCACGGAAGGCGCGCCGGCCGCCGCACCACCCGCTGCGAAGCCATCCCAGCAATAAATTTTTAAAATCAGATATTTGTAACCAGGTTCGGGTGCAAAGACGGCGCATCGGGATGCCATTGCGGGCGCCATGGGCCGGTGCTAAAGCGCCCCGCCGTCCGGGGCATCTGTGTTATCCTCCGGTGGTTAGGGCCAAGGCCCGGGGACACTTTAGCGATGAACGACGCCGTGGTTGACGCTGCACCGGATGCCGGAGCGCAAGGCGCGCCCTGCGCGGCAGATGCGGCAGTCGCGTCTGGGCCGTCTGCGCGGCATGTCGGCCCGCTCGGCCTTGCGGTGGGCGCGATCGGCGTCGTGTTCGGTGACATCGGCACCAGCCCGCTTTATGCCTTGCGCGATACTTTCGCCGGCAATCACCCGCTCCCGCTCGATCGGTTGCACATCTACGGTATCGTCAGCCTGATGTTCTGGTCGATGATGCTGATCGTGACGCTCAAGTACGTCACGGTCATCATGCGCGCAGACAACAAGGGCTCGGGCGGCAGCCTCGCGCTGCTCGCGCTGATCAACCAGCACACCACCGGGCGGCGCTGGGGCAAGGGCATCATCGTGCTGGGCGTCCTCGCCACGGCGCTGTTCTACAGCGATTCGATGCTCACCCCGGCGGTCTCGATCATGAGCGCGGTGGAAGGCATTTCGGTCTACAACCCCGCATTGCATACCTTCGTCGTGCCGTTGGTGGTTGCGGTGGTGATCGCGCTGTTCATGCTCAAGAGCCGCCACACCGGCACCGCGATCAACATCGCCTCGAACTGGGCGGGGCCGATCATGCTGGTCTATTTCGCCACGATCTCGCTGCTTGGCCTGCGCAGCATTGCCGTCGATCCGCAGGTCGTCTGGGCGCTTTCGCCGCAGTGTGCGCTGGCGATGTTCATGGCCGATCCGTGGCACGGCTTCATCGCGATGGGCACCGCCGTTCTGGCCGTCACCGGCGCTGAGGCGCTCTACGCCGATATGGGCCAGTTCGGCCGCTCTCCGATCCGTGTTTCGTGGCTGGTGTTCGTGCTGCCCGCGCTGGTGCTCAACTACCTCGGGCAGGCGGCGCTGCTCTTGCGCGATCCCGGCGCGATCCACAGCCCGTTCTACCTGCTTGCACCGCCGGGCTTCGAATGGCCGCTGCTCGTCATCGCGACCATGGCTGCCGTCATCGCCGCCAAGGCGGTGATTTCGGGCGCATTCCTCGTCACCCAGCAGGCAATCCAGCTGGGCTTCATCCCGCGCATGAATATCCGCCACACCTCGGCCAGCGCCGGGCAGATCTACATCCCCACGATCAACTGGGCGCTGATGATCGCGGTGATCCTGCTTGTGCTGGTGTTCGAACGCTCGCGCAATCTCACTGCCGCCTATGGCATCGCGGTCACGGGCGCGATGTTGATCGACAATTTCCTCCTGGCGGTCGTGCTGTTCAAACTGTGGCAGTGGAAACCGGTGTTCGCACTGCCGCTGCTGGGCCTGTTTTTCGCGATCGACGCGACCTACCTCGGCGCCAACCTCGCCAAGATCCCCGATGGCGGCTGGGTGCCGCTGCTGATGGGCGTCGCCATCTTCACGCTGCTCACCACATGGTCACGCGGGCGCGCGCTGATGCGGCAGAACATGGCCGAAGGCGCGCTGCCCCTGGAGGTGTTCACCCGCTCTGCCCACACCAGCGCCGCGCGTGTGCCGGGCACTGCGGTGTTCATGGCTTCCGCGGCCGCAGGCGTGCCATCCGCGCTGCTTCACAACATCAAGCACAACAAGGTGCTGCATGAACGCGTGGTGGTGCTGACGGTGCAGATCGCCGACGTGCCGATGGTGGAGCCGGCAGATCGCGCGGTGGTCAAGGACATGGGGCAGGGCTTCTACCGCCTGATCCTGCGCTTCGGCTTCATGGAGGAAACCGATGTGCCAGCCGCGCTGTGCGGGCTATCGGTCTGCGGTGAGCCGTTCGACATGATGCGCACCAGCTTCTTCCTTTCGCGCCAGACGCTGATCCCGGCGGACGTGCCCGGCATGGCGCTGTGGCGCGAAATGCTGTTTGCGTGGATGCTGCGCAACGCGGCGGATGCCATGGGCTTCTTCCGCCTCCCCACCAACCGCGTGGTCGAACTGGGCAGCCAGCTCAAGATCTGAGAGTGGTGGCAGGGGGGCGCAGCGGCCCCCCTTTTCAGTGGGACTACTTCGGCGTCGGCGAAGGCGCGGGCTTCAGCGCATCCTTGGCCTCATCCGCACCTTGCTTGATCCGCTTGCCCATGCGGTCGGCGGCTTCCTCGGCCCGGTCCAGCGCGGCACCTGCTTTTGCGCCGACCTTGGCCGCGCCTGTGCTGGCGGCAC
>CANCET010000202.1 GCA_947375105.1 Sphingomonadaceae bacterium
CGTTCGGTGCTCGTCGTGGGCGGCGGCTCGGCAGGCTGGATGTCGGCGGCCATGCTGGCGACCATGCTGCGCGGCGATTGCAAGGTCACGCTCGTGGAATCCGACGAGATCGGCATCGTCGGCGTGGGTGAGGCGACGATCCCGCCGATCCGCCTGTTCAACGAAACGCTGGGCATCAGCGAGGCCGATTTCATCCGCGAGACGCGCGGCACGTTCAAGCTTGGCATCGAATTTGTCGATTGGGGCGCTGTCGGCAGCCGCTATTTCCACCCGTTCGGCCCGCACGGGCGCAATTTCGATATGGTGCCGCTGCACCAGTACTGGCTGCGCACGCGTGAGGAGCCGGACGCGTTTCCGCTCGAAGATCTCTCGATGGCCTGGCACATCGCGCGCAGTGGCCGGATGGCGCGTCCCGTGTCCGACCCGCGCTCGCTGCTCTCCACCTTCGATTATGCCTACCATTTCGACGCCTCGCTCTACGCCGCGTTCCTGCGCCGCCATGCCGAAGCGCGCGGCGTCACCCGCGTCGAAGGCAAGATTGGCGATGTCACGCTGAACGGCGAGACCGGCTTCGTCGAAAGCGTGACGCTCGAAGGCGGCCGCAAGCTCGCGGCCGATCTCTTCATCGATTGTTCGGGCCTGCGCGCGCTGCTTATCGAAGGCGCGCTCAAAACGGGGTTTGAGGACTGGAGCCATTGGCTGCCGTGCGACCGCGCCGTCGCGATGCCCTGCGCGCAGAGCGGGCCGCCCACGCCCTACACCCGCTCCACCGCGCGCGAGGCGGGGTGGCAGTGGCGTATCCCGCTCCAGCACCGCATCGGCAATGGCTACGTCTATTCCAGCCAGTTCATGGAGGACGGGAGGGCTGCGGAACTTCTCGCCTCGCGCCTTGATGGCGAAGCGCTCGGCGATCCGCGCTTCGTGCGTTTCCGCACCGGCCGCCGCAAGCAGCACTGGAACCGCAACGTGATCGCCGTGGGCCTTTCCAGCGGCTTCCTGGAACCGCTGGAATCGACCTCTATCCATCTGATTCAAGCCAATATTTCCAAGCTGATTGGCCTCTTCCCGGATCGCGACTTCGATCCCGTGACCATCGCCGAGTTCAACCGCATCGCCGACACCGAAACGGACCGAATCCGCGATTTCCTGATCCTTCACTACAAGCTCACCCAGCGGCAGGATCACCCACTCTGGCGCTATGTTTCCGCAATGGACGTGCCCGAAACGCTCGCGCTGAAGATGGAACATTTCCGCCGCAATGGCCGCCTGATCGCGCGCGAGATGGACCTGTTCGCGCCGCCGTCGTGGCTCGCGGTCCATATCGGGCAGCATAATTATCCCGAAGGCCTCGATCCCCTCATCGAGCATCGCGGTATCGACGCGCGCGACTACCTCGCCAAGCTGCGCACCGGCATGGCGGCGGAAGCGGCGCGCCTGCCCAGCCATGAAGCCTATATCGCCGGCCTGACCGGCGCTGCGGCAGCGGCCTGAGGCGCGTGTCCGCCCAGATCGAAGCCGAAGTCTGGCGCGAACGGGCCCGTGCCGCGCGTGCCGAACAAGATATGGCGGGCGCTGACGAGGCCATTGCCAAGGCTGCCCGGCTTGCACCCGCCGATCCCCTGACGGCGTTCCTGCGCGCGCAATCGGCCTACGAACTCGGCCATCCCGCAGCCGCACTCTTCGCCGAAGCCGTGCGCCTCTGGCCGGAAAACCCCGACGTCCTCAGGAACCACGCGCTCGCGCTTGCCTCGGAAGGCCAGCCTGCCGAGGCCGAACGCGTCCTCGGCCGGGCGCTGGCGGCGAGGCCCGACTGGCTCGACGGCCAGCGTGTCCTTGCCGGCCTGCGTTACAGCCACGGCGATGCCGAAACCTATGACGCGGGCTTTGCCGAAGCTGTCCGTTTGCAGCCCCGCCATCAGGGCCTCTGGCTCGGCTGGTTCACCTTGCGTGCCCAGCAGCGCGATTGGCCCGCCGCGCGGCGCATCCTTGATGAGGCTACCGTCCATCTTGGTGAAACCCGCGCGCTGGCCATTGCCCGAGCCTTCCTTGCCAGCGAAAGCGGCGACATGGACGATGCGCAATCGCGCCTCGCCGCTCTTGCCGATGTCGAGGACGATTTCCTCGCGCTCTGCCGCATCCGCACCGCGCTGCGCGCAGGCAACGCTGCCGCCGCGCGCGATCTTGCCCTCCCGCTCACCGCCACGCGCCTTGCCGGGCAGGTCTGGCCCTATCTCTCAACCGCCTGGCGCCTGCTCGGCGATCCCCGCGCCGCATGGTTGGACGGAGGGATCGATGGCGATCCGGTCCTTCACGGCGTGCTCGATCCGGGCCTGTCGGTCACCGAACTTGCCGAACTTGCCGCGCTTTTGCGCCGCCTCCACACAGCCGCTCTGCCATATGCCGAACAATCAGTGCGCGGCGGCACGCAGACCGATCGCTCGATCCTGCTGCGCCACGAGCCGCTGCTTGCCACAGCCCGTGCAAAGCTGATGAAGGCGCTGCAGGGTTTCGTTGCCAGCCTGCCGCCGATCGATCCGCGCCACCCCGTGCTCGGCCGCCCGCGCGGGGGCCTGCAGATCTCGGGCAGTTGGTCGGTGCGCCTCGCGGCAGGGGGCTTCAATGTCACGCACAGCCACCCGGTCGGCTGGCTGTCCGCAGTGCTCTATGTCGCGCTGCCCGAAGATTCGAGCCCGGCACCCGCCGGCGCGCTCCATCTCGGTGCGCCGCCGCCCGAGCTTGGCCTCGATCTTGCGCCCTACAAAGTGATACAGCCGCGCACGGGCCATTTAGTGGTCTTCCCCTCGATCCTGTGGCATGGCACGTATCCGTTCGCGGCGGGAGAACGGCTCAATATCGCCTTCGATGTGGTCCCCACCTCCGCCTGAAGATACGTTCTTGCCATGATGCTTTTGCCATGACTGCGCCCAAGACCCTCAAGGATCTCGCGGAGATCGCCGGTGTCACCAGCGGCACGGTCTCGCGCGCATTATCGGGCTCGAACCTCGTCACGGCCGCCACGCGCGATATGATCGTGGCGCTCGCGCGCCAGCATGGATTCACGCCCAATGCAACCGCGCGCAACTTGCGCATGCGCAAGACGAACACGATCGGCGTGGTGATCCCGCTCGGCCACGAAGTGCGGCAGAACATCTCCGATCCGTTCTTCATTACCATGCTCGGCCTGCTCGCGGACAAGCTCACCAATCGCGGCTACAGCCTGCTCCTTTCGCGCGTGGTGCCGACCGACGAAGACTGGCTGCTCAAGCTCGCGCGCTCGGGCCAATCGGACGGGATCATCGTGATCGGCCAGTCTGACCAGTCCGCCGTGCTCGACCGGGTGGCCGACCTTTATCGCCCGCTCGTCGTCTGGGGCTCGCATATCGCGGGGCAGGCGCATTGCTCGGTGGGGTCTGACAACTTCCGCGGCGGCGCGCTCGCCGCACAGCACCTCATCGAGCGGGGTTGCCGCAACATCGTGTTCTTCGGCGATCCGCGTGCGATCGAAATCGGCCAGCGCCTCGAAGGCTGTCGCTCGATCGTTGCCAAGGCCGATGGCGTGCAGTTCAGTGTGGTCCCCACCCATCTCGTGGCCGATGCGGCGCAAAGCGAGATCGCCAAATACTTTCGCGCCAAGGCGCATCGGCCGGACGGCGTCGTCGCCGCCTCGGACGTCATCGCCGTCACCGCGATGCGCGTGCTGGCCGAGCAGGGGCTCTCGGTTCCCGGCGACGTGAAGGTGATCGGCTACGACGGCCTGCCGCTCGGCGAGCACACCATGCCCCCGCTCACCACGATCGCGCAGGATCTCGAGCAGGGCGCGGAAAACCTCGTCAACAGCGTGATCCAGCGCATTGCTGGGGAGGAGATCCACTCGGTCATCCTCCAGCCGCGCTTGCTCGTGCGCGAGTCTACCTGAGCGCCAGGGCAAGGGCTCCCAGAAGCCCGGCATTGTCACCCAGCCCCGGCGGCACGATCAGTTCGTCGATCTTGCCCACGGTGTAGCCGCCGTTTGCTGCCAAAGCTTCGACACGGATCAGGTCAAGCAGACCGTCGGTCGCCGTAACCCCGCCGCCCAGAACGATGCGCGCAGGCTCCATCACCGTCTGGAACGTCGCCAGCGCCCGCCCGATGTACCACGCGATGATCCGCTTGCCGGGATGCCCGGCGGGCAGGTCCGAAAGCGAGCACCCCCACCGCGCGATCACCGCCGGCCCGCAGGCGAGGCCTTCGAGACAGTCGCCATGGAACGGGCAGGTTCCTGCAAAGTCCAGGTCCTCGGGATGGCGCGGCATGCGGATATGCCCCATCTCCGGATGAGACAGCCCGCGCAGCAATTGCCCGTCGCTGCAAAAACCTCCGCCGATCCCGGTGCCGATGGTGAGGTACAGGACCGAGCCGAGCCCGGCCCCCGCCCCCCACATGGCTTCCGAAAGCGCCGCGCCGTTGACGTCGGTGTCGATCGCGACCGGCATTCCAAAGCGCCGCTGGAACGGCGCGGTCAGGCTCGCTCCGCTCCAGTGCGGCTTGGGCGTGGGCCGCACGCAGCCATAACCTGGGGATGCGGGATCAAGATCGAGCGGCCCGAACGAGGCAATGCCGAACCCCGCGTAAGGCCCGCCCTGCGCCGCAAACCATTCCACTGCCGCGCCCAGCGTTTCTGCGGGCGTCGTCGTCGGGATCCGCTCCCGCGCGACAATGGTGCGGTCCGCTTCGGCGACGCCCAGCACGAACTTGGTGCCACCCGCCTCGATCAGGCCATAGCGCGCCGCACTCACGCCGCGACTTCCGCTCGCGTGCCATCCAGCACAAGCCGGAACGGCGCGGCCGGCACCCCGGCGAAATGTGCGCGCCGCCATGCCGCATCGCCGTGGTCATTACCCTTGAGCGAATTGGGGTAATCGACGAAGCCGTGCACGTTTAGATCTGCCGTCACCCACCAGCTGTAGGTCTGCACCGGTGCTTCCGGCGGATTGCCCGCCACCAGCCCGCTGCCATTGAGCGGCTGCCACGGCCCGGCCATGCTCTCAGCCACCATGCCGTAAAGCCCGTTCGGCCCATTGGGTGCATCCGGCGCAAACACCTTCCGCTGCGTCGACCAGAACAGGTAGTAGCGCCCGCCGTGGAACACGATGTGCGGCCGCTCCTGTTCGTTGTTGAGCCCATCCGCGCTCAGCAGCGGCGGCAGCACGGCCCAGCTGTCGCCCTCCTGCCGCAGCAAGCCGATGCAGCCGTTCCACGGGCTTTCAGAACTCTTCAGC
Source organism: Sphingomonadaceae bacterium (assembly GCA_947375105.1). Lineage (GTDB taxonomy): Bacteria > Pseudomonadota > Alphaproteobacteria > Sphingomonadales > Sphingomonadaceae > Novosphingobium. Next base: position 5,259 of record CANCET010000202.1, read on the forward strand.
GATCCTGTGAACAGCAGGTATACAGCACCATCTGCCGGATCGCGGAAGTGCGCCGGATCGCGGAAGCCCTTGATCATGCCCGGCACGCCTTCTGCGGCCGTCACCAGCACGTAGTGCGGGATCGGACCGCCCGCGATCTCGCGCGGCGCGCTCCAGTCTTCGATTGAGAAAGCTGCCGCATCGCCGGTCAGCGTGCCCGTCGTCTCGAACATGCGCTGGGTGAAGCTGCGCGGCTCCTCGCCGCGCAGGCCCGAAGGCGTCCAGTACAGCGTGACCGCGCCAGTTTCGGGATCGAACAGTGCCGAGCCCGCCCATTCGCGGCTGCCGGGATTGAGATCATCCGGCAGGGCATTACCGTGGTCGCGCCATTCGTCTCCGCGCGCGGCCATCAGGCGGATGCGGACAATGTCATGCCGGGCTTCGGGGTCTTCGCCAGCCGGCGCGGACAGCACGAACCACAGCGCCCAGCCGTCGACCACCGCTGTGCTGCCATCCGCCAGCTGCAACGGCCACAGATCCCACAGATCAAAACCCGGCAGCGGGTGGCGCAGCGTTTTGCCATCGACCAGCGGGATTTGATGGCAGGGTTCGATGTGCAGCGCGCGAAGGTGCTCGGCGGTCCAGAGTGTCGTCGGGTAAGTGCATACGGGCATGAAAGGTCGGTCCTGAATCAAGCAGTCAGTGGCGGGCCGGGCCGCACGGAAGAGGATGAAAGGCGGGCCTAACGCATGACGAGGCCAGCCCCGTCGCAAGCGTTTTCCCGCAGCACCAATGGCGGTGTGCCATTGGGCTTGCGATAGGTGAGGGCAGCGAGCACGGCATCGGCGCGGTCTGCCGGGCACAGCGCCACAACCGCGCCGCCAAAGCCGCCGCCGGTCATCCGTGCACCGCCCTCGGGGCCGATCAGCGTGCGCAGTTCCGCCACCATCGTATCGATGCGCGGCACGGTGAT
>CANCET010000203.1 GCA_947375105.1 Sphingomonadaceae bacterium
CGCGGAAAGCTCGACTTCAATCAGATCGGCTTGTTCGGTCACTCGCGCGGCGGCGAAGGTGTTCGTGCAGCTTTGACGCAGTACCGCGACATCGGCAGCATCTGGCCCAGCCAGTTCCGCAACAAGCCCAGGATCCGCGCCGTGTTCGAGCTTGCCCCGGTCGACGGCCAGACCAACCGCGTGCTGAACGCGGAGGGTGTGGCCTGGAACGTGCTGCTGCCGACATGCGATGGCGATGTCTCGGATCTGCAGGGCCAACGGGTATTCGACCGCATGATCACCGCGCGCGCCGAAACGGTGCCGGCGGCCAAGTCCATCTTCACGGTCGAGGGCGCCAATCACAACTTCTACAACACCGAATGGCAGCAATCGGATTCGCAAGGTTGCTACAGCACCGATCCGGCACAACCGGTCCTGTTCGACCCGACTGCGGCGGGTTCGCAAAACCAGCGTTCGACCGCGCTTTATCCGGTGACCGCCTTCTTCCGCGCCAATCTTGGCGCTGATCCGGCCGCGGTGTTCGGCGGCCTGTTCGATCCGCAGCATGGGGTGCCGGGCAAATTGGCCCGCATCACACGCTTCCGCCGCACTTATACCGACAATGTCGCGCGCAAGGGCAGCATCGTGCTTGATGACTTTGTGCGGAAAGTGGGCGCGGGGGATACCGGCGTCGGCAATTCTGCTGAAGGCCTGAAGTATTTCGCGCAGAGCCCGCTTCCAGAGCATGAAGGCGCATCGCAATTCGGCGTGCTGGCCTGGGATACGACTGTGCTCAGAAGCAAGGGCGCCATGCCGTTCTACCAGGCGAGCGCGGCAATCCCGGGCGCAGGCGTTGCGGTTGGCGGCTTCGATACGCTCGAATTCCGGCTCGGCCTTGCGTGCAAGGGATTTGACAGCGGCAACAGTTTTGGCTGCGAGGCGGACCCCACGCTCAATCCGTCCGGCACCACCGACTTCAGCATCGTGATCGTCTCGCCGGACGGCTTCATGTCGCAGGCTGTCCCGCTATCGCGTTACGCCAAGCCGCTCGCGCCAGTCGGACTGAGCTTCGGAGGCATCATCATCAACGTGGAGCCCAAGGCCACCAGCGCGATCCTGCCAGGCAATGAGCCGCCAGACAGCCCGAGCGGCAACGGACACCCGGTGTTGCAGTCCGTGCGCATCCCCCTGGCAGACTTCGCTCTGCCCGCCGGCACCAAGATCAGGGGCGCGCGTCTCATCTTCAATCGGGCTGCGGTCGGCGCGATCTATCTCGGCAACCTGCGTTTCACCCGCGCACTCGATGCTGGGAAGGATGCCGGTTCCGGCCCGATCCCCGGGCCGTTCCTGACAGCCGAAGCGCCCTCCTCACCGCCCGTCGATCCAGCGCCCGCAGCGACGGCGATGCGCAGCCCCGCCTCGGCGCTCATCAATGGCGGTAAAGTGACACGGATCGAGCGCGAAAAGCGCCCGGTTGTGACTGCTAGCCAGGCGATCAGCAGCGCCCGCATGGCCGGGCCGCCGCCCCCGCCGACAGCGCGTAATGTGGTGACTTTGGCTATCTCGGTTCCGGAACCGCTGGTGATCGGCGGTGCTTTGCTCACCCTGAGGATCGGCGATCAGGCGTTCAAGCTGGGTCAGGCAGTACCTGTGGCGACGCGTGGCATGTTGGCTGCGCGCTTCATCCTGACCCCGGAAGCTTTCGCCGCCTTGCCGCAAGGCGCGGCGGTGGTCCTTGAAAACGGGGCGCAGCGTTTCGACCTCGGCATGCTCGACAAGGCCATGTTGCGCTAAGCGATCAGGTCCGCCGCAACACCATGACGGTGTTGGCATGCATTGGGAGCGGACCATACAGCAGCCGGATCACCCGGTCTGCCATGCCGCGCGCAAGGTCCTGGATCTTGCGCGCGGCATGGCCCGGCAGGCCGCCGACGTAGGGTCGAAACGGCCGGCCCGAGAACACGGTCTCCAGCGCGAGGCCGCGCGCCAATTGCTCGACAATCGGTGCGGACAAGACCGAAACATGCGTCTGATCGCCGTACTGGATCGGCAATGACAGCGGGCTCTGTCCGTTGGGAAAGCGGACAAACAGCAGGCCGCCAGGTTCGAGCAACCGGGCCGAAGCAGCCAGCAACGCCGCATTCTGATCGCGTGTGAGGTGTTCCATCACGTCAACCGCGGCGATGATCCTGAGACGGCCGGGGAGTGCGGCCTGCCATGATCCAAAGTCGAGTGGCAAGAGGCCCACGCCGGCGGCAATCGCCTTCTCCCGCGCGGCGGGCTGGACTTCCGAACCGAAAACTCGGGCGCCGCGCGCCGCAGCCCAACCAAGGAAGTTGCCATTGCCGAACCCGACTTCGGCGACCAGCGCCCCCGCGGTCACCGCCCCGGCAAGATAATGACCGAAAAACCGCGCATCGGTGGGCGAAGGCTGCATGAACGGCGCCTCGTCCCAGCCCTTGAGCTCCTGATAGTGCAGATAGCCGTCTTCCATCGCGCGCTCCGTCCGATTGCCCAGCGAGAGAAGCGGTCGGGCAGCGCTGCGGCAATCGCAGTCGCCCCCGAAATGGAGCTACAGCACCGTCAATCACAGTCCAGATTGTGCTGGATTTGCGTTTATGTTCTATATATGTTCTAATCATGGCCGCAGCGAATTCCCCTGTTCCCGGGCGCGGGGCCCCATCATCGCGGGTGCCGACGCGCTTTGATCTCAACACGCGCGAGGCTGATGGCGACTGGCTCGATGCGGCTGGAATGGTGGACGGACCGGGGCCGAAGTTGCGCACCACCGTCACCGAGGAGTTTCCCCGGACCGCGATCACCTACAACACCTCACCAGACATCCCGTTCGACCGCTCGCTCAATCACTATCGCGGGTGCGAACACGGCTGCATCTATTGCTACGCGCGGCCGACGCATGCGTGGCACGATCTTTCACCTGGCCTCGATTTCGAAACGAAGCTCTTCGCCAAGCCCTCCGCACCGGCCTTGCTGCGACATGCCTTCAGCACGCGCGGCTACCGCCCTGCTCCCTTGGCGCTGGGCACCAATACCGATCCCTACCAGCCCATCGAAAGCCGCTACCGCATCACCCGCGCGGTGCTGGAACTGTGCCTTGAGACCGGCCATCCGATCACGATCACCACCAAGTCGGCTCGCGTGCTGGATGATCTCGATCTGCTGCGTGCGCTTGCGGAGCGTGGGCTGACAGCGGTCTCGATTTCGGTGACGAGCCTCGACCCCAAGCTTTCCGGCATTCTCGAACCCCGGGCTTCGGCACCTGCCAAGCGGCTCGCGGCGCTCGAGACGCTCGCCAAGGCCGGGGTCCATACGAATGTCTCGGTCTCGCCGATCATCCCGGCGATCACCGACAGCTTCATCGAAGCGACCTTGGCCGAGGCTGGCGCGCGCGGTGTCGTTTCGGCGAGCTGGATCATGGTGCGCCTGCCACACGAAGTGGCGCCGCTGTTCCGCGAATGGCTGGAGGTGCACTTTCCGGATCGGGCGGCCAAGGTCATGGCCATCGTGCAATCGGTGCGCGGCGGCAAGGACAACGATGCGCGCTTCTTCAGCCGGATGAAGCCGAGCGGGGTCTGGGCCGATCTGGTGCGCACCCGGTTCCGTCTGGGGCTGAAGCGCGCGGGCATCCCGCAGACAAAGCCGCTGCTCGATTGCAGCCAGTTCCGCCCGCCGCGCCGCGACGGACAACTGGCCTTGCTCTAGTCGCGGTACTGATCAGGCCTTTCCCCGGTCGGCAGATAGCGGCGCCCGCCCGAGACGGGATCATACCAGACTTCGAGGATCTGGCCGGTCTGGTGATCCACTTCGCGCTCCGCAGTGCGCTGCCAGGCACCGCGCAGGTCGCGGCGCTTCGCGAGATAACCGGCATCGAATACCGTCCCCAGTCCAATCAAGGCGGCAAAAACAAATAGCGGGAAGCCGCCGCCATCCGCATTGAACACCCGCATCAGCACACCGCCCATCGCCGCAAGACCGGCGATCACCAGCGCGGCGATACGGCCGTTTGCCGTCATTGCGGCTTCAGCTTCACCGCAGTGCCATAAGCGACGACTTCGTTCATCGTCTGGCCGATCGAACCGGAATCGAAACGCATCATCACGACCGCGTCCGCGCCCATCAGCGCAGCATTCATCACGAGGCGGTCGATCGCGTGGCGGCGTGTATCCTCGACCAGTGCCGAGTATTCCTTGATCTCGCCGCCGATGATCGAACGCAGGCCCGCGACGATATTGCCGCCCAGCCCCCGGCTGCGCACCACCACGCCAAACACCTGGCCAAGGCATTCGGTAACTTCACGGCCCGCGACATTCTCGGTTGTGGCGATGATCATCAGGCGAGGCTTTCCTTCGGAGCAAAGCGGACGAGCCGCGAAGTAGCGACGGCGGCCTGCCGGTGGACGACGACCGGAGCATAGTCCGGATCCTTGACCATGCCCATGAACGATGCGGCATCGGGATAGGCCATGACGAAAGTCTCGTCCCAGTCCCACTCGGCCGGTCCCGTCACCATCGCCTCGAACGCACCTGCCCAGACGATATGCCCGCCGGACCGCTCAAGCACCGGCTGGATCGTGCGCATGTACTCGCGGTAGGCATCTGCGCCGGTCAGGCCCTTGTTGGCGAGCGGATGGCCTTCGGGATAGGCTGCCGTTTCCCGAAATCGGACGAGGTTGAGCATGTGGATTGGCGTATCGCGCGGCAGGGCCTTGAACTTTGCGAAGTTCTCGTGGCTGGGATCGATATAGGCTTCGTTCAAAGCGTCTTCAGGCATACTCAGGCGCTCCATTGCCAATCGCGGAACTGATCGCGCAGGTCCTTCTTGCTGATCTTGCCGGTGCCGGTGTGCGGGATCTCGTCAACGAAGGCCACGGCATCCGGCAGCCACCACTTGGCGACGTGGGTGCCAAGAAACTCGCGCAGGGCGTCCGGGCAGACATCGGCACCGGGTTTCTTCACCACGACGAGCAGCGGACGCTCATCCCACCGCGGATGGTAAACGCCGATGGCAGCGGCTTCGGCGACGCCCGGGAAGCCGATCGCGGCGTTTTCCAGCTCGACCGAACTGATCCACTCGCCGCCCGACTTGATCACGTCCTTGGTGCGGTCCGTCAGCTGCAACGTGCCATCGGGGTGGAGAACCGCGACGTCGCCGGTGTCGAACCAGTTGTCGGCATCGGTTGCGGTGGTATCGGCCTTGAAATAGCGGCCCACAACCCACGGCCCACGCACCTGCAGCGCGCCCGAGGTCGTGCCATCACGCGGAAGAACCTTGCTGTAATCATCGAGATCGACGCAGCGCAGTTCGACGCCGAACGGCACGCGGCCCTGCATCGCCTTGACCGTGACTTGCTCATCGAACGAAAGCTCGTCCCAGTTCGAAGTCTCGGTGCCGGTGGTGCCGATGGGCGAAGTTTCGGTCATGCCCCAGGCATGGGCGACACGCAGGCCCTTCTTCATGAAGCGTTCGATCATCGCGCGCGGCATCGCGGAACCGCCGCAGACCACGGTGCTCAGTGATGCGGGGATATCCTTGCCCGCCGCATCGATATGCTGGAGCAGGCTGAGCCAGACAGTCGGCACACCCGCCGAAGTGGTGACCTTTTCGCGCTCCATCAGCTCGCACAGCACTGCCGCCTCGTTGACTGCGCTGTAGACGAATTTCGCGCCCGCCGCCGCGCCGGCCCATGGCAGGCCCCAACTGGCGGCATGGAACATCGGCACGATGGGAAGCGCGACCGTGCGGCAATCCATGCCGAACACCTGCGGGGTCATCGCGGTCATCGCGTGGAGCACGGTCGAGCGGTGTTCGTAGAGCACGCCCTTGGGATTGCCGGTGGTGCCGCTGGTGTAGCAAAGCATGCACGGATCGCGCTCGTCGCCATCGGCCCATGCGCCCTCACCGTCCTCCGTGGCGATCCAGTCTTCGAAATGCTCGGCCGGCTCGCTGCTGTCGAAGCAGATGTAGTGCTCGATGGTCTTCCAGCGCGGCTTCATCCGCTCGACAATCGGCGCGAACGCGGCATCGAACAGCATCACGCGGTCTTCGGCGTGGTTGGCGATGTAATCGAGCTGATCGTCGAACAGGCGCGGATTGATCGTGTGGAGCACGCCGCCGACACCGACCGCGCCGTACCATGTGACGAGG
>CANCET010000204.1 GCA_947375105.1 Sphingomonadaceae bacterium
GGCCGGGCGAGCAGCTCGGGGTGGTACGTCCAGTCAGCGAACTGCTCGGCAGTGGTTGTTCTGCTCATGGCCCGGGATCCTCTTCGTCATCGTCTCCACCACAGCAATTGCCACCCGCGAAACGCTTGCGCATTGCGCTATGGCAAATCTTGCAGCAGCTCTGGCCGTCCCCGCGATTTTTCCCGTCCCCCTGATTTCTCATCGGCAGCTGAATGTGCGCACCATTGCCGCAGATCGCCACCGTGGCCGGATGCGCGGCCTGCGCCGGGATCGCCAGCTGAAGTGCGGCCAGCCCGCTGAGCAGGGCGAACGCGCGCTTCATAGGGGCGTATCCTCGTCGATCAGGATGCGCGCCGCCGCGCCGTCGAGGTCGCTGAACTGCCCGCCGCGCAGCGCCCAGAAAAACGCCGCCAATCCTGCAAGGCCCATGCCGAGCGCGATGGGGATGAGGATCAGGATCGAGGTCATTTGCCAGCTCCCGCCAGCCGCAGCGAATTGCCCACGACGATGAGCGAGGACGTCGCCATCGCAATCGCGGCCATCAGCGGCGTGACGAGGCCGGCCATCGCCAGCGGTACGGCAAACGCATTGTAGAGGATCGCGGCGGCGAAGTTCTCGCGCACCACGCGCATCGTGCGCCGGCTGACGCGAACGCTGCGCGGCAGGGCGAGCAGCGAATCCCCGGTGAACACGATATCCGCCGCCTGCCGCCCGACATCGCTCGCGCTCCCCGGCGCAATCGAAGCGTCGGCGGCGGCGAGCGCGGGGCCATCGTTGATCCCGTCGCCCACCATCAGCACCGTCCGCCCCGCGCGCTGCAACCGCCGGATCGCATCGAGCTTGTCCGCAGGCAGCGCAGCGGCCTGCCCGGTGAGGCCGATCTCGCGCGCTGTCGCCATCACCGCCGCCGGGGTGTCGCCCGAAAGGATCGAGCCTTCCACGCCCAGCGCCTTGAGCTCGGCCAGCGCCGCGCGCGCATCGGGCCGCAGGCGGTCGGCAAAGCCGATCAGGCGCACCGGGCCCGCACCGATGGCCAGCGCCGCCGCCGTCCCGCCGCTCTGCGATGGCCGCGCGAGCGATACCGCCAGGCCGCGCCACATCGCGCTGACGCCGTGTCCTGCCGTCTCCCGCACCTGCTCGATCGTCGCTGCCCGCACGCCCCTCGCCGCCAGCGCCAGCGCCAGCGCTTGCGACAGCGGATGGCGGCTGTGGCTGGCCAGCGCGAGCGCAACCGCCGCTTCCTCCTCGCCCAGCGCGTCAAGCGCCGCTGCATCGGGCACCGGGCGGCCCAGCGTCAGCGTCCCCGTCTTGTCGAGCAACACGCGGTTGACGCGGGCCAGCCGCTCGATGGCGCTGCCATCCTTGACCATCACGCCCTGCTTCAGCAGCGCGCCCGCCGCCACCACTTGCGCCACCGGCACCGCAAGGCCCAGCGCGCAGGGGCAAGTGATGATCAGCACCGCGATCCCCACCACCAGCGCCTGATGAAAACTTGCCCCCGCAATCAGCCATCCGGCAAAGCTCAGCGCCGCGAGCGTATGCACTGCAGGCGCATAAAGCCGCGAGGCGCGGTCCGCGATGCGCACAAAGGCGCTGCGCCCCTGCCCAGCGGCTTCCATGGCCTGCGCGATTTCCGCCAGCGCTGTGCCCTGCCCCGCCGCCGTGACGATCACATCGACGGGCGCATCAAGATTGAGCATGCCAGCCAGCACGCGCTGGCCCGGCCCAGCCGGCACCGGGGCGCTCTCGCCCGTCAGCAGCGATTGGTCGAAGCGCGCCAAACCAGCTACCGACTGGCCGCTGGCGATTTCGCCGTCAGCCGCCAGCCGTTCTCCCGCCGCCACGCGCATCAGCATGCCGGGCACAAGCGCCGCTGCCGCCGTCCACTGCAGCGCGCCGTCCGCGCCCACGATCATCGCGCCGCTGGCCGCCTGCCGCAGCAGCGCGGAAACCCCGGCGCGTGCACGGTCGCGCATCATCGCATCGAGCGCGCGGCCCGCCAGCAGGAACAGCAGCAGCATCAGCGTGCCATCGAACCACGCCTCCTTGCCGCCGGTCAGCGTTTCGTAGCAGGAAAGGCCCGTCGCCAGCGCCACGCCGATGGAAATCGGCACGTCCATGTTGGTGCGCCCGCGCCTCAGCGCGCCCCACGCCGAGCGGAAGAACGGCTGCCCGGCATAAAGGATCGCCGGCACTCCGATTGCGGCCGAAAGCCAGTGGAACAGATCGCGCGTGCTGCCATCCGCGCCCGACCAGACGCTGACCGAAAGCAGCATCACGTTCATGCAGGCGAACGCCGCAACCGCCAGCGGCGCAAGCAGTTCGCGTGAGGCCGACGGCGGCTCCAGCACATCCTCGCGCGGCTCGGCGGCAAAGCCTGCGCTGGCCAGCGCGGCCAACAGCGCGGGGATTTCCGCCTCCGCCGAATGATCGACGGCAATCGTCCGCGCGGTCAGGTTCGCCCGCGCCGCCGCCACCCCCGGCACCGCGCCCAGCGCGCGCTCGACTTTGCCCATGCAGCCCGCGCAATGCATGCCCGGCACGGCCAGGACGCTGCGGCTGATCTCGGCCTCAAGGCGCTGCGCAGAGATCACAGCGCGTCATCCTCGGCATGCCACACATGGCCCATCGCGCGCACTTCGATGCCGACATGCCAGCGTCCCGCAGGTAGCGCCGCTTCGTAAACCCCGGGCGCGACTTCACGCGGGGTCATCACCACGGGTGCCTTCGCGCCTAGCGGATGATCCGCCCGCGCGCGCACCGCCGCGCCGGTCAGCGGCCGCCCGCTCGCATCGCGCAGCGTGAAGCGCACCGCGCCATTTCCGGCCCGCCCCAGCGCCAGCTTCCACCCCAGCGCCTTGTCGGCCTTGGCCGCGCCCAGCAGGTGGTTGAATTCCTGGCTCGCGACGTAGGAGTTATCGACCACCGTGCCGCTGAAGGTCGAAACCGCGAGGTTGGCGAGGAGGATGTTCACCGCGATCACCACGCCGAAGAAGCCGCCCATGACGAGGGCCATGTGCCGCCCGGTGAAGGGCCGGTCCGGGCTTGCCTGAAGCTGTGCCATCAATCGTGCTCCTCTTCATGATCGTCATGTTCGGTCTTGGGTGCGGCGAAATGCGTCTCGCGGCGCGGCGTGTGCCCCTCTTTGTCAAGCGGGGTCGCGGTCAGCGCGAAATCCTGCGGCCGGGCAGAGGCTGCCGGCACCACGGCATAGAGCCGCACTTTCGCCGTGCTGTCCGCCGGAACCGCCACATCGATCGCCGCGCGCGCCGCACCGGGCGCCATGTCGTCGGTGTAGAGCAGCGCCCCCTGCAGGCCCTCGGCGGCGATGCGCAACGTGCGCGGGCGGTCTTCCATGTTGCGCAGCGCCAGCGTGAAGGCATTGCGCACCGCGCCGCCCGAAAGCTGCACGAACTCCGGGTTGCGCTCGCGCGCCACCGAAAGCGTCAGCCGCTCGCGCGCGCCCAGCATGAACAGCAATGCAAGGCCAATGCCGCCCCACACCGCGAAATAGGCGATCAGGCGCGGGCGCAGCAGCACTTTGCGCACCGGACGCGCAGGCTCGCCCTTGATCTCGCGCTCTGCATCGATGAGCGTGCAATAGTCGATCAGCCCGCGCGCGCGGCCAACCGATGCCATCGCCTTGTCGCAGGCATCGACACACAGCGCGCACGTGATGCAGCCAATCTGCGGCCCTTCGCGGATGTCGATCCCCGTGGGGCACACCGCCACGCATTGCTTGCAATCGATGCAGTCGCCCAGCGGGGTTTCCGCACCTTTGGCTTCCTTCAAGGACCCGCGTGGCTCGCCCCGCCAGTGCTTGTAGGTCACGGTCAGCGAATTCTCGTCGAGCATCGCGGTCTGGATGCGCGGCCAGGGGCACATGTAGATGCACACCTGCTCGCGCATGAAGCCGCCCAGCCAGAAGGTCGTGAACGTCAGGATGCCGGTCGAGGCATAGGCCACCGGGGCCGCCGTGCCGGTCCAGAATGCACGCTGCAAGGTCGGCGCGTCGGCGAAATAGAAGATCCACGCGCCGCCGGTCACGAAGGCGATGCCAAGGTAGACGCTCCACTTGAACAGCCGCCGCGCCAACTTTGCCGGGGTCCAGGGCGCCGCGTTCAGCCGCAACTGCGCATTGCGGTCGCCGTCGATCAGCCGGTCGACATGCTGGTACAGATCGGTCCACACCGTTTGCGGGCAGGCATAGCCGCACCACGCACGGCCCACCGCGCTGGTAACAAGGAACAGCCCGATGCCCGCCATGATGAGCATGCCCGCCACGAAGTAGAACTCCTGCGGCCAGATCTCGATGGCGAACATGTAGAACCGGCGGTGCGCCAGATCGACCAGCACCGCCTGCCCGGGGGCGTTCGGCCCCCGGTCCCAGCGGATCCACGGCGTGCCCCAGTAAACCGCAAGGCACAGCGCCATGACCAGCCATTTGAAGCGCCGGAACGGCCCGTCGATCTTCTTCGGGAACACTGCCGTGCGCTTGGCATAGAGCGGCGCGGGCATATTGGGATCAAGCGCGTTCATGGCTGTTACTGAGCCGCCCCCGCTGCCGGAGCGGCCGCCGTAGCCGGAACCGCAACCGGCGCCGCCTCGCCGCCGCCCAGCGAGTGGACGTAGACGCTGAGCATCTTGATCGTCACCGGATCGAGCCGCCCGCCCCACGCCGGCATCACTCCGCCGTGGGCATTGGTCACCGTCTCGGTCAGCGCCGCGCGGTCCCCGCCATAAAGCCAGATCTTGTCGCTGAGCTTGGGCGCGCCGACGCTGCGGTTGCCCTCACCGCCAGCGCCGTGGCACACCGCGCAGTTGCCCGCGAACAGCACCGCACCGCGCGCAGAGGCGGCATTCGCCGGGTCCTGCTTGCTCAGCACGCGCACGAAGCTCACCACATCCTGCACTTGGCGGCCAGTCAGGATCCCGTCACGGACAAAGCTCGGCATCTGGCTGCTGCGGGTCGCGTCGTTGCCGGGCTGGCGGATGCCGTTGATCAGCGTCTGCTGGATCGTGGTCAGATCGCCGCCCCACAGCCAGTCGTCATCGTTGAGGTTGGGATAGCCTTTCGCGCCTGCTGCGCCCGCGCCGTGGCACTGCACGCAGTTCACCTTGAACGCGGCGTGTCCGCCTTCGATGGCCGCGCGCTGTAGTGCGGGGTTCCCCGCCAGCGCCTCGATCGGCGTGGCGGCGATGGCCGCGCGCACCGCCTGGTGCTCGGCCTTTTCGCGCGCCATGTCGTCCGCCAGCACGCCCCGGCTGGTCCAGCCCAGCATGCCCGTGCTGGCCGAATGCAGCATCGGGATCGCCGGATAGAGCACAACATAGACCAGCGCGAACAGGATCGACGCATAGAACGTCCACAGCCACCAGCGCGGCAGCGGCGTGTCGAGTTCCTCGATCCCGTCCCATTCATGGCCGACCTTGGCCGTGCCGGTGGCGTGATCGATCACTTTGTCGTCGTGCTTTGTGTCATGCGTCATGGCTGTCGTCCTCGAAGATCGAGAGGGCCGCATCACGGCTCGCCGCGTTTCCGCCGGGGCGGAACGGCCAGAGACACAGCGCGAGGAACACCAGCGCCATGATCATCAGGCCCCAGCTGTCGGCCAGATGCCGCAGCAGGTCGTAAGTCGAATGGGTGGAAAGCTGGAGGAAGGCGGTCACCGGCCCTTCTCCTTCGCCAGATGCTCCTGCGCCGCCGGCGCGTTCACATCGACCATCGTGCCGAGCACCTGCAGATAGGCGACCAGCGCGTCCATCTCGGTCAGGCGCCCCGGGTCGCCATCGAAATCGCGCACCACCGCACCGGGATAGTGCTTGAGGAACGCGGCATGGTCGGCATCGGGATCGGCCTGCGCCTTGAGGTCATCGTTGGCAGCGGCGATCTCATCCTTGGTATAGGGCACGCCCACTCGCTCCAGCGTCTGGAGTGCGGGCACCATGTCGCCCTGGTTGAGGTCCTGCGCCTTGAGGAACCCATACGTCGGCATGATCGATTCCGGCACCACAGCGCGCGGATTGGTCAGATGCTGAACGTGCCATTCGTCCGAATAGCGTTTGCCGACGCGAGCCAGATCTGGGCCGGTCCGTTCAGACCCCCACT
>CANCET010000205.1 GCA_947375105.1 Sphingomonadaceae bacterium
CGACAGTGCCCCAATAGGCGCAGGCCTCGTTCACGCCGAGGAACTCACCCTGGAACTGCGCATTGGGGCAGGCCGGTGCCAGCGTGTAGATGCCCGCCTGCCGTTCCTTGTCGGACTGGGTGTAGCGCACCGTCAGCTTGGCCTTGAAGTCAGCGCTCGGCTCCCACTTCAGGATGCCGCGCAGCGCCCAGTGGTTGTCCGCGCCGCGGTCAGGCTGGCCGGGAGTGATGTTCTTGATGTAGCCGTCGTCGCGCGTATACTGCCCCGAAATACGGGCGGTCAGCGTGTCTGCAAGCGCGCCCGAAACTGCGCCCTCGAGGATGGTCTGGTTGTAGCGGCCGTACGTCGCGGACAGATACCCGTCGAGCTGCTCGGTCGGCTGTGCGGAAATGAACTGCACCGCGCCGCCAGTGGCATTGCGGCCAAACAGCGTGCCTTGCGGACCGCGCAGCGCTTCCACACGCGCGAGATCGAACACCGGGAAGCTCGCCGCGGTGATCGACGAGGTATAGCTATCGTCCTGATAGACCGCGACCGGCGGTTCCTGCTGGTCGCCGTAGTCGTTCTGCGAGACGCCGCGGATATTGTAGACGACCTGGCTCGAGCCGTAGGCGTTGAACTTGAGGTTGGGGATCGCGCGTACCACGTCGGTCGCGCTGTTGATGTTGAGCGCCTTGATCTCCTTGGCGCTGACCACGCTCACCGCGATGCCGACATCGTTGAGCTTCTGCTCGCGGCGCTGCGCGGTAACGACGATTTCGCCCGCCTGCTCGGGCGCGGCAGCCGTTTCAGTGGACTGCGCGGCCTGCGCTGCAGCCGGTGTCGCAACAAGGCCGAGCGTGATCGCTGCAAGGGCCGTGCCCGTCTGCAGGGCGCGGCGGATGGTGGTCGTGTCCGTCATGGTCATGTTCTTTCTCCCCGGAGGACAGCGTCCCTCCCGCTTCTCCAGATGCGCCATGGAGTGCCTCAAGCCTCGAATACGCGCAAGCGGGGCAGGCGCGCGCCGAACCGAAGTCCGTCGCGCGGTGCACATCTGCAACAAGTATTTCAGCAACTTACGCGGATTGGCAGGCAATCCCGAAAAGCTAATAGTATCCATTAGATGTTGGAATGTGGGGAAAGTCCCCGCTTCAACCCTCCAGAAACAACTCCGCCGCGGCATCGATGATCGCATCGGCATCGAGCCGGTAGGTCCGATAGAGATCGGGCAAGTCGCCCGTCTGGCCGAACCGATCGACTCCGAGCGGGCTTACCCGCATGCCCTTCACCGCGCCCAACCACGACAGCGCGGATGGCGATCCGTCGATCACCGTCACCAGCCCCGCCCCCGGTGCCAGCGCGCCCAGCAGGGTGTCGATATGGCTCGGTTCGGGCCGCTTGCCCGTCCAGCGCGCCGCGCGCCGCGCCGACCAGCCGCGATGGAGCAGATCGGGCGATGTCACGTTGAGCAGGCCGAGGCCGGGCAGATCCTCGCTCAGCGCTTCCCATGCGGCCATCGCCTCGGGCGCGATTGCGCCGGTAAACACGATCGCTGCCTCCGCGCCGGGCGCCGGACGCTTGAGCCAATAGGCCCCCTTCAGCGCATCGGCCTCCCAGCTGTCATCCGCGCGCGTGGCTTGCGCGATCGAGCGCGTGCTCAGCCGCAAGTAGACCGAGCTGCCATCGGGCTTTTGCATATGTTCGAAGGCATGGCGCATCATCAGCGCCACTTCGTCGGCAAAGGCGGGCTCGAAGTAATCGAGGTTCGGCTGGCCCATTCCGATCAGCGGTGTGTTGATCGATTGGTGCGCGCCGCCTTCCGCGCCTAGCGTGAGCCCCGACGGCGTGCCCACCAGCAGGAACCGCGCATCCTGATAGCAGCCGTAGTTCAGCGCATCGAGCCCGCGCGCGATGAACGGATCGTAGACCGTCCCCACCGGCAGCAGCCGCGTGCCGAAATGCGGCGCTGAAAGGCCAAACGCCGTCAGCACGAGAAAGAAGTTGGTCTCGGCAATGCCCAGCTCGACATGCTGTCCGGCGGTGTTGCCCACCCACTTCTGCGCCGAGGGAATGCGCGCGGCCTGGAACACGTCCTTCAATTCGCTGCGGCGAAACAGCCCGCGCCGGTTGACGAAGCCGCCGAGGTTGGTTGTCTGCGTCACGTCGGGCGCGGTCGTCACGATGCGGTCGCCGAGCGGATCGCCCGGCCGCGCGAGATCCATCAGAATGCGGCCAAATGCGCTTTGGGTCGATTGCTCCTCACCCTCCGGCACCGGCAGGCGCGCGGGCACGGGAATGGCCGCGGCCTGATGCTCGGGCCCCTTCTGCGCGAGCGCGCAGCGCCCGACAAAAGCCTTGAGTTCGGCCGCGACATTGTCGCCCAGTCCGCCCCACGGCTCCCACTCTTCGCCTTCGGCAATCCCCATGCTGGCGCGCAGACTTTCGATCTGCGCGGTGTTCATCATGCCCGAATGGTTGTCCTTGTGGCCCGCCAGCGGCAGGCCGTAGCCCTTGACGGTATACGCGATGAACAGTGTCGGTTTGTCGTCATCGGCCTGCGCGAAGGCCTCGACCAGCGTCTCCGCGCAGTGCCCGCCAAGGTTGGTCATCAGCTGCGCCAGCGCGGTATCGTCGAAGCTCTCGATCAGCGCGCGCGTCACGGGCAGCTCGCCCAGATCCTTCATCAGCCGCTCGCGCCACGCCGCGCCGCCCTGATAGGTGAGTGCGGCGAACTCGGCGTTGGGGCAATTGTCGATCCAGTTTTCCAGCGCCTGCCCGCCGGGCTTCGCGAACACCGCCTTCTGCAACTTGCCACTCTTCAGCGTGATGACACGCCAGCCACAAGTCTCGAAGATATCGTCGAAGCGGCGAAACATGCGGTCGGCCGTGGTGGCATCGAGCGATTGCCGGTTGTAATCGACCACCCACCAGCAATTGCGAATATCGTGCTTGTAGGCCTCGATCAGGCACTCGTAGATATTGCCTTCGTCAAGCTCGGCATCGCCCATCAGCGCGATCATCCGGCCCGCATCCGCCTCGCTCATATGCCCCTGCGCGATGCAATAGTCCTGCACCAGGCTGGCGAAGGCCGTGATCGCGACGCCCAGCCCGACCGAGCCGGTGGAGAAATCCACCGGGATCTGGTCCTTGGTCCGTGAGGGATAGCTTTGCATCCCGCCCAGCCCGCGAAACCGCTGGAGCTGTTCGAGTGACTGATTGCCCAGCATGTAGTGAATCGCGTGGAGCAGCGGCCCGGCATGGGGCTTTACCGCCACCTTGTCCTGCGGGCGCAGCGCATGGAAATAGAGCGCGGCCATGATCGTCGACATCGAGGCGCAGCTGGCCTGATGCCCGCCAACCTTCATCCCGTCGCGCTTCGTGCGGATGTTGTTGGCATTGTGGACCGTCCACGCCGAAAGCCAGCGGAGCCGCGCATCGAGCGTGTCAATGGAGGTGGCGAGATCGCTGCGGGGATCGGCAAGAACGGCGGTCATGGCGGGCTTTCGAATCCATCCTAGAGGCAAGCGGCAGAACCATAGCGCGCAGTGCAAAACAGCGTCTTGCGAAGTTCACCTCGCACAGGCAGAGTTTTGGCATAATCTGCCAATCAGGCCCACATGAGTAAAAGATAATGCCAGATACCGATCTAGATGCGATTGACCGCAAGATCTTGCGCCGGCTCCAGCAGAACGGCCGCCTCACCAACCAGCAGCTGTGCGAGGATGTCGGTCTCAGCCCCAGCCCGTGCCTGCGCCGGGTGCGCGCGCTGGAGGAGCGCGGGATCATCACCGGCTATGTCGCACTGGTAGAGCCAGAGACCATCGGCCTTCCGGTCAACGCCTTCGTGCGCATCCGGCTTGACCAGCAGGACGACCACCATCTGGCCACGTTCGAAAGCGCGGTGGCGGAATTTCCCGAAGTGATGGACTGCTACCTGATGACCGGCGAGGCCGATTACCAGCTGCGCGTGCTTGTCCCCTCGCTCGCCGCCTTCGAGGATTTCCTCAGGAAACGGCTGACGCGCATCGCCGGGGTGGCGCAGGTGACGACGAGTTTCGCGCTGCGCCCCATCGTCAACCGGACAGCGCTGCCGGTGCCTGACTGATCCCCTCGAAATCGACAGCCGCCCGCCTAGCCCCTTGGCTTAACCGCTCGATTGATTACACGGTTGCACCAACCACAAGAAACGTCCTGAAAGCCTGCGCCCCCATGTACAATCTGCTCTCCGGCATCACGGTGATCGAGGTGTCCTCCTTCGTCGCCTCGCCGACTATCGGGCTCTATCTCGCCCAGTTCGGTGCCGAAGTGATCCGCGTGGACCAGATCGGGGGCGGGCAGGATTTCAAACGCTGGCCGCTGACGCCGGAGGGCCATTCGCTCTCGTGGGAAAACCTCAATCGCGCCAAGAAGAGCGTCGCGCTCGATCTCTCGCGGCCTGAAGGGCGGGAGGTGCTGACGAAGCTCATCCAGAGCGTTGGCATTCTCGTCACCAACCTCCCCGTCGGCGGTTTTCTCGCGCATGAAAGGCTCGCCGCCGCCCGTCCTGATCTCATCACTGTCCGCGTGATGGGCTGGCCGGACGGGTCCATCGCGCTGGATTACACCGCGAATGCCGTGGTCGGTTATCCCGCGCTCACCGGCACGCTCGCCGATCCAGCGCCGGTCAACCATGTGCTCCCGGCATGGGACCTGCTCACCGGAGCCTACGGCGCATTTGCGCTCGTTTCCGCTCTGCGCCGCCGCGAACAGACCGGACTTGGCGGCGAAGTGCGCCTGCCCCTCACCGATATCGCGATGGGCTCCACCGCCAATCTCGGCCGCGTTGCCGAAGTCCTTCAGAACGGCGTTGACCGCGAGCGCCTCGGCAATGGCGTTTACGGCACCATCGGGCGCGATTTCGTGACCGCCGATGGCGTGCGCGTCATGATCGTCGCGATCAACGAGCGCCAATGGCAGGGACTTGTCCGCGCGCTCGCCTTGCAGGAAGCGCTCGCCGCGCTGGAAGCCAAGCTGGGTGTCTCCTTCACCGGTGACGACAGCGTGCGCTTCACCCACCGCGATGCGATCTACGCCCTCGTCGAGCAGGCCGTCGCCGCCCTCGCCCACGCCGATCTGGCCGACAAGTTCGATGCAAACGGCGTCACCCACGGCCCCTACAAGACCTTGCCCGAAGCCGTCACCGATCCGCGCCTGATCGGCGAAAACCCGATGTTCGCGCATACGGCAGACAACCCCAGCGGCTTTGCCTATCCCGCCGCGGGTGCCTTTGCCACGATGCCCGGCCTAGAACGCCTGCCGCCTGCTCCCGCGCCCGTTCTGGGGGCGGACACGCGCGACGTGCTCGCCCGCCACCTTTCCCTTGATCCCCAAGCCATCGACCGGCTGCTCGAAGCCGGCATTGCAGGAACCTCCGCATGAAACTGACCCGTGCCGCCATCGTCGCTCCCATCCGCACCGCCGTCGGCAAGTTCGGCGGCAGCCTTGCCGATCTCAACGCCGGCCAGCTTGGCGCGGTGATCCTGAAAGCGTTGATGGAGCGCACGAAGATCGATCCCGCGCGCGTTGATGATGTCGTGTTCTCGCAAGGCTACGGCAATGCAGAAGCGCCTGCCATCGGTCACTGGTCCTGGCTCGCTGCCGGGCTTCCCATCGAAGTCCCCGGTTACCAGCTCGACCGCCGCTGCGGCTCGGGCCTGCAAGCCGTGATCAACGCGGCGATGATGGTGCAAACCGGCCAGTCCGATGTCGTCGTCGCGGGCGGTGTGGAGTCCATGTCAAACGTCGAATACTACACCACCGAAGGCCGCCGCGGCACGCGCGCAGGCGGCCTCATGCTGCATGACCGACTGACGCGCGGCCGCCTCATGTCGCAGCCGATCGAGCGCTTCGGCGTCATTTCGGGCATGATCGAAACAGCGGAAAACCTCGCCCGCGATTACGGCATCAGCCGCGAAGCCTGCGACGCCTATGCCGTGCGCAGCCACCAGCGCGCCGCCGCTGCCTGGAAGAACGGCCTGTTCGACGATGAACTCGTGCCCGTCGCGATGCCCCAGAAGAAGGGCGATCCCAAGATCTTCGCCC
>CANCET010000206.1 GCA_947375105.1 Sphingomonadaceae bacterium
TCTGGAACCCCGCGGGCCATCGCAACCCGGACGGGCAGGTCGATACCTACGACCCCAAGCGCTGGGACCAGTCGATTTCGGTGAACCTGTCCGGCGTGTTCTACACCGTGAGCAACGCTGTGCGCGTGATGAAGCAGCCCGGCCGTGCCAATGGCCGCAGCGGCGGCTCGATCATCTGCACCGCCTCCAACGCTGGCCTGGTCACTGAACCCATCGTCGGCCTGCCCTACATGCCAGCGAAGGCCGGGGTGCTGCACATGGTGCGCGCACTCGGGCTGGAACTGGCCGAGTTCCGCATCCGCATCAACGCCATCGCGCCGGGGCCGTTCGTCACCAATATCGGCGGGGGCTGGCTCAAGAAGGACCCCGTGGCGCGCAAGGCCTGGGACGCGATTGTCCCGCTGGGCGCGGTCGCCGAGACCGAACAGCTCAAGCCGCTGGCGCTGCTGCTCGCCTCGGATGCCTCGGATTACATGACCGGAAGCCACGTCGTGATCGATGGCGGCATGATGCTGGGGAAGTATCAATGAAGCGGATCATCCTCCTTGCGGCGTCCCTTGCGCTCGCCAGCACCGCGCAGGCGGCCCAGAAGCTTGGCGAAGTGCAGGCGCAGCGCAGCCCCGAACAGGTCTACGCGGCCGTCTGCGGCTATTGCCACGGGCGCAATGTCGGCCCGGTGATCCGGGGCCGGGGCCTTCCAGCGGAAACGGTCGAATACATGGTCCGCCACGGCCAGAACGCCATGCCTGCTTTCCGCCCGACAGAAGTTACGCCCGCCGAACTCAAGGCGCTGGCCGCATGGGTTCAGACCAGCACCGCAGATCCCAAGGAGCACGGCCGGTGACCGTCAATCTCGACCGCCGCAGCCTGCTGGGCGCTGGCGCCGCCTCCGCTGCCGCCGTTGGCCTGGGCACCGCAGCACAGGCGAAGGCCGTGCTGGCCCGTGGCGTCAAAAAGGCCGACTTCGCGGGCGCCGTCGCCGCCATGCGCAAGGTCGTGGGCGACGAATGGGTCTTCGCCGATCCCGAAGCCGTCGCGCCGTGGAGAAAGTCCTACACGCCCGATCCGTATGGCAAGCACGTGCCGGTCGGCGCGGTCTGCCCGGAAACGGCCGAACAAGTGCAGGCGATTGTGAAGATCGCCAACCAGTTCCGGCAGCCGATCTGGCCGGTCTCTACCGGCAAGAACATGGGTTATGGCCAGACGACCACCGCTGCGCCGGGCCAGATGATCCTAGATCTGAAGCGGATGAACCGCATCATTTCGGTCGATCCGGAACTGTGCACCGCGTTGCTCGAGCCGGGCGTTACCTATCGCCAGCTCAAGGACTACCTCGTCGAGAACAACCTGCCGCTGTGGATCGACGTGCCGACCGTCGGCCCGATTGCCAGCCCGGTTGGCAACACGCTCGATCGCGGCGTGGGTTACACGCCCTATGGCGAGCACTTCATGGTCCAGTGCGGCATGGAAGTCGTGCTGGCGGATGGCGAGATCCTGCGCACAGGCATGGGATCGACGAAGAATCCCTCCGCGTGGCAGGCATTCAAGTGGGGCTACGGGCCATATCTGGATGGGCTGTTCACCCAATCGAACTTCGGCATCGTGACCAAGATGGGCATGTGGCTGATGCCCGCGCCGCCGGTCTACAAGCCCTTCGTCATCCGCCACAAGAAGATGGAGGATGTCGCCCGCATCGTGGAAGCCATGCGGCCGCTGCGGATTGCCAATATCGTCCCCAACGTCGTGCTGATGATGGGCGCGGCGTATCAGCTGGCGATGTTCAAGCGGCGCGGCGAAGTTTGGGACGGCGCCGGGCCGATCACCGACGAGGCGGTTGCCAAGGCCGCCGAGGCCAACAACCTCGGCATGTGGAACACCTACATCGCGCTCTACGGCACGGAAGGCATGATCGCGGAAAGCGAGAAGATCGTCCGCGCCGCCTTTGCCGCGATCGACGGTGAAGTGCTGACGCAGGAGGAAGTGGGCGACAACCCGTGGTTCCACCACCATGCCACGCTGATGCAGGGCGGCCTCAATCTGGATGAGATTGGCCTTGCGCGCTGGCGCGGCGCCAAAGAAGGTGGGGGGGGCGGCGGCCTTGCCTGGTTTGCGCCCGTAGCGCCGGCCAAGGGCAGTGAAACGAAGGGCCAGGTCGAACTCGCCAAGGAAATCCTGGGCAAGCACGGCTTCGATTACACTGCCGCCTTCGCCATCGGCAGCCGCGAACTGCACCACATCATCGCGCTGCTCTATGACAAGTCTGACCCGGCGGAGGAAAAGCGCGCGGATGATTGCTACCGCGAGCTCGTGACGGGTTTTGGCGAGCGGGGCTGGGCCAGCTACCGCACCGGGGTCCACGCGATGGATCTTGTTGCGCAGCAATTCGGTGCCGTGAACCGCGCGTTCAATGCGAAACTGAAGGACGCGCTCGATCCGAACCACATCCTCGCCCCGGGCAAATCGGGGATCCTGTGATGCTGAAGAAAGCTGTTCTCGCGCTCGCTGCCGCGCTGCTTTCCACCACCGCACAGGCGCAGGAAAAGCCGCTCACGATCGAAGTCCTGCGTACCAGCGCCGGATCGCTCTATGCCAACGTCGCGCTGATCGAGGGCGAGAAGGATGCAGTGCTGGTCGATGCGCCGTTTACCCGCGCCGACGCCTACCGCGTCGCCGCCATGGTGCTCGATAGCGGCAAGCACCTCACCACGATCTTTGTCACGCACGACCATCCCGATCATTTCTTCGCGATGGAAGTGCTGCAGGATGCCTTCCCCGATGCGAAGATCGTCGCGCATCCGGTGGTGGCTGCGGATATCTGGCGCTCGTTGCCATTCAAGGTGAAGCGCTGGAGCCCGATGCTGGGAGCCAATGCGCCGCGCCACCCCAGCGCCCCCGCTGCGCTCGAGGGCGATACGATCATGCTCGAGGGCAAGGAACTGAAGGTCATCGGGCCGGTGCAGGGCGATCACGTCCACGCGACCGGGCTTTGGGCCCCTTCGATCAAGGCCCTGTTTCCCGGCGATCTGGTCTACAACCAGATGTACCTGTGGATGGGCGAACACGATCCTGCCGCCATTGCGGGCTGGGGCAAGGCGCTCGACCAGCTTGCGGCGCTCGGGCCGGTGATGGTCGTGCCGGGGCATAGCAAGCCGGGTCTTCCAAACGACACGAGCGGTCTCGATTTCAGCCGCAAATATATTGCCGCTTGGCCGGGGATGGTCACTGCCTCGAAGGACAGCGCCGATCTGCGTGCGCGGGTGCAGAAGGCGTTTCCCGATGCCGTCGACGTGCTGGGCGATTTCCTGCTCGGCAATTCATCCAGAGTTGCCAAGGGGGAGCAAGCCGCATGGCAGGAATGACATTCGAGGGCAAAGCCGTGCTGGTAACGGGCGGCGCGACCGGCATAGGCCGCGCGGCTTGCGTGGCGTTTGCGGGCGCAGGCGCCAAGGTGATCATCGGCGACATCGATCCGCGCGCCGAGGAAACGGTTGCCATCATCAAGCAGGCGGGCGGCGAGGCATCGTTCCTGCACGCCAACGTCACTGATCCGGCCGCGATGGACGCGCTCGTCGCTGCCTGCCTTGAACGCTATGGCCGGATGGACGCCGCCTTCAACAACGCCGGTATCCTGCCCCCGCAGCGCCCGATCCATGAAGTGACGCCGGAGGAAATGAACCTTGCGATCGACGTCGATTTCAAGGGCGTGTTCTTTGCGATGCAGGCTGAAATCCGTCACTTCCTGAAGGTCGGCGGGGGCGCCATCGTCAACACCGCCTCGGTCGGTGCGCTGATCGCGGATCCGAACATGAGCGTCTACTGCGCGATGAAGCACGCTGTTTCCGGCCTCACCAAGGCGGCGGCTGTGGAATATGCGCAGAAGAACATCCGCGTGAACGCCATCGCCCCCGGCTTCGTCGTCACCCCGATGACCCAGCACTGGGCCGACGATCCCGATTTCCGCGCCGCGTTCTTCGCCGGCAATATCAGCGGCCGCGCTGCTCAGCCCGAGGAGATCGCGGGTACCGTGCTGCACCTCTGCTCGGATGCGGCGAGCTTTATCAACGGTGCGACCATCGCCATCGATGGCGGCCAGACGGCGCACTGAGAGGGACCTGAGACCATGCGCGCCGCCGTGATGCAGGGCCTGCACAAGCCGCTCGTGATAGAGACCGTGCCCGATCCCAGGCCGGGCGAGGGCGAGGTGGTGGTCGAGGTCGGCCGCTGCGGCATCTGCGGGTCAGACCTGCACATGACCGAGGACGCAGCCTATGGACAAGGCGCCGGCTCGATCCTCGGCCATGAGTTCGCGGGCGAAGTTGTCGAACTGGGCAAAGGCGTCGAGGGGCTGGCCAAGGGCGATCTCGTTGCCGTCAGCCCGCTGAAAAGCTGCGGTACATGCCCCGCATGCCTTGCCGGCAATGTCTCGTGGTGCGAGAAGTTCGGCCTGCAGGGCGGCGGCTATGCCGAATATGCGCTGACCAACCCAAACCAGTGCGTGAAGCTGCCGAAATCCGCGAGCCTTGCCGATGGCGCGATCATCGAACCGCTCGCAGTTGCGCTCCACGGCGTCGCCATGTCGGGCATGCGCATTGGCGACAAGGTGCTGGTGCTGGGGGCAGGGCCCATCGGCCTTGCCGCCGCTTTTTGGGCGCGGCGCATGGGGGCCGGGCGCGTTGTGGTTCAGGACATTGCCGATTGGCAGCGCGAGCGGGCCATGGCGATGGGCGCTCACGATTTCATCGCCGATCGCAGCGATCCCTTTGGCTCGGCAGAACGCGCGTTGGGCGGCAAGGCGGACATTGTATTCGAATGCGTAGGCCTGCCGGGGCTGATTGCCCAAGCTGTCGAGCAAGTGCGCGCGCGCGGCGCGATTGTGCTGCTGGGCCTGTGCACCAAGCCCGATACATTCAACAGCTTCGCCATGCTTTCGAAGGAAGTGCGGCTGATCACTTCCGCCTTTTTCACGCGGCACGAATACGAGGCGGCGCTCGATGCTCTTGAGCGCGGGGCGGCTGAACCGCGCTTGCTCGTGACGGGCACCATTTCCCTCGCCGCAACGCCCGATGTGTTTGAATCGCTGCGAAAGCGGACCGAGCAATGCAAGGTGCTGATCGCCCCGGCGCTTTGATCCGCCCTTATTCTTGAACAGGACCACACCATGAACGCCATCGAACAAGCCGTCTTCGACTGCATGCAGCCCACCGAGACGCTGTACCTGAAGACCACCGATCCGCTCCACAAGGCCATCCTGCTCAATTTCTGGCGCCATGTGCATCTCGAAGGCGCGGGCCTTTATGACGATATCACTGCAAGCGACATGATGGTGGACCATCCGGTGTACCGCGTCACCTGGGGTGCCAACCCGGCGGTGATCGAAGGCAAGGAGGGCGTGAAGGGCTTCTACAACAGCGTCGGGCAGGCGGTGCTGTGGCATTCGGACGACCGCCTTGCGGTGAACGACTGGGGCATCTGCGACGAGATCACTTTCCACCAACTCGCCAAGGGCGCGGACCTTGCGGCGATGGGTTACGATGCGCCCAAGGCGGACGCACTCTATCATGTGTCGAGCCGCCAGGCCTTCGTCTGGCCCTATGACGACAAGGCCCGTCTTGCCGGCGAACATCTCTATGAAGATCCGACCAGCATCACGCTTGAGGAAGTCTCCCCCGAAGAGGCAACCACACCGGCTGCAATCCAGGCGATCCACAAGGCCAAGCTCGCCGAACTGGAAGCGCGTTTCGGCCCGCGCTACTGGGTCTGGCAGGGCTGAGGTTCCCCGATGCGCAGCTTTCAGGGCAAGCGTGCCTTCGTCACCGGCGGCGCGAGTGGTATCGGGCTCGGGATCGTCAAGGCGCTGGCGAAGCGCGGCGCGTTCGTCGTCATGGCCGACTTGCGGCCCGATCATATCGACCGCGCGCTGCGTGAATGCCGCGAAGCAGGTCTTGCG
>CANCET010000207.1 GCA_947375105.1 Sphingomonadaceae bacterium
CAGGCTCATAACCTGAAGGTCGCAGGTTCAAATCCTGCCCCCGCAACCAAACCACATTACGCCCCGGTCCCCAAGGACACGGGGCTTTCTTGCGTCCAGGCCAAACCTCCAGACGTCATAACCTCCCCACATAAAACAAACCTGGAATCGACGTGCACTCCAGCTTTCCCCCAGCTGGGATGAGAGCCGGGCGGCCGTGTGAAGCACGCCGGGTTTGCCGAAGGCTCCAACTCCTCAGAATGTGGAGCCATGACGAGCAAGACCAAGAACAAGTTTTCACCATCCCCGCGCTCGAAATTTACGCTGTGGGGCCCGGTTTGTTGATTGCCTCGTCTGGGGATGGTTTTTGGGGGGCGAGCTTGCGGTATTGCGAGCGCCGACGCTCGATGAACTGTGGTTTGATCCCTTTGCATTGTTTGATGATGGCAGGGGCCTGGCCGAAGCAGGCGCTGCGATCTTCGGCGCCCTTGCCGCGTTCGCAATGCTGAAGGCCGACCTGCTTGGGGCAGGCCGGCCTTCAGGCTGGCAATGGTTCAGATCAGGGCGGCTTAGCAGCCCGGGCTGTCGTCTCGGCCGTGGTGCTCGAAGTGGTGGCCTTCGCGCTCTTTGCCTTTCTCGTACTCGCCGCGGTCATCGTCGTAGCGGTGGTTGTCATAGCGGTCCTTGCCGCCACGGCCGCCCCGTTCGTCGCGCCCGTTGTTCGGAGCCTCGGACCGTTCCGCGATCCGGCTGCGGGTCACGGGCGCGCGGGCATCCTCATCGCGGGCCGTCCGGGCCGGGGCAACGCTGCGCAGCGGCGTGGGTGCGGGCGCGCTGAAACGCATCGGGGCCGGGAAGCTTTGCGCGGCACGCCGGGGCTCGGCATGGGCGGTGCCGGCGGCCAGCAGAGCGATGGAAGCAAGCAGCAGTGGGCGGCGAAGATGAGGCATTGTGGGGTCCCTCCAGGTTGGATCCCCTGTGTATTGGCCCCGAGACCGTTGAAACTTCTTGTTAGGGCCGGGTTACCGAACGTGGTTCATTTCGTTCTAACGCAGGCATCTCTCGGCCCGAAAAGTGCTTGCAAAGCAGCATTCCGGGGGTCCGAATTGGCGTTAATCGGACCGCTTCGGCCCCAACTTGCGGGGACGAAATGTTACGCTGGCGGCATGCCCCATTGCGATTTGGCGCCGCGCTTGCGACATCCCTCAGCCATGACTGAAGACGAAATTGCCCACGAACTGACCCGTCGCAGGTTCTACAAGGCCGAGCAGGAAGCCGGCTTTGTCGAATCGCACGAATGCGTGACGCCGCAGCAGCAGGATCCGGCCTACCGGCTCGCGTTCCGAGACACGGATTTCCTGTTGCGCGAGGAACTGCGCCCGGTGCGGTTCCAGCTCGAGCTGCTCAAGCCCGAGATGCTGCTTGATGAGGCGGGGATCGGCTCGACGCTGGTGATGTATGGCTCGGCCCGCATTCCGGCGCCCGAAGCCGCGGATGCCGTGCGCGCCGCCGCGGCGACGCCGGAGCAGCGCGCGGTGGCTGAACGCCTGATCGCCAAGGCGCGCTACTATGAGGAAGCGCGCAAGCTGGCGCAGATCGTCAGCCGCAGCGCCGTCGTCGAGGATGGCAAGCGCCATTTCGTGATCTGCTCGGGCGGCGGTCCCTCGATCATGGAAGCGGCCAATCGCGGCGCGGCAGATGTCGGCGCGGAGTCCATCGGGCTCAACATCGTGCTCAAGCATGAGCACACGCCCAACGCCTACGTAACGCCGCACCTTTCGTTCCAGTTCCACTACTTCGCGCTGCGCAAGATGCACTTCCTACTGCGCGCGCGCGCGGTGGCTGCGTTCCCGGGCGGTTTCGGCACGTTCGACGAACTGTTCGAGCTCCTTACGCTGGTGCAGACCGGCAAGATGAAGCCGATTCCGATCCTGCTGTTCGGCGGTGAATTCTGGAGCCGTGTGGTCAACTTCCAGGCGCTTGCCGAAGAAGGCGTGATCAACCCGCAGGACCTCGACTTGTTCCATATCGTGGAGACGGCGGAGGAGGCCTGGGACCACATTACCGCATTCTACGGGCTGGACGTCGCCTAGCGCACCGCGAAGTGACCCAGCGGGCCGCTACCTGCGCCAAAGCCCGGTGCGGCCAGCAGCGCCGCGCGGACGAACGCGCGGCCCTCGGCCACCGCATCGGCAAGGGACAGGCCCCGCGCGAGGTGGGTGGCAATGGCGCTGGAAAGCGTGCAGCCGGTGCCATGGGTATGGCGCGTGGCGATGCGCGGGGCCGTCCAGACCACATCCGCCTCGTCCGGTACGGCGAGCCGATCCGTCACGTCCTCGCCTTCCGCATCACCGCCTTTGGCCAGCCAGGCGATCCCGCGCGCGCGCAGCGCTCCCTCGCCGCCGAGCGCGACGAGTTCGGGCACATTCGGCGTGGTGAGTGTGGCGAGCGCCATGAGGCGTTCAAATGCGGCGATCGTGGCAGCGTCCGCCAATGCCGCACCGCTGGTGGCGATCATCACCGGATCGAACACCACGGGTACGGAGAGCCGTTCCAGCCGCTCCGCCACCACGGCGGCGATTTCAGGCGAGCCCAGCATCCCGATCTTGACCGCATCGACACCGAGATCGCCCACGCAAGCATCGATCTGCGCGGCGACCATGGCGGGGCTGGCAGGCTCCACCAGATGCACCCCGGTCGTGTCCTGCGCGGTCAGGGCGGTGATGGCGGTCATTGCATAGCCGCCAAGCATCGTGATCGTCTTGATATCAGCCTGAATGCCCGCCCCGCCGCCTGAATCCGAACCCGCGATGGAAAGCACGCGCGGGATTGTCATCCTTTGAACTTCCGCACTTCCGATGGGGGATGCTTGGCGTGATGCTTCGCCGCGCGGCTGGGCCGGTCCATCAGTTCACCGCCGCAATTGGGGCAGCGGTCATCGAGCGCTTCGGCGCATTCGGCGCAGAACGTGCACTCGAACGAGCAGATGAAGGCACCTGGTGCCTCCGCCGGAAGATCAGTGCCGCAGCGTTCGCAATCGGGGCGCATGTCCAGCATGGCGGGTACTCCTCAGACAGCCTTGCGCACGGCGTCGCAGATCGCGTCGACCACTTGTTCGACTTCCGCAGCATCATCGCCTTCCGCCATCACGCGGATCACCGGCTCGGTGCCCGAGGGACGGATCACGAGACGCCCGCGCCCGGCGAGCTGCGCCTCGGCCGCGGCGATCACGCTCTGGACGCTGGCGGCTTCGAGCGGCTTGCCGCCCGCGAACCGCACGTTCTTCAGAAGCTGCGGCACGGGATCGAACAAGTGCAACGTCTCGCTCGCGGGCTTGCCCGAGGCGATCAGCGCGGCAAGGACCTGCAGCGCGGCGACCGTGCCATCGCCGGTCGTGCCGTGGTCGGTCAGGATCATGTGGCCCGATTGTTCGCCGCCGACGTTGTACCCGCCTTCGCGCATCTTCTCGAGCACATAGCGGTCGCCCACCGAGGCGCGCACCAGATCAAGGTCCAGCCCGTTGAGATAGCGCTCAAGGCCAAGGTTCGACATGACCGTGGCGACCACGCCGCCGCCGCGCAGCGCGCCCAGCGCATGCATCCGGCCGCCGATCAGCGCCATGATCTGGTCACCGTCCACGGTCTGGCTCTTTTCGTCGACCACGATCAGCCGGTCGGCATCGCCATCGAGCGCGATGCCGATATCGGCGCGCACTTCGCGCACGCGAGCCTTCAGCGCATCGAGGTGGGTGGAGCCGACGCCGGCGTTGATGTTCTTGCCGTTGGGCTCGACGCCGATGGCGATCACTTCCGCGCCCAGTTCCCAGAGCGCCGAGGGGGCGACATGATAGGCCGCGCCGTTCGCGCAATCGACCACGATGCGCAGCCCGTCGAGCCGGACATTGTGCGGGAGCGAGGCCTTGACCGCGTGGATATAGCGGCCGCGCGCGTCCTCGATGCGGCGGGCACGGCCGACATCTGCGGCATCCGCCAGCGCCAGGTCTTGTTCCAGCATCGCCTCGATCGCGACTTCATCCTCGTCCGAGAGCTTGAAGCCGTCGGGGCCGAACAGCTTGATGCCGTTGTCCTCGAACGGATTGTGGCTGGCGGAAATCATCACGCCGACGTCCGCGCGCATCTCACGCGTGAGCAGCGCGACGGCGGGGGTGGGCATGGGCCCCAGCAGCACGACATCCATGCCGACGCTGGTGAACCCGGCGGTCATCGCGTTTTCCAGCATATAGCCGGAAAGCCGCGTGTCCTTGCCGATCACCACGCGGTGGCGGTGATCGCCGCGCAGGAAATAGGTGCCAGCCGCCTGGCCTACCTTCATCGCGGTTGCGGCGGTCATCACGCCGGCGTTGGTCCGACCCCGGATCCCGTCGGTGCCGAAAAATTTCCGTGCCATTGCCTGAAACAAGTCCTTTGCCGAATGAAGCTCTGGGCGCTGATGCAGCGCGGATTGCCATATGCCCCTACACGCTTAATGTCACCGACCCATGAACCAGCCGATTAAAGATCCTTCATTTGCCGATGCACCGCGCGCGGCCAGCCCCCTGCCCGAGATCACGCGGGTGCCGACCCTGTGGACCTTCGTCGGCCTGATCGGCGGCCTCGGCCTTGGCCTGCTGATGGCGATGCGCGCACCGGGAGCGCTGGCGCCTCTGCTCGCGGTGGCAGAGCCGGTGGGCGACATGTGGCTGCGCGCGCTGCGCTCCACGATCATCCCGCTGGTTGTCTCGCTGCTGTTCATGGGCGTGGTGCAGACCGTGGCCGCGGCGCGCGCCGGAGCGATGGCGCGGCGTGCGCTGGGCTGGTTCTACATCCTGCTCGCGGGCGGCTCGGCGATGGCCTGGGTGGTGGTGCCCGCGCTGCTGGCGCTGATCCCCAGCCCGCCCGGTGCCGCCGCCGCGCTGCGTGCAAGCATGTCTGCTGCCCGCACCGATGCGGCAGGCCCGCTGCCGGGAGTGGGGGATTTCGTTGCCTCGTTCGTGCCGGCCAATGTCTTTGCCGCTGCCGCCAATGATGCGATCCTGCCGCTGCTCCTGTTCACCGCAGTGTTCGCTGTTGCCGCCGCGCGGCTCGCCAATCGGCAGCGCGAGAGCCTGCTGACCTTTTTCGAAGCCGTCGGCGGGGCAACGCTTGTGGTCGTCGGCTGGATCTTGTGGACTGCACCGGCGGGTGTCTTCGCGCTGAGCTTCGCTGTCGCGGCGCACACCGGCACGGCAGCCATCGGGGCACTGGCCCACTATGTGCTGATCGTGACGCTGACCGGGACGGTGATGTTTCTTGCCGCCTATCCGGTCGCGGTGATCTTCGGCCGTCAGCCGCTCGGTGCCTTTGCCCGCGCGGTGATCCCGGCGCAGGCGCTGGCGCTTTCGACCCAGTCCTCGCTGGCCTCGCTTCCCGCGATGCTCGGTGCTTGCCGCCAGCTCGGCATCCGCGACCGCGCCGCCGAGTTCACCCTGCCGCTGGCGGTCGCGCTGTTTCGCGGCACAGGTCCGGCGATGAACTTTGCCGTCGCGATCTATCTCGCGCACTGGCTGGGCGTGCCGGTGGATGGCTGGCACATGGCCGCGGGCTTCGCGGTTGCCTCGGTGATGAGCTTCGGCGCGGTGAGCCTGCCGGGCGCGATCAGCCTCGTCACTTCGTGCGGGCCAATTGCGCTCGCGATGGGGGTGCCGGTGGGGCCGCTCGCGCTGCTGGTGGCGGTGGAAATGCTGCCCGATCTCATGCGCACGCTCGGCAACGTCACGCTCGACGTGGCAGTGACGGCGGTGGTCGATGCGATGCCCGGCCTTGATGACGAGGCCGAGGTTTAGGCTTAGGCCGGGGCTCAGGCTGAAGCTAGGGCCGAGGCTGCCTAACCGCTGGCCTTGGATGCCGGGCGGAACAGCGGTTCGCCCAGCAGGAAGCCGATCAGATTGGGCCGGCCCAGATTGTCGA
>CANCET010000208.1 GCA_947375105.1 Sphingomonadaceae bacterium
TGTAGGGCTGTGGAAAAAATCACAGCGCAGCTTCCGAACCTGCTGGTCGCCGCATCAGCATAAAGAAAAAGGCGCCCGGTTTCCCGGACGCCCCTTTCGGCTGGCGCTGACCCGAAGGATCAGGCGCTGTAGTACATGTCGAACTCGACGGCCGACGGCGTGGTTTCCCAGCGCATCACTTCGGGCCACTTCAGTTCGATATAGGCTTCGATCTGGTCCTTGGTGAACACGCCGCCCTGGAGCAGGAAGTCGTGGTCGGCGACCAGCGAGTCGAGCGCTTCGCGGAGCGAACCGCAGACGGTCGGCACTTCGGCGAGTTCGGCCGGCGGCAGATCGTAGAGGTTCTTGTCCATGGCTTCGCCCGGGTGGATCTTGTTCTTGATCCCGTCGAGGCCGGCCATGAGCAGCGCCGAATAGCACAGGTAGGGGTTGGCCATCGCGTCGGGGAAGCGGAATTCCACGCGCTTTGCCTTGGCACCCGAGCCATACGGAATGCGGCACGATGCCGACCGGTTGCGCGCCGAGTAGGCGAGCAGCACGGGGGCTTCGAAGCCCGGCACCAGGCGCTTGTAGCTGTTGGTGGTCGGGTTGGTGAAGGCATTGAGCGCCTTCGCGTGCTTGATCACGCCGCCGATGAAGTAGAGGCACATGTCGGACAGACCGGCATAGCCGTTGCCTGCGAACAGCGGCTTGCCGCCATCCCAGATCGAGATGTGCGTGTGCATGCCGCTGCCGTTGTCCGACTTGATCGGCTTGGGCATGAACGTGGCGGTCTTGCCATAGGCCTGCGCGACCTGGTGCACGACATACTTGTAGACCTGCATGCGGTCTGCGGTCTGGACGAGCGTGCCGAAGGTGAGGCCGAGCTCGTGCTGGGCCGAAGCCACTTCGTGGTGATGCTTGTCGCAGGGCAGGCCCATGTCGAGCATCGTGCGGACCATCTCGGCGCGGATGTCGACGCAGCTGTCGACCGGTGCGACCGGGAAGTAGCCGCCCTTGGCGCGGGGACGGTGGGCAAGGTTGCCCGCTTCGTATTCGCGGTTCGAGTTGGTCGGCAGCTCGATGTCGTCGATCCGGAAGCCGTTGCCATCGTAGCCGTCGTAGAACTTGACGTCGTCGAAGATGAAGAACTCGGCTTCGGGGCCGACATAGACCGTGTCACCCACGCCGGTTGCCTTGACGAAAGCTTCGGCGCGCTTGGCGGTCGAGCGCGGATCGCGGGCATAGAGCTCGCCGGTCGAAGGCTCGACGATGTCGCAGCAGATGATCATCATCGGGGTTGCCGAGAACGGATCGACATAGACCGCGCTCAGATCCGGCTTCAGGATCATGTCGGATTCATTGATGGCCTTCCAGCCCTCGATCGAGGAGCCGTCGAACATCAGGCCGTCCTCAAGCTCGTCCTCGCCCAGAACGGTCGAGACCATCGTGAGGTGCTGCCACTTGCCCTTGGGATCGGTGAAGCGAAGATCGACCCATTCGATCTCTTCATCCTTGATACGGGCGAGAATGTCCTTTGCAGTAGCCATTGCTGGTCCTTTAACTGGCCCCGGCCCGTGCCGGAGCGCATAGTGGTCAAAAGTTTTGGGTCAAAAGTTTATGGTCACAAGTCTGGGGAGCCGCCGGCCCGCAGCCCCCTCCGGGTAAATTGCAATGCGCGGTGCTAGATCGCGTCGTTGTCGCGCTCGCCCGTGCGGATGCGCAGCGCGCTTTCCACCGCGAACACGAAGATCTTGCCATCGCCGATGCGGCCGGTCTGCGCGGCGGAAGCGATCGCCTCGACCACGCTTTCGACCATGGCGTCGGTCACCACGACTTCCAGTTTCACCTTGGGCAGGAAATCGACGACATATTCGGCGCCGCGATAGAGTTCGGTATGGCCCTTCTGCCGGCCGAAGCCTTTGGCTTCGGTGACGGTGATGCCGGATACGCCGATTTCATGCAGCGCTTCCTTCACCTCGTCCAGCTTGAAGGGCTTGATGATCGCTTCGACCTTTTTCACTCGATCATTCCCTGCAGGCAAACCGGCTCATCGGCCAAGTTGGCCAGTCCGGCGGTTGGTATTCGTGCGGAGCCCGATACCGGATCAGCTATCCAAGAATCGTGCCACGCGGGTCCATAGCCTCACTAGGCGATGAACGAGCGGTGCGAAAGCGGGAAATCCGCCGCTCTGGCAAGATTGCAAGGCTCTCGCGCGCCGCGACATTGCGCAAGTTGCGTGCGAGAGATGGATTGCTGCACAAGATTTGCGCAAGCGCTGCCTGATTTTTGGGCAGCAATTGGGATTTACCACTCCGTCAGCCCAGCGGGCTGCCACTTCCCCATTTTCACGAAGCGCAAAGGGAGAGGTGGCCTGCCGAAGGCCGACCGGAGGGAGTTCTACCCCGTGTAAGGCGGGCAGTGCAGCCCCGCCGGGCTGAGCGTGAAAATCTCGCAGCCCGTTTCGGTCACCGCGATAGAATGCTCGAATTGCGCTGAAAGCGAGCGGTCGCGCGTCACGGCAGTCCACCCATCGTCGAGTAGTTTTACCCCGGCCTTTCCGAGATTGATCATCGGCTCGATCGTGAAGAACATCCCCGGCTTCAGTTCGGGACCCGTGCCCTTGTTAGCCGCGTGGATCACCTCGGGCGAATCGTGGAACAAGCGGCCGAGGCCGTGCCCGCAGAATTCGCGCACCACGCCGTAGCGGTGGCGTTCGGCATGCGCCTGGATTGCCGCGCCGATATCGCCCAGCCGCGCGCCGGGGCGCACCTGATCGATCCCGATCATCAGGCACTCATAGGTCACGTCGACCAGCCGCCGTGCCTTCAGCGCGACATCACCGACGAGATACATGCGCGAGGAATCGCCGTGCCAGCCGTCCAGCAGCGGGGTCACGTCGATGTTCACGATGTCGCCATCACGCAGCACCCGGGTGTCGGAGGGGATGCCATGGCACACCACGTGGTTGATCGAGATGCAGCACGAATGGGTATAGCCGCGGTAGCCCAGCGTTGCGGGAACCGCGCCGCCGTCCAGCGTCATCTGCCGCACCACGTCGTCGATCGCCGCCGTGGTCACGCCGGGCTGTACCATCGGCACCAGCGCATCGAGGATTTCGGCAGCAAGGCGCCCGGCCTTGCGCATGCCCTCAAAGCCCGCAGGCCCATGCAGTTTGATGGTGCCGTCACGCGGCATCACTTCGGTTTCGTCGGCGATCACATAGTCGGTCATGGTGCCCATGTAGCGCCTCCGCGCGCGAATTGCGAGATCAAGGCGCTACAAACGCAGCCCGATATTCGGGTTTGGCCGCTGCCACCACGGCGGCAGTGACCGGTAGCGTCACTTCATAGCTGCCTTCCGCATAAGGCCCGGCATTGTAGGGGGCGATCAGAAAGCCGATCCTGTCGAAGCCCTTGTGGCTTTTCGAGCCGAGGATCACCGTCTGTTCGGTGGGGTCGATGCATTTGTTGAAATCGTCCTCGGGATCGCCAGGTTCCTCGCCCCCGCGCTTCTTCGCGCGCTGGCGCTGGAGTTCGGCGCAGAACGCCTTGAGCACGGCGGCCTTGATCGCGGCTTTGGAGGTGAACAGGTCCATGGCGGAGCGACGGATGTTAGCGGCCTTGTCCCACAGGATCGTATCGTAGCCGTAGTTGGGGTGCGCGCCGCCGCTATAGCTGCCGACGAGCGTCGAAAGGCTGAGCCAGCCGGGCAGGTCGGTCACCACGTTCCAGTCGCTTGAGGCGGTGTAGGCATTGAAGGCATAGCCGCTCGCCTTGGCATCCTCGCGCCCCTCCTTCGCGTCCGAGATGAGCGCGGCCTTGGTGCGGGCGAGATCGGCCTCCAGCCAGTCGTGCAGATCGGGGATGCCGGCGGCTTCGACGGAATAGCTGTAGTGGAACTCGTAAAGGTCGGTCTTCTCGCTGACTTTGCGCGCTGCGGCTGCTTGGCTCAGCGGCTCGGGGGGCGTTGGCGGCGCCGCAGCAATGGCCGAAGGCGGCGTGGCCGTGGGCGTATCCGTTGCGCTTGTCTGCTGGCAGGCTGCAAGCGCCAGCACAGGCGCCAGCACCAGGATTGCGGTCATGGCCTTGAGGGCTGGCGGGCAGTGCATGCAGTTTCCTCTCGCACTCACCGCCAAGCTGCGGCAAGGATTGCGGCCACGATGAACCAGCTCGATGCACTGATCCAGCCCGATCGCGGCCAGAAGGCCATACCGCTTCAATTGACGGACAAGGCGAGTGTTCCCGCCTGGCTTGCCGGGTTGACGACCGCGCAGCGCGCGGTGCTCGCCGGACAAGGCTTCGAGGGCGGCGCTGGCGAGACCGCGATCGTGCCCGACGCCGCCGGTGCCGGCGAAGGTTGGTTCGCGGTGGCGGGGGTGGCCAATATGGCGCAGCTTTCGAGCTGGTGCCTTGCCCCACTGGCCGAGAGGCTACCGGCGGGCACCTACCGGCTGGCCAATCCGGGCGCCGAAGGGCCCGCACTGATCGGCTGGCGGCTCGCGCAGTACCGTTTCGACCGGTATCGCACCGAGCCTTCGGACAAAGGCGCGCGGTTGCTGCTGACGGGCGCGCTCGGCGCGATGAACACCGCGCTGGCCGAAGCCGATGCGGTCACCACGGTGCGCGATCTGGTGAACACCCCGGCGGAGGACATGGGGCCTGCGCAGCTGGAAGCGGAGGCGCGCGCGCTGGCCAAGGCGCACCACGCGGTGATCCACGTGATCTCGGGCGATGCGCTGGAGCGCGATTATCCCATGGTCCACGCGGTGGGCCGGGCGGCGGCGCGCAGCCATGCGCCCCGTCTGATCGAATTGGAATGGGGCGATCCGGCGCACCCGCGCCTCGCCATCGTCGGCAAGGGCGTGTGCTTTGATTCCGGCGGGCTCGATCTGAAGCCAAGCTCGGGCATGGCGCTGATGAAGAAGGACATGGGCGGCGCGGCGCATGCGCTGGCACTCGCTGGCCTTGTCATGGGAGCGGGGCTGCCGGTGCGGCTGCACCTGCTGGTGCCTGCGGTGGAGAATGCGGTTTCCGGCAATGCCTTCCGCCCGGGCGATGTGCTTCGTTCGCGCGCCGGGCTTTCGGTGGAGATCACCAACACCGATGCCGAAGGGCGGCTGGTGCTGGGCGACGCGCTCGTCCGCGCGTGCGAGGCGCGGCCCGAACTGCTGATCGACTTCGCTACGCTGACCGGCGCGGCGCGCGTGGCGCTCGGACCGGACTTGCCCGCGATGTTCGCGAGGGACGACGAGACAGCGAACGGCCTCCTCGCCGCGGGCCTTGAGCGCGATGATCCTTGCTGGCGTCTGCCACTGCACGATGGCTACCGCGAG
Organism: Sphingomonadaceae bacterium; assembly: GCA_947375105.1. GTDB lineage: Bacteria > Pseudomonadota > Alphaproteobacteria > Sphingomonadales > Sphingomonadaceae > Novosphingobium. The sequence continues at coordinate 5,315 of CANCET010000208.1, forward strand.
ATGCTCAAGTCCGATGTCGCGGACCTGCAGAACAGCCCTTCCGGCGGCTTCGCGGGAGCGACTGTCGCGGCGCTCTTCCTTGATCGGTTCGTGGCCGACGGGGTGGACTGGGCGCACTTCGACACCTTCGCGTGGCGGCCCGCGGCCAAGCCCGGGCGGCCCAAGGGCGGTGAGGCGCTGGGCCTTCGCGCAGCGTGGGGGCTGATCCTGTCCCGCTTTGGCAAAGCGTCCGCGCCTTGAACCCGGAGCCCGATGCCTCTAAGCGCCCGGCTTTCGCATTTGCCCGAAAGCCCGCCGTGACCGATATCATCATGCCCAGCCTCAATGCATCGCATGCGCTCACCGGCCCGGCGCCGCGCGCGGATGGGCCGACCCGCGCGGTGCGCGGCGATCTCGCGCATGTGCGGTATGCCGGGCAGGTGTTTGTCTCGCACTACGCCGTGCCGATGCCGCGCACGGTGGGCGCTGCGGGCGCCACGCTCCATGCCGCCGCGCGTGCGGACGCCGAAACGGTCGGCACGCTGCGCGGCGGGGAGACGTTCAACTTGCTCGATGCTGCGGGCAGCTGGGGCTGGGGC
>CANCET010000209.1 GCA_947375105.1 Sphingomonadaceae bacterium
CGCGCCCGGCACCGCCCTGATCGTGGCCTCGCCGCCCGCCGCGCGCGCCCAGGTCCGCACCGTACGGAGCGGAATGTCCGAACCCTCCAACCATACCGCCGGGTGCGGATCGTGCATCAACCGCACAACGTCCTCGTTGAAACGCGGACCGTCATCGATGATCCGGATAACGAGCCATTCCGTTGCCGGCGACGCGTTGTCGGGCATCGGCTGCGCGTCAGGCGCTGCCGCGGCCCCCGCCGCTGCAAGTCCGTCGGGTCCTTGCTCCGAACGGTAGGTCGATATCGTTATCGAGCCGCCTTGAGTCATCGCGCTTTGGGCATGCACGATCACGTTGGTCAGCATCGTGATCAGTTCGGTTCGGCCCACCCGGACCGCCACCTGCGCCGCGCTGCCGATGAAATCGAGCGCGAAATCCGCTGGCAGCGAGGTGGCAAGAAACGCAAGGTTGTCGCGGATCGTCTGGTCCACCGAAAGCGGCGGCATTTCGACATCGCGGTGCCCGGTCAGCCGTTCGAGCGAGAGCGCGAGATCGCTGACATGGCGCGTGGCCGCCTCGATCGCCGCGCGGCTGGCCTCGGCGCTGCCCCCCGCGCCGTTGCCGCTTCCTGAGCGTGCGAGGTTGGCAACATTGAGCCGGATGATCGAGAGGTAGTTGGTCAGGTCGTGGACGATGTAGCGCCCGAGGCGCTGCGTTCGGTCGAGCAGTTCCACCGCTACTGCCTGCGCATTGGCCAGATCGATCGCGGCCTCGCGCGCTTCGGCCAGCAGCGCGCGCTGCATGCCGATCAGCGTCAGCGCCGGGACCGAGGCATCGATCTGCGAGAAGTCGGATATGTGCAGGCCGTGGCCTTCGATGATGAAGTCCTCGGGCACGATATTGAGCGCGAGGAGGAAGCCGTCCTCGCGCGAAAACACGATCCCGGCGAGGCGGATGTTCTTGGACTTGCAGAACAGCTCCAGCCGTTCGGGCGTGTCCGCCATTGAAGTAATCGCCTGAGCGAGTGGCGGTGCGCGGCCGTCGAGGCGTTCGTAGCTGAGCGAAAGCAGTTCGCCGAGCTGCGCGCCGGGCCGAACCGCGCTCTCGCGGCGAGTGAAGAACGGGCCCACCGCCCTCACCACAAGCTGAGGATCTACTAGAATATACGCACGGAACAGCGCGCCAAGCTGTGATTCACGGATTGTGACAACAGCCTTCATGGTATTTCACCTCGTCGCGAGCTGCACAGTATCGAGCAGGGCCGTGTCGGTAGGGACAGCGTCAACGGGGCCCCTGTCGAGCCGGATGGAGAAGTCGATCGTGTTGCCGTCGCGATCGGCCACCTGCACCGTTCCGCTCTCGCCAAGGCGGTCCATCAGCCCCTCGAGCAGGCCGGTAACGAATGTCTCCAGCCCGGTCCGGTCGGATTTGTAGCGCACCAACAGGTACCCATTGGCTTCCTCGAGGAGCGTGAACGAGGGGACCCGGGCATCGGGCATCGCCAGCACAACGGAGCGGTGCATCCGGTCGAGATTATTGATGAAAGTGACGAGATCCTGGCCGGTGAAGTCCATGATGGGGCCGAATGAGCTCAGCTCCGCATAGCGCACCCAGTACCGGCCGAAAACTTGCAGCGCCTGGTCCATCGGCAGGCCGAGCTGTTCCGCCGATGCTGCGATCAGCGCAACGGTCTTTGAATCATCATAGACGCACAAGCTGATGAGATCGGCCGGCCCCGTGCCGGTTTCGCGCTCGACCTTCACCCATGCCGCAAGGCCGAGCCGGTCGATCATCATCTGACGCAAGGCGCGATGGGCCATCCCGTACATTGCTGGATGCTCCCCCTCAGGCCGCGCGCGGCGTTGCGACAGCGTCGCTTGCGGCTGCGGCCATCTGATCTGCGAGCGTAGCAACGCGGACTACCTGCTCATCGATCCGGTCAAGCTTGGCGAGAAGATAGTCGGCCTGTTCCTTGCTGAGCCCGGGACACAGTGCCGAACGCAGATTCCCTGTTGCCAAGCCAATGACATTCAATGGCTGACGAAGCTCATGCAAGCATTCCTCAACTCTCGTTTGTGCGTCCCCAGTCATGTTCCCCCAGCCTTGAATCGCCAACCGGCACTGCCACCCCGTGCCGCCACCCCAGCCTTTCGACGGTGTTCATCGAATACCAAGCACAAGCAGTAGCTTCGGGGTAGTTCTAAGCAGTTATCGTGACATGATCGACGCGGATCAGTGCCACATTGGCACCAATCGGGCGTTGATCGACATGATCGCTTCCGACATGCGCGCTTTTGGGGCAAACAAAATCCAGATCGGAGGTAATACTCCGATCCAATCGAGTGATAAAAGTGGGATTATGAGCGTTACGGGGATCGCAGAGCGCGACAACACACAGTGCCGTATCCTGGTCGTCGATGATGACCGGGCAACGGCCGAAGAGGCCGTGGAAGCCGCGCATCTACTGGGTTATCTGTGCACGTTCGCGCTTGATGCGGCGTCCGCGCTGCGGATGATCGCCGAGGATGAAAGCATCGGCATTGTCGTGACCGACGTGCAGATGCCGGGCATGACCGGGCTGTCACTGCTCGATGAACTGGCTTCGCGCTTTGCCTCGCAGCGTCCACTCGTCACGCTCGTCATCACGGGTTTCGGCAGTATCGATGTGGCGATCGCGGCAATGCGCAACGAAGCGGCCGATTTTCTCACTAAGCCGGTCTTGCGCGAAGATCTTGCCGGGGCGCTGCGCCGCGCGATGCGCAAGTGGCTGCGCCTGTGCGGCGAACGCTCGCTTGCGGCACTCAGCGCCAGCCTGCGCCCCCCTGCCAGCGAAGGCAGCCAGCCCGCGCCCGCCGATCCCCTGCCGCTCACCCCGGTGGACGATGCCGAATTGCTCAAGATCACGCGCAAGCTGGTGCGCATGCGCGAGCAGCGCGGCCAGTTCCTCAATGCCTCGCTGTTCTCGGATCCGATGTGGGACATCCTGCTGGATCTGACCTCGGCCCGGCTCGAACAAAAGACCGTGCCGGTCTCCAGCGTATGTCAGGCTGCCGGTGTGCCCATGAGCACGGCGCTGCGCCAGATCCGCAGCCTCGTCGACATGGGCCTGATCCGCCGCTGGTCCGATCCGCTCGATCGCCGCCGCGATCTCCTCGCGATCAACGACGAGGCGATGGAAGCGATGCGCCGGTATCTCACGTATCTGAGAGACCGCATCGGCGTGTGATCGTGCTGGCCTGAGTCGGTGGTGCGCCCGGCGGGATTCGAACCCACGGCCCCCAGATTAGGAATCTGGTGCTCTATCCGGCTGAGCTACGGGCGCCCCTGCCCTGCCCTTTAAGCACGGGGCCGCCATCTGGCAATCACGCCCTGTCAAAGCTGGGCCGGCAAAGCTGGACCTTCAGTTGACTTCACCGGGCGGGACGATCGGCACGATGACCGGCGCCACGGGCACGCCTTCCTCGATCAGTCCCTGCACTTCGGCGGGGCTCGCGCGGCCATGGATCATCGCGAGGTCTTTTTCGCCGTAGTGCATCGCGCGGGCGTCCTCGGCAAAGTTCTCACCCACCCAGGTCGATGCCTTGAGCATTTCGGTCTGCACCGCGGCCACCGCTTTCAGCATGGCGACGGCATCGGGCGGCAGCGCCGCCGCCGCGACCTGCTGCGGTAATTCAAGGTCGGGCCGATCATGTCGCGGCCCATCATTGCGCGGCCCTTCGTTGCGCGGTGCACCAACGGCGGGAAGCTGGTTGCCCTTGCGCGTGAGGCGCGGTGCCGAAAGCGCCTTGTCCACCTCGGGCGCGCCGCATGCCGGGCAGATGACGAGCCCGCGCGCCTGCTGGCCGGCAAAATCCTCCGAGCTGGCGAACCAGCCCTCGAACCGGTGGCCACCCGCGCGGCATTCAAGATCGAACACTATCATGTAGCAGATGTAGGAATCGCGCGGCGGTTGGCAAGGCTGGGCACTTGCGCGCGCACTTCGGCAATGCGGGCAAGATCGATCTCGGCAAAGCCCAGCGCGCCTTGCGGCCCCGCCTCGCTCCCCATGTCGAGCAGCACCTCGCCCCACGGATCGATCACCAGGCTGTGGCCATATGTCTCGCGCCCGTCCTCGTGCCGGCCAACTTGCGCGGCGGCAATCACGAAGGCGCTGGCCTCCACCGCCCGCGCCCGCTGCATCAGGTGCCAGTGCGCGCGGCCAGTCGGCACGGTGAACGCGGCAGGAATGGCGATCGCATCGCACCGGCGGCGCCCCAGTTCCTCGAACAAGGCGGGAAAGCGCACGTCATAGCAGATTGCGAGGCCGAGCCGGCCCAGCGGGCACTCTACCGTCACCACGGCCTCACCTGGCTGGTAGGCGGAGGATTCGCGCCAGGTCTCGCCCGTCGCCAGATCGACATCGAACATGTGGATCTTGTCATAGCGCGCAGCGATCTCGCCCGATGGCGTGATGACGAAGGCGCGGTTCGCCCAGCGGGCCCCATCGGCCATCACGGCAAGGCTGCCGATATGCACCCAGATCCCAGCCTTCGCCGCGGCATCGCGCACCGCCGCCAGCACCGGGCTTTCCGACTCGGGCACCACGTGGCGGCTGCCTCGCGCCCGATCGCGGTCAAGCAGGCCCGACATTTCGGGGGTGAACAGCATGACCGCCCCCTCGCTCGCCGCATCCTGCGCAGCGCGGGCCATCGCGGCGGCATTGGCGGCCGGATTGATCCCGGTTGTCATCTGCAGCAGCGCGATGCGCCGCAGGTCAGCGCTCATGCGGAAAGAAGCGCATCAAGCTTGCCAGCCGCCTCAAGCGCGGCGAGATCATCCGATCCGCCGACCAGCTGGCCGCTGATGAAGATCTGCGGCACCGTGCTGGCGCCCGGGGCGCGCTCCAGCATTTCGGCGCGCTTGGGCCCGCCCATGGTGATGTCGTATTCGATGACATCCACGCCCTTGCGGCCAAGCAGCGCGAGCGCCCGGCTGCAATAGGGGCAGCCCCACTTGGTGTAGATCTCGACTTTTGCAGGCGTGGCCGGGCCAGACGTGTCCGGGGCAGACGGAGTTGCAGGATCGCTCATGGGCACCTCTTGAAAACGCAAAATCGCTAACACACATGGTTGTTCGTGTCATGCGCCGCAAGCCGGGCGTGGCCACAACCAACCGGCGGGGCGCCACTTCGGGCCTCGCCACAGTGCAAATTGCTCAGTTCAGAGGATTGCTCACATGGAACGTTTCGATTTCACCCCCTATCGCCGCTCGACCGTGGGCTTCGACCGCTTGTTCGACTTGCTCGAACGCCAGGCCCGCGCCAATGCCGGCGACAATTACCCCCCGTTCAACATCGAGCGCCGCGGCGATGACGAGTATCGCATCACGCTCGCCGTCGCCGGTTTCAAGCCGCACGATCTCGATATCACCGCGCAGCAGAACCTGCTGGTGATCAAGGGCCAGCGTGCCGAGGCGCAGGACGGGCATTTCCTCCACGTCGGCATTGCCAACCGCGCGTTCGAGCGCCGGTTCGAGTTGGCCGATTTCGTCCGCGTCGACAGCGCCGACCTTGCCGACGGCCTCCTCGTCATCGACCTCGTGCGCGAGGTGCCCGAGGCGATGAAACCCAAGAAGGTGCTGATCGGCGGGAGCGCCAAGCCGCTCACCGTGGTCGAGGGCGACGCCAGCGAAGCGGCGTAACTCGTCCCGTACACGCAAGGCGGGGGCGGTCCTTCAGGGGCCGCCCCTTTTCGCATCACTGCCCCGCGGAAATCGTCCAGCGCCACGGTGAGAGGGTCCCAGCCTTGCCGGCCAGCGCATACGTCTGGGCCTCGCCGGAGACATTCACTGCGACGCGAACCCGGTCCCTGCCCTTGATCCGGCGGAACGCGAAGACCTTGGGATTACCCGTC
>CANCET010000210.1 GCA_947375105.1 Sphingomonadaceae bacterium
CCCGACCAACAGCAGATCGCAGTGTGCATCGAGCAATTGCGCCTGCCGCGCGGTGTAGGCAGTCAGCATCACCACGGGCTCGGCGGTCACGCCGTCCACCTTGCGCTGGCGGATGCCGGGGATGTTGAGCCGCTTCATCGGCGCCGGGGTGGGGTGGGCGCGGCTGGTGGCGGTGTCGAGGACGTAGGTCGTGGACATGCCCTATACTCCTGTAGCGAGGTTCCCTGTCGCTGGACCCGCGCTTTTAGAGCAAAGCCGCAAAGCCGCAAGGCTCGGCCCGTTCCGGTTCATGGCTGTTCCGCTGCGGTGCACAGGGTTGGGGAAAAAGCGCTTTGCGGCTGCGCATGGCGGCGCTAGCTATGAAACCAGCAACCTGGTTTTCAGCCAGCCATGAGATTGCCAGCATCACTTGGGGGTGCGGCAGCAAGTGCGGCGGACCAAGGCGGGAGAAATCAATGTTCGGTCGCGTCAAACCACTCGACGCCATTCTTGCAACTGCCGAGAAGAAATCGCTCCATCGATCGCTCGGCGCGTTCCAGCTCACCATGCTCGGCGTTGGCGCCGTGATCGGCACCGGCATCTTCGTGCTGACCGCCGAAGCCGCGCAGAAAGCGGGTCCGGGCATGATGGTGAGCTTCATCATCGCCGGCTTCGTCTGCGCCGTGGCGGCACTGTGCTACGCGGAAATGGCCGCGATGGTCCCGGTTTCGGGCTCTGCCTACACCTACAGCTATGCCGTGATGGGCGAACTCGTGGCGTGGATGGTCGGCTGGGCGCTGATCCTCGAATATGCGATTGCGGCGGGCGCGGTGTCGGTCGGCTGGTCGGGTTACATGATCGGGTTCATCCAGCACAGTTTCCATATAACCGTCCCGCTCGAATTCGTGCGCGGACCGTTCGATGGCGGGCTGATCAACTTGCCCGCGATGTCCATCGCGGCGGTGATTACCGGCCTGCTCGTGCTCGGCACCAAGGAAAGCGCCACGGTCAACGCGGTGCTGGTGGCGATCAAGATCGCGGCGCTCTCGTTGTTTGTGGTGCTCACCCTGCCGGTGATCCAGTCGGGCAAGTTCGTGCCCTTCGCCCCGCTCGGCTTTACCGGCATTTCGGGCGCGGCGGCTTCGATCTTCTTTGCCTATGTGGGCTTCGATGCGGTCTCTACCGCGGCGGAGGAAACCAAGAACCCGCAACGCAACATGCCGATCGGCCTGATTGGCAGCCTTGCGATCTGCACCGTGTTCTACATGCTCGTTGCCGCCGGCGTGATCGGCACCGTGGGCGCGCAGCCGATGGCTGGCCCGCACGGCGAAGTGCTCTCGCCGGGCACGCCTGCGCTTTCGGCCGCTTGCGCCGCGATCCAGGACAACGCGGTGGTCTGCTCGAAGGAGGCTCTTGCCTGGACCCTGCGCTCGGTCGGCTATCCCTTCGTCGGCTGGCTGGTTGGCGCGGCTGCCATTCTGGCGCTGCCTTCGGTGATCCTGATGATGATGTTCGGCCAGACCCGCATCTTCTTCGTGATGAGCCGTGATGGCCTGTTGCCTGAGTTCTTTTCCAAGGTTCACCCCAAGTTCCACACCCCGCACGTGATCACGATGCTCACCGGCGTGTTCGTGGCGCTGTTTGCCGCATTCTTCCCGGTAGGGCTGCTGGCTGACGTGTCGAACTCGGGCACGCTGTTCGCCTTTGCCGCCGTTTCGATCGCGGTGATGGTGCTGCGCCGCACTGATGCCAACCGGCACCGTCCGTTCCGCACCCCGGCAGTGGCGGTGGTTGCGCCGATCTCGATTGCGGGCTGCGTGTATCTGTTCTTCAGCCTCTCGAGCGAGACGATCCTCTTGTTCTTTGGCTGGGCGCTGGTCGGGTTGGTGATCTACTACTCCTACAGCCGCAGCCGCAGCCATCTCGGGCGCGGAACGGTGGAAGTGCATGAAACGGACGCGGACATTCCGCCGCAGTCGGTGCCGCCCATCGCCTGATCGGCAAAGTTGCGCTGCCATGAGGGCCGCTTCTCCCCGGGGAGAAGCGGCCCTTTTGCATGGAGGTGTAGGGCGCGGAAGGGCAGGGCGGCGGCGAGGCGCTTGCATGGCGGGAGAATAAGAACATAATGGGAACATGAGCCGAATCGAAGCCCGTTCCCAAATCCATGTTCTCTCGCCGCCGCTGCCTGCCGGATTGCGGCGTGGGTCTGCATCCACGCATCTTGCGGGGGCCAAGTCCGCGCGTTGGCGACCGGGGAGCGCCGCATCCTGCCGCCATGCCGAAGTGTTCGCATCCGGCGGAGAGGCAACCGGCGCGGCGCTCGCGCTGGCGCTGGCACGCGATGCCTTGCATGTGGATGCGCATGCAGAGGAAGGCGACCAGCGCCCCTGGCTGTGGGTGCAGGACAAGGCAGCGCTGCGGCTTTCGGGGCGGCCCTATCGCCCGGGGCTGCCCGAGCCTTTGCGCCACCGCCTGATCCATGTTTCCACGGCCACACCGGAAGACGCGCTGTTCGCGCTGGAAGAGGGGCTGCGTTGCCGCGATCTCGCGTTCGTGATCGGGGAGATCGCCGGCAATCCCCGCGCGCTCGATTTCACCGCTTCGCGCCGCCTCAGCCTTGCGGCGGAAAAGCACGGCACTGCGCTGTGGCTGGTACGGCTCGATGCGCGCGCCGATCTCGGCTCGGCGCGGATGCGCTGGCGCGCTGCCGCCGCCGCATCGGCTCCGCCGCGCTGGAACCCGCAGGCCCCGGGCCGGGCCACTTGGAGCGCCGAGCTGTTCCGCGCCCACACCTTTCAACCCGGACACTGGACCTTGCGCGATGACGGCAATGCTCTCGCCGCCACCCCATCTGCCTCCGCTGCCGCGCCGGATCATGGCGATCTGGTGCGCGGATCTGGCGCTCGATCGCTGGCGGCTGGTTGAAGGCTGCGCGCGCGGGGAGGGGGCTGATGCCACGCCGCTCGCGCTGATTGCCGAAACCGCCCATGGCCCGCGCATCGCCGCGTTGAACGCCGCCGGCGCAGCACAGGGTGTACGCACCGGCACGATGCTGGCGGATGCGCGCACGCTGTGCCCGGCGCTGGCCGTGTGCCCGGCCGATCCTGCGGGAGACCTCGCCTTTCTGGAGCACCTCGCGCTCTGGGCGCAGCGCTGGGGGCCGTGGTCCGCGCTCGATCCGCCCGATGGCCTCATCGTCGATACCACCGGCGCCGCGCACCTGTTCGGCGGAGAAGCCGCGCTGCTGGCCGATGCGCGCGCGCAGTTGGCCCGGCGCGGCCTCATCGCGCGCGCGGCGATTGCTCCCACGGCAGGCGCGGCCTGGGCGCTGGCGCACTACGGACCCGATGGTGCGGTGTTGGAGGCTGATAACCTGCTGGAGCGGCTTGGCGCGCTGCCGGTCGCGGCGCTGCGGCTCGATGAGGAAGTGCTCCTGCTGCTGCGCCGCCTCGGCCTCAAGCGGCTGGAGGACCTGGCCGATATCGGGCGCGAGGCGCTGGCCCGCCGCTTCCGCAGCCGCCGCGCGCCCGCCGCCAATCCGCTGGTGCGGCTCGATCAACTCCTGGGCCGCGTGCCCGAGCCGCTGCTGCCGGTCATCGCGGTCGAGCAGCCGATGGTGCAGCGCCGCCTGATGGAGCCGATCCGCCATCGGCCGCTGCTCGACCGCGTGTTGGCGGACCTTGCCGAGGATATGGCCCGCGCGCTCGAAGGGCGCGGGGAGGGGGCGCGGCGGCTCGAAATGGCCGCATGGAAGGTTGATGGCGATGTGTTGGTGCGGCGGCTGGAAATGGCGGCGGCCACGCGCGATCCCGCGCATATGTGCCGCCTGTTCGCCGCGCGGCTCGATGATCTCGATGCCGGGTTCGGGATAGAACTGGTGCGCTTGCTCGCCCCGTGGACCGAACCGCTGGCGCTCGCGCAGGCCGAGCTTGATGCGGCTGCCGAGCAGCACGGCACCAGCCTTGCCGCCTGCCTCGATCGGTTGACGGTGCGGCTGGGGGAGGGGGCAGTGCGCCGCCCGCTGCCGCGCGCCAGCCACCTGCCCGAACGTGCGCAGCGCTGGGCCCCGCCGCTGGAGCCCATGCCGGGCCTCCAGGAGGATTTCGCCTTTCACGAACGCCCGCTGAAACTGCTCGACCGGCCCGAGCCCATCGCGGTGATCTACGAAGCGCCCGACGGGCTCCCCCGCCTGTTCCGCTGGCGCGGCGGCGTGCATGAAATCGCCCGCGCCGAAGGGCCGGAGCGCATCGCGCCCGAATGGTGGCGCGAACGCTCCACCGTGCGGCTGCGCGATTACTACCGTATCGAGGACAGCACTGGCCGCCGTTACTGGATCTATCGCCACGGCCTTGCCGGCGATGGCCGTGGCGGCGCGCCCGAATGGTTCCTGCAGGGGCTTTGCGCGTGATGACATGCGCTCTGACGTCACATGCCTGAGGGTCCGCTCACCCCGGCGCGGCGGCGTCTCTCGGGCGATGAGGCGGCAGGCGCACCCGCCCGCGCGTCGTTCGTAGAACTCGGGCTCGCCACGTGCTTCTCGTTTCTGCGCGGCGCGTCCGATCCTGTCGATCTCGTGCTGGCGGCGCACCGGCTCGGATATGACGCCATGGGCGCCGCGGACGCCAATTCGATGGCGGGCGTGGTCCGCATCCATGGTGAGGCAAAGGCGCTGGGCCTGCGTCCCGTGATCGGCTGCCGGATCGAGACAGTCGAAGGCCTCGCCTTCCTCGCCTATCCGGCAAACCGCACCGCCTATGGGAGGCTCTGCCGCCTGATTTCGGCGGGCCGCATGGCGCGGCTCGATGGGGAATGGCAGGCCAAGGGCGTCTGCGAGATCGATCTGGCGCTGCTGGCAGCGCATGCGGAGGGCATTCACCTCGTGCTGCTGCCGCCGCGCGATCTCGATCAGAAATTCACGATCGAAGTCGAAAGCAACGTCGTCCCTCTCCCGCTGGCGGGAGGGGCTAGGGGTGGGCCTGAGGCACGCGCAGCCCCGGAACAGCCCAGCCCCCCCGACTCATCCCGCCAGCGGGAGGGGGGAGAGGTATCCCTGCCTTTTCCCGCGCTTGTCCCCCGGCTTGTCCACAGCCTGCCCACCCTGCGCCACATCGCCGCGAGCTACCTCTACACCGGCGACGACATCGCCCGGATCAACGCGCTCGATGCGCTCGCCCAAGAACACGGCCTCGGCCTGCTGGCCACCAACGACGTGCTGTATCACGAGCCGGCGCGGCGGCCCTTGCAGGACGTGATGACGGCAATCCGCCACAAGACCACCGTCGCGCGCGCCGGACACCTGCTGCACCCCAATGCCGAGCGGCACCTGAAGTCGCCCACCGAAATGCTCCGTCTGTTCGAGCGCTGGCCCCATGCCATCACCGCCGCGCGCGATCTGGCTGATGCCTGCCAGTTCAGTCTTGATGAACTGCGTTATGAATACCCCGAGGAGATCTGCCCTGCAGGCCACACCCCGCAAGACTGGCTGGAGGAGCAGACTTGGATCGGTGCGGATGGCCGCTATCCCTCCGGCGTGCCCGACAGCGTCCGCACGACACTGGCGCGCGAACTCGCGCTGATCGGCAAGCTGAACCTCGCAACCTACTTTCTGACCATCAAGGATATCGTTGATTTTGCGCGTAATCAGGATCCGCCGATCCTGTGTCAGGGGCGCGGCTCTGCGGCCAATTCGGCGGTGTGTTATTGCCTTGGCATCACCGCAGTCGATCCGGCGCGCCATGCGCTGTTGTTCGACCGGTTCATTTCCGAAGATCGCAACGAGCCGCCCGATATCGACGTCGATTTCGAGCACGAGCGGCGCGAGGAAGTGATCCAGTACATCTACCGCCGCTATGGCCGCCACCGCGCGGGGCTCTGCGCCACGGT
>CANCET010000211.1 GCA_947375105.1 Sphingomonadaceae bacterium
CCACGGATAGCGCGGCATATTCGATTCGGGCACCAGGTCGCGCGGATCGTTCAAATGCGTGCGGTGCCATTCGTCGCTATAGCGCCCGCCAACGCGGGCCAGATCGGGCCCGGTGCGCTTCGATCCCCACTGGAACGGATGGTCGTACATCGATTCCGCCGCGAGGCTGTAGTGGCCATAGCGCTCCACCTCGTCGCGGAACGGGCGGATCATCTGGCTGTGGCAGACGTAGCAGCCCTCGCGCACATAGATGTCGCGCCCGGCCTGCTCGAGCGGGGTGTAGGGGCGCATCCCCTGCACTTTCTCGATCGTGTTATCGATCCAGAACAACGGCGCGATCTCGACGATCCCGCCCACTGTCACCGCCGCGAAGGCGAGCACGGCCAGCAAGGTGACATTGCGCTCCAGCTTGCGGTGGCGTTCCATGAAAGTAGCCATTTCGAAAATCTCCAGTCGGGCCGGGTCAGATGGCGGTCACGCCTGCGACCACCGGGGTCAGCGGCCGGTCGCGCGTTGGATCGAACGCGGCGGTGTGCAGCGGCGCTTCATCGCGAAGGTGCCCCAGGATCGTGCGGGTGATGTTGATGGTCATCACCGTGGCGCCCGAAAGGTAGAGCAGCCCGCCAAGGCAGCGCAGCGCATACATCGGGTGAAGCGCGGCCACCGTGTCGGCGAACGAGTTCACCAGATACCCGTCAGCCCCGTATTCGCGCCACATCAGCCCCTGGGTGATGCCTGCCACCCACATCGCGGCGGTGTAGAAAACGATCCCCAGCGTCGCGAGCCAGAAGTGCCAGTTCACCATGCGCAGGCTGTAGAGGCGCGTGCGGCCCCACAGGCGCGGCGCCATGTAGTAGAGGCAGCTGAACGTGATCATCCCGTTCCAGCCCAGCGCGCCCGAATGCACGTGGCCGATGGTCCAGTCGGTGTAGTGGCTGAGCGAGTTGACGCTCTTGATGCTCATCATCGGGCCTTCGAACGTGCTCATGCCGTAGAAGGCGAGCGCGAGGACCATCATGCGCAGGATCGGATCGGTGCGGATCTTGTCCCACGCGCCATTCAGCGTCATCAGGCCGTTGATCATCCCGCCCCAGCTCGGCATCCACAGCATGACCGAGAACACCATGCCCAGCGTCTGCGCCCAATCGGGCAGCGCGGTGTAGTGCAGGTGGTGCGGGCCCGCCCAGATATAGAGGAAGATCAGCGCCCAGAAGTGGATGATCGAGAGCCGGTAGGAATAGACCGGGCGCTCGGCCTGCTTGGGCACGAAGTAGTACATCATCGCGAGGAAGCCGGCAGTGAGGAAGAAGCCCACCGCGTTGTGGCCATACCACCACTCGACCAGCGCGCCCTGCACCCCGCCGAACAGCGGATAGCTGCGCGATCCGAACCAGCTCACCGGCACGTTGATGTTGTTGACGAGGTGGAGCATCGCCACCGTCAGGATGAACGCGAGGTAGAACCAGTTCGCCACGTAGATGTGCGGCTCCGAACGCTTGAGCAGCGTGCCGACGAACACCGCGAGGTAGGATACCCAGACCACCGTGAGCCAGATATCAACGTACCATTCCGGTTCAGCATACTCCTTGCCCTGGGTGATCCCCATCAGATAGCCGGTGGCGGCCAGAACGATGAACAGCTGGTATCCCCAGAACACGAACGTCGCGAGGGCCGGGAAAGCGAGCCGCGTGCGGCAGGTCCGCTGGACCACGTAGAACGATGTCGCGATCAGCGCGTTACCGCCAAAGGCAAAGATCACCGCCGATGTGTGCAGCGGTCGCAGCCGCCCGAAATTGATCCATTGCAGCCCGAAGTTGAGCTGCGGCCAGGCCAGTTCGAGCGCGATGTAGAGCCCCGCGAGGAACCCGGCCATACCCCAGAACACCGTGGCGATCACGCCGAGCCGGATCAGGTCGTCGTCATAATGCCCTGTATCCACAGGCCGAATTGCCGCAACCGGATCCCAGCCGCGCACGGTGACGACGAGACCGATCAGCGCAGCCAACGCGCAGATCATCATGTGGACGGCAAAACCGGTATCGGCCGCCAGCGCGGTGGCGATCACCGCGAACAGAAGCGCGCCCAGCCAGAGGCCAGTGCGCGGGAGTACGGAGTCCATGGGAGCACCCTTCCATGCAGATTGCTGGACCCGATGCACGATCAAGCCCTCGAAGCGTCCCTGCGCCTCCTTCGCCCCCGCAACATTGACCGGTGTCAATTTGCCCCACGCCCCGCACATTTGCGGGATTCCTCTTTGCCGCAGCGGTTATTTTTTCTTGATCAGAATTGCGCTCCGTCAATGTTGCGGGTGCGCTGTGGAGGCAATGGGACGGCGTGCTGCGGCCCACATGCAGTCCTGCGAGGGGTAGGACGCCCGCAGCCTGGGAGCTCTGCTCATGAAGATCCTGCACGCTGCCGCGATCGGCGCGGCCCTCGCCTCCACTGCGCTTGGCGCTGCACCTGCGCTTGCCGGCTCCACTGATGGCCACTGGCAGGTCAAGGTGCTTGGCTCGGCGGTCCTGCCCGATGGCAAGATCACCCGCATCGACAAGGACCTCATCGGCCTGCCCGCCGGTGCGCAGACCAAGGCGAGCGACAATGTCGTCCCCACCCTCGCGGTCGAATACTTCTTCACGCCCAATGTGTCGGCGGAAACGATCTGCTGCACCAGCGCGCACCACGTCACCGGCGCGGGCCCGCTTGCAGGCGCGGCCATCGTCGACCACGCGGTGCTGATCCCCGCCACGCTCACCGTGAAATACCACCTGCCGCTGGCCGGCGGGATCAAGCCTTATATCGGCGCAGGCCCGGCGCTCTACTTGTGGCTCGGTGAACGCCCCGGCGCCGCCGCTGCCGGGCTCGGCGCGGCGCGCGTGCGCCTGTCGAACGAGCTGGGCGCGGCCGTCCAGGCCGGCGTGGATATCGCGCTCGGCAACAAGGGCTATGGCCTCAGCCTCGATGCCAAGAAGTACTGGGTGAACACCACCGCGCACTTCACCACGGCGGGCGGGGTCGAGGCGCTGACGACGCGCCACAAGATCGACGCGTGGATCCTCAGCGCAGGCGTGACCTACCGCTTCTGATCCACTTGGCGCTTGCCACGCGGCGTATACGGGGCAGGATGGCGGCCATGTCGCCATCCTGCCTCGCGTTCACCCGCCGCCACCTGCTCGGCGCCGGACTAGCCGCCCTCGCTGCCCCAGCCGTCCGCGCTGCTCCCACGCCAGAACTGCGCCTCAAGCCGGACCGGGAACTGATGGTCCCCGTCGAAGGCGGACGGCTCTATGTGCGCGTCAATGGCGATCTGGCGGGCCCGCGCCTGCCGCTCGTCTATCTCCACGGCGGCCCCGGCAGTGGCCACGCCGGGTTGCTCCCGCTCACGGCGCTTGCCGAAGAACGCGCGGTCATCCTCTACGATCAGCTCGACAGCGGACGTTCCGATGCGCCTGCCGATCCGCGCAATTGGCACGTCTCGCGCTTCGTGGACGAGATCGAGGCGGTGCGGCGCGCGCTCGGCATCGAGCGCTGGCATCTCGGCGGCGGCAGCTGGGGCGGCACACTCGCGCTCGAATATGGCGCGCGCCGTCCCGCTGCGCTGGCCGGGCTCATCATCCAGTCTCCGCTCGTGTCCACCCGCAGCTGGATCGCCGACGCCGGGGTGCTGCGCCGCCGCCTGCCAGCGCAGTGGCGCGCCACGCTCGATGCGTGTGAGGGTGCCGCACCGCCCAGCCCCGCCCAGTGTGCTGCGGCGGACGAAGCCTATCTCGGCCGCCATGTCTGGCGCACCCCGCCCGATCCGCGCATCGCCGCCTACCGCGAGGCCATGCCGCCCCATGCCGGTGAAGCTGTCTACAACGGCATGTGGGGTCCGGTCGAATTTCGCGCCACCGGATCTTTGCGCGATTACGATGGCGAGGCGCTGCTCGCGCGGCTCGATGGCCGCCGCACCCTGTTCGTTGCCGGTGAGTATGACGAGGCCCGCCCCGAAACCGTCGCCGCCTTCGCGCGCCGCGTCGCGGGCGCGCAATACCGCACGATCCCGGGCTCGGCGCACGTCATTTTCCGCGATGCGCCCGCGTCCTATCTGCCACTGATCGGTGATTGGTGCCGGCGCAACGAGCGCGGCTGAGCGCCTAACCCGCGAGGGTTTCCAGCATCGCACGGTCGAGGATCTCGACATCGCGCCGGCTGGGCAATGCCACCACGCCATCGGCCTTCAGCTTGGTGAACTGGCGGCTCACCGTCTCGATTGTCAGGCCAAGGAGGTCCGCCACCTGCTGGCGCGAGAACGGCAGGGTAAAGTGCCGTGCAGGCCCGGTGTGAGTCATGCAGCCATTGTCCGCCAGCCGCTCGGACATATCGAGCAGGAAGGTCGCGATCTTTTCGGGCGCGCTCTTGCGGCCGAGAAGCATCATCCACGCGCGGGTGCGATCCAGCTCGGCCAGCGTGCGTTCCAGGAGCTTGTGCTCCAGCTCGGGATGCTCGCGCGCGAAACGGTCGAAATCATTGCGCGCGAACACGCAGACGCGCGCATCGGTGAGCGCGACGACGCTGGCGGCGCTGGTCTGGCCGAACGGGCGGCCGATGAAGTCTGATGGATAGGCCACGCCCACGATCTGTTCGCGCCCATCGGCAGTGCTGGTCGTCAGCTTGAGCACGCCTTCGATCACGTTGGCGACAAGCAGGGAGTCGTCGTCTTCCCAGATCAGTGGCTCACCGGCGGAAACCGAGCGGCGGCGGCCCATAGTGCTCAACGCCGAAATCTCGGGGTGATCGAGACCGGCGCAAATCGCTCTATTGCGTACTATGCAAGTATCACAGGCGCTCATCCGGTTTGGTACTACCAGCCGGAAGGGTCCGCGGCAATCATGCAAAGTCCTAGCCTACTCAAAAGCATCACGGAAAAAATGGGCGGCCAGGGGGCTGGCCGCCCGAAGTCGGGGAGAAATCGGCGGAAGGGGGGAAAAAGACAGCCGGTCCTTCCGCGCCCCACCCTTCTGGCAGGGCTGGCAGCCGCGATCCTTGACCGAAATCAAACCTGCCGGTGATTGGAAAAAATTCTACCGGTTGGTAGAAAAATACGTGCGCCGTATGCTGCTCAATCCGCCAGCAGCGCAAGATCGTGGTATTGCCCGCGGAAAAATAGCAGCGGGTTGCCCTCGCCCTGTTTGCCCAGCGCCTCCACCGCGCCGACCACCAGCCAGTGATCGCCGACTTCGGTCACGCGTTCGATCGTGCAATCGATCCACGCGATGGCGTTGTCGAGCACCGGCAGCCCGGCCGGGCTCTGCCCGTGGGCCAATTCGGCAAACTTGTCATCTGCGCGGGCGGCAAAGCGGCGGCACAGCGCCAGCTGGTCTGCGCCCAGCACGTTCACGCAGAACCGGCCCGTCGCCTCGATCCGCGGCCAGGTGCCGGAACGCTTGTCCGGAAAGAACCCCACCAGTGGCGGATCGAGCGAAATCGAAGTGAAGGAGCCCACGACAAGGCCGTGCCGCGCGCCATCATCCGCCAGCGCGGTCACCACGCAGACTCCGGTGGGGTAGGCTCCAAGCACGTCACGAAAAAGGCGGGCGTCGATCATCGTCGTCTCCCGTGTCGTCACACCGGAAAACGGTCAAGCCTCGATTGCCGTTCGCTCACCAAGGAACCGGATTGACGGCACATCTCCCATATGGGAGCAACCGGGCATGGCTATCCTTCCCGCCGATCAACGCGAACTCTACCTGCCGCTCATGGCAGAGCTCGCCGTGGATCCGCCCTGGCCGCGGCTCCTGCCCAATCTGATCGCCCGCACC
>CANCET010000212.1 GCA_947375105.1 Sphingomonadaceae bacterium
GTTCGTTTCATTCGACTTCATCGTCGATGCGAGCGGCGTGCCCCACGCCATTGAGTGCAATCCGCGCGCCACGAGCGGGGTGCATTTCTGGGAGCCGGAAGATATCGCCCATGCCGTGCTGGATCCGCGCTGGACCGGCCCGGTCCGCGTGCGGCACTACCACAAGCTCCAGCAGTTCTACGCCTGCCTGACCGAGACGCAGGGCGCGATGCTGCGCGGCAAGGGCTTCCTCACAAGCCTGAAGCATCTCGTGACGACACGCGATGTAAGCTGGGATGGGCGCGACCCATGGCCGTTCGTCAGCATGATCCTGACGTCGTGGCCGATCATCTGGCAGGCCATCACCAAAGGTGCCCGGTTTGGCGAAGTCGCGACCGAGGATATCGGATGGTATGAAGGCTGACGCGATTTTTCTGCGCGTCATGTAACGTTTGCCGGTTACGCACCGAACCGGTCTGAGCGGCGCTTGCTCTTCCAGCGGAGGAGAGCATGCTTGCGGCTCGGCGGGAGCGGGAACAATGGCGACACACTATGCGGACAGTGAAGCGGAGCGCGCCAGCGACGTCGCTTCACCGCTGATCTACCGAACGAAACTGCCGGTGCGGATCTGGCACTGGATCAACGCCTGGAGCATCTTCGTGATGCTGATGAGCGGGATGATGATCTTCAATGCGCATCCGCGGCTGTACTGGGGCCAGTACGGCGCGAACCCCGATCATCCCTGGCTGGTCATCGGCCACCGCGGGACCAGCGGTTTCCTCTCGGTCGGCGGTCTCGAGATCGCGACGACGGGCTTTCTCGGCTATGCGCAAGGTGCGGCTTATGCCTTTCCGCCGATGGTGACGATCCCCACGACATACAGCCTGGCGGATGCGCGGCAGTGGCACTTTGCATTCGCATGGGTGCTGCTGATCAGCGCCACGCTGTTCATGGCATATAACTTACTTTCCGGACACTTGCGCCGTGATCTTGCGTTAAAGCGTGAAGAACGCAGCATCGCGCACCTGTGGCACGATATCAAGGAACACGCGCAGCTGCGCTTCCCCACTGGGGAAGCGGCGCGGGCCTATAACCCACTCCAGAAGATCGCATACCTTGGCGTGCTCTTCGGGCTGATCCCGGTGGTAATCCTCACCGGCTGCACGATGTCGCCCACCTTGAACGCGGCATTCCCCTTGCTGGCGGAACTGTTCGGCGGGCGACCCTCGGCGCGCTCGATCCACTTCCTCTGCGCGACCGGGTTCGCACTGTTCATCGTGGTCCATCTGCTGGCGGTCGTGCTGGCAGGTCCGTTCAACGAGCTGCGCTCGATCATCACAGGCTGGTACCGTCTGCCGAAGGAGCGTTCGAAGTGAGCAAGGATCATTCAAGCGGCATCATCATGCCCTCTCCTGCCCCGACTTCACTGGTTACACGGCGCAACGCTCTGGTGGGCGGCGCCGGCCTGTTGCTGGCGGGCTGCGATCAGATCAATGCCTCGCCCACGGTGAAGTCATTGCTCGGTCTCGGCGAAAAGGCGACGCACGGTGCGCAGCGTCTCGTAACGGACCGCAATGCCCTGGCGCGCGAGTTCAGCAGGGCCGAAATGTCGCCGGTGTTTCGCCAGAACGGCAACCAGAACCCGGGAACGACCGAGTATAACGCGCTCGCTGCGAACAACTTTGCCGATTGGACGCTGAGCGTGGACGGCATGGTGAAGCAGCCGATCCGGCTCAGCCTGGCGCAATTGATGGCGGCACCCCGGCGCACGCAGATCACGCGGCATGATTGCGTGGAAGGCTGGAGCGCCATCGGCGAATGGAGCGGTGTGCCGCTGGGACTGCTCTTGCGACGGGCGGGCATGTCCGGCAACGCGAAGTACGTGGTGTTCCACTGTGCGGACAGCACGGGCGGCATCCCTTACTACGAGAGCATCGACATGATCGATGCGTTCCATCCGCAGACAATCCTGGCCACGCACATGAACGGTGCGCCGCTCACCGTGGGCCACGGCGCGCCGCTGCGCCTCAGGGTCGAGCGGCAACTGGGCTACAAGCAGGCGAAATACGTGATGCGCGTGGAGGCGGTCGCCTCGCTCGACGGCATTCATGGCGGCAAGGGCGGCTATTGGGAGGACCACCGCGGCTACCAGTGGTTCGCCGGGATCTAGACCCGCACGATGCCGCGCTCGATCAGGCTTTTGGCGCAATCCACGATGGTTTCCTCCGCAGGGCGGGTCTTCCAGCCTAGCCGTTCGAGCGCGTGGGCAGCGCTGGCATCGCGCACGTTGCCGAGTTCGCCGACGACCTGGCGGATCAGCGGATTGAACTTCGCCGCGAAGCGGACGACCCAGTCCGGCAGGCGGCGCGTCGGTACGTTACGGGCCTGAAGCGGCATAGCGGCGCGCAGGATTGCGGCGACTTCGACCATCTTGAGGAACGGGCCGGACGCGATGAAGCGTTCACCGTCGAGGCCCGGCTCGGTCAGTGCGCGGACGTGGAGATCGGCAAGATCGCGCACGTCGACAATGCCGAAGCCGAGATCAGGGCACCCCGGCAGCGCGCCCGAAAGGAGCTGGTTGACCAATTCGATCGAGGCGGAAAAATCGGCGCTCCACACCGGACCGAGCACGGCTGCGGGATTTATGGAAAGGAACTCCATGCCGCCACCTTCCTTGGCCATCCAGTCGCGCGCGGCGCGTTCGGCAGCGGTCTTGGACTTGACGTAGGCATAGGCATCGCGGCTGTTCACATCGGTCCAGTCGGCCTCGGTGAAGTGGTGGTGGCCCTTGCCGTGGCCATAGGCGATGGCGGCGACCGACGAGGTCTGGACAAAGCGCGTGACCCCGGCATCCCGGGCGAAGCGCAGCGCGCGCACCGTGCCTTCGCGCGCCGGAATGATCAGATCATCGGGGTTTCGCGGCGGTTTGCTGCTGAACGGCGAGGCAACATGAGCGACATGAGTGCAACCGGCCACCGCCTCCGCCCAGCCTGCATCGGCGGTGAGATCGGCGGGGAAGAACTTCAGCGTTTCGGCCGTTCCGCCCAGCAGTGGGCGCATTTCGGCCTCGCGCTTGAGGCTGCGCACCGTGGCGTGGATCGTCCAACCCTCGGCCAGAAGCTGCTTGATGATGAACCCGGCGATGTAGCCGCTGCCGCCGGAGACCAGAACCGTCTTGGACATCTGCAATTCCTTCAGAAGCGGAGCAGGATGGAGCGGGCAAGCGCGGGCGAGAGCGAATGCACGGCCTGGAGGACCTTCACCATGCCGACATTGGCCTCATCCTTGCCGCGCTCCATGGCGGAGACAATCTGGCGGGCGCATTCTTCCGGGCTGAGCTTGGAGCCGCTTCGCGCGGCCGTCATCGCTGTATCGACCACCGGCGGCAAGGCTTCGAGCACGTGAATACCGGTCCCCTTGAGCTGCCCGCGCAGGGCCTGCGTGTAGCTCCTCAGCGCGGCCTTGGTCGCGCAATAGACCGGTGAGCCCGCATTCGGGGCAATGGCGAGCCCTGACGTCACATTGACGATCATGGCCTCCTTCCGCGCCCGCAGCACTGGCATCAGTGCCGCAATCAGGCGGATCGGCGCGTGGAGATTGAGCCAGAGAGTGTGCTCGTCATCCTCGGCCAGCGGCGGTGCGATGCGGAAATCGTGCGCCGCGCCCATGCCGGCGTTGTTGACGAGGATGTCGATCGGCCGGGTGCCGAGCGCGGCAACCACCGCCTCGACCCCTTCGGGCCCGGTGAGATCAGCCGGGATGACGGCAAAGCCTTCCTCCTCAGCTGCAGCGATACGCGCCGGGGTCCGTCCCGTTACGGTAACGGAAGCACCCTTTGCGCGCAGTTGGCGGGCAAGGCGCAAGCCTATCCCGTCCGTGCCGCCGGTAAGCAGGATCGTCTTGCCGCCAAGTTGCACTGGTTTTCTCCCCGCATTGTTTCGGGGAGACTAGCAATCGAGTTGCAATGTGCAACCTTTACTTCATCAGCACCAGTTCCTCGGCCATCGAGGGGTGGAGCGCCATGGTGGCGTCGAAATCGGCCTTGGTAAGCCCGGCTTTTACCGCAATGGCCGCCGCTTGCAGAATTTCGGGCGCTTCAGGGCCAATCATGTGGATCGCCAGCACTTGGTCGGTCGCTGCATCGACGATCATCTTGTAGAGCCCGCGCTCGGGCCGGTGGGCGAAGATGTTCTTCATCGGGCGGAAATCGGACGAGAACACCTTGATCGCGCCGTACTTGTTACGGGCCTCGCCCTCGGTCGGGCCGACACCGGCCAGCGGGGGCTGCGAGAACACAGCGCTCGGGATGCAGCTGTAGTCGATCTCGATATGCTTGCCGCCGAACAGCCGGTCTGAAAAGGCCTGACCTTCGCGAATGGCGACCGGCGTCAGCTGTACGCGGTCCGTTACGTCACCCACGGCGTGAATGCTGGGGCACGACGTCTGCGCGCGGTTGTCGACAAGGATCTCGCCGTTCTTGCCCAGTTCGACGCCGGCGGTTTCGAGCCCGAGGCCGGCCGTATTGGGGCGGCGGCCAGTGGCGACGAGCACCTGATCGGCGAGGATCGGATCGGGTTGGCCCTTGAGCCAGACTTCCAGCATCCCGTCCTCAAGCTTCACCACCTTTTCGAACGGGCAGTTGAAGCGGTACTGGATGCCGCGCGCCATGGTGATCTGGAGCAGCCGGTCGCGCAGCGCCTGATCGTAACCGCGCAGCAGGGTCTCCGAGCGGTTGACCACCGTTACGTGACTGCCAAGCGCGTTGAAGATCCCGGCAAACTCCATGGCGATGTACCCCGCCCCGGCTATGACCACGCGGCGCGGAAGGGCATCGAGATGGAACACCTCGTTCGAGGTGATGCAATGCTCGGAGCCTTCGAATTCCGGCATGACCGGCCAGGCGCCGGTCGCAACGAGGATATGCTTCGCCGTGATTTCCCGGCCCGATGCAAGGCGCACCGAGTTCGGCCCGGTGATGACCGCGCGCTCGAGGTAGCGCTCGACCTTGTGGGTCTCCAGCGTGGAGGTGTAGGCCGCGTTGAGCCGGTCCACATCACGCAGCACGGCATCGCGCAGCGTCGGCCAGTCAAAGCTCGTCTTCTCCACCGTCCAGCCATAATTGGCCGCGTCCTGCAGTTCCTCGGCAAAGTGCGAGCCGTAGACAAGGAGCTTCTTGGGCACGCAGCCGCGGATCACGCAGGTGCCGCCCACCCGGAATTCCTCCGCCACCGCGACACGCGCGCCGTGGCTGGAAGCAATACGGCTGGCGCGCACGCCGCCAGACCCTGCGCCAATGACAAAGAGATCGTAGTCGTAGTGGGCGTCGGTCATTACCTGAGGCTCCTGATGCGGCCCGCTTATATGGGGGATAGGGACCGCGTGAAACAATGCCGTTTTGCCGCCGTTTCATGCTCCGCTATGCGAGGCCATTGAAAATACACGGGTGAAGGACGATTTATAAGAGACGCAGCTGGCACCCGGCAGCGCCTGGAGTACTTCCC
>CANCET010000213.1 GCA_947375105.1 Sphingomonadaceae bacterium
CGCCGACCATGACCTGGGCGCTGCGCCGCCCGGCAGCGGCAGCGGCATCCAGCACTGCGGCCTCGCCGGGAAAGGCCATCGCGCGGCCGATATGCAGCCCCGCTGCGCCCGCCAGCAGGATTGCGTAGAGCTCGGTCGTGCCGTGGATCGAGAGCCAGCCGATGATTTCGATGGTGAGGCCCTGCCCGTGGTAGAGCCACAGCAAGGCGCCCAGCATCGTGGTGTTCTGGATCAGGAGCAGCGCAGACGGCAGTCCGAAGGCGAAACCGAGGGCGAACGCGAGGATCGAGACTTGCGCGTTGTTCGAAAACAGCGCGGCGGCGAAAATGCCGAGGCCGGACTGGTTCTGCTGGCCGAACAGAGTTCCCAGAAGCACCGCGCGGCTTGCACCCGGCACGCGGGCATCGCTCATTTCGCCCGGAATGAGCACGTAGTACCAATCGGGATCGCTGGCGACGAGCAGACAGCCCACCACCGTGCCCGCCACCATCAGCGCCAGCGCAATCAGGATGTCACGGCTCATCGCGCGCACGCTGGCGCTCCAGCCGCCGCCGAAGAAGCGCATCAGCCAGTGCCCCAATCCGGCGCGCGGGCCATAGACGATGAACCAGGCGCGGCGGGTCAGCACTTCCAGCCAGGCCAGCGTTTCGGCATCGAGCGAGGTCTCGCGCGCGACGGCAAGGCTTGAGACGGCGGTGCGATAGAGGGCGGGCAGCGCCAGCAGGTCCTCGTCTGAAATGCCGCGCAGCCGCCCGCGTTCGATACGGTTGACGATGGCTTCCAGCCGTTTCCATTCGCCCTCGCGCTCCAGCCGGAAGCGGTCGGAACGCAGCGCGGCATCTTGCGCGGCGGCGATGTCGGCGCTGGCGGCGGGGCTGAACCAGCCGCCGAGCCGGTTCAGCAAGCCGGGTTCGGTATCGCTCATCCGAGGCTCGCTCATCCCAGACTTCCTGCGCGCTTCACGGCAAGATAGGCATCGAGCAGGCGGTTGCCGATATGCTGGTGCTGCGCTTCGACCACGAGGATGCCCGCGCGGCGCAGGCGCTGGAGCACGAGCATGCGCTGCTGCAGGAGCGTGGTGGCGGTGACGGCCATGGCGGCATCCTGCGCGGTCCTGAGCGGCGCGCTGACGAATTCGGCAAGTTCGGCATCGGCCATCACGACGAAGATCACGCGGTGCCGTTCGACGAGGCGGCGCATCGATTCGATCATCAGTTCGGCGCTGGTGGGATCGGTGAATTCGGAGAACACGACGATCAGCGAGCGCCGCCGCAGCCGTGCCGCCAGCGTGGACAGCGCGAGCGTGAAGTTGGGCTGTTCGGCGCTGTAGTCGAGCGCAGCGGCGGCCTCCTGCAGGCGACGGAATTCGCGCGGGGCAGTTACGAAGGGGCTGAGCACCTGCGGTCTTGAGGCAAAGCCGTAGAGTGCGACGCGGTCCTGTGCGCCGAGCGCGATCCACGCCGTGGTGAGAGCGGCTGTGACCGCGCGGTCGATGCGGGGGAGGCCCGCAATGGGCTCGCACATGGTCTGTCCGCAATCGAACGCGAAGACGATCTGGTTGTTGCGCTCGGTCTCGTATTCCTTGGCGAAGAGGCGGGCGTGGCGCGCGGAGGACTTCCAGTCGATGCGGCGGCGGTCCATGCCGGCCTCGTATTCGGCGAGCGCCTCGAACTCGGTGCCTTCGCCCCGGATGCGGCGCGCGACCATGCCGAACTGGGCATCGCGCAGGAACAGCTGAAGCGCAGGGCTGCGCGCCGGGGCAATATTCGGGCGCACGCGGATCACGGCATCGACATCGCGGCGCACTTGCCGGCTGGCGAGGCCGAGCGGGCCGTCCCAGCGCAGCCATGCGGCATCGACCGGGGCGGTGCCGCGCCGCGTGGGCACCGTCTCGATCCGGGCGGTCCAGGCGCCGCTGTCACGCTCCAGCGGGGCCACGAGCCGTCCGCCGGGGGCAAGGCGCGGATCGAGCGCAAGCGCAGCGACGGGGGCGGCGCGCGGGGCCTCCGCGCGGAAATCGGCAAGCACGGAGATGGTGACCGGTTCACCCACCTCGCTGTCGTCCGGGACGATCACGCGCAGGTCCGCCAGCACCGGGGCGAGCAGGGCATCGAGCAGAACCATGACGAGCAGCGCGCCGCCCAGCGCGGGCGCTGCGATCCACGCACGCGGCGCAGCGGCGGCCACGATCATGGCCACGGGCGCGGCAAGCGCCAGCAGCACCGCGGCGCGGGCCGTGGGGTAGAACACCGGGAAGGGCCAGCGCAGTGCCAAGGCTTATCTCGGCGCTTCCGTGCGCTGGATCAGGTCTTCGACGATGGTTTCGGCAGCCCGGCCCTCGATCTCTGCCGCGGGGCTGAGCAGCATGCGGTGGCGGAGCACGGCGATGGCAAGCGCCTTCACGTCGTCGGGGATCACGTAGTCTCGCCCATCAAGCGCGGCGCGGGCGCGCGCGGCGCCAGCAAGGACGACGGCGGCGCGCGGGCTGGCTCCTGCGGCAAGATCGGCGCTTTCGCGCGTGGCGCGCACGAGCCGGACGATATAATCGACCACCGTTTCCGACATGGTGACCGTGGCGACGGCCGAGACGGCTTCTGCAATCGCATCGCCCCCGGTCACGGCGGAAATGCCGAGTGCGGCCGGGCTGGGCGCGCCGCGACCAGCACCGTAGCGCGTGACGATCTGCGCCTCCTCAGCGGCGCTGGGGTAACCGACCAGCAGCTTGAACAGGAAGCGATCAAGCTGCGCTTCGGGGAGCGGATAGACGCCCTGGCTCTCGATCGGATTCTGAGTCGCCACCACCATGAAGCGATCCGAAAGAGCATAGGTTTCGCCGTCGAGCGTGACGCGGCGTTCCTGCATCGCTTCGAGCAGGGCGGCCTGGGTCTTGGGCGGGGTGCGGTTGATTTCGTCGCCCAGCAGCAGTTCGTGGAAGATCGGCCCGCGTGTGAGCGTGAACTGGCTGGTCTGGAAATTGAACAGGTTGGAGCCGAGGATATCGCCGGGCATCAGATCGGGCGTGAACTGGATGCGCCCGAAATCGAGGCCCAGCGTCACGGCGAAGCTCTGTGCGAGCAAGGTCTTGGCAGTGCCCGGCGGGCCCTCGAGCAGGACGTGGCCGCCCGCCAGCAGCGCGATCAGCAGATGGTCGACCACGCTGTCCTGACCCACCACGGCCTTCGCCACTTCGGCGCGGATCGCGGCGGCCATTTCGCGGACTGCATCGAGATTCATGTGGTCAGGTCCTTTTCAAGGTGTTGCAGCGCCGCGGCGCGCTGCACCAGGTCTGCGGGTCGGCGTGCTGCACGCAGGCGTTCGGCAAGCTCTGAAAAGCGCGGGCCGGCCGTATCGAGCCGGCTCGCCGCGCGATCGATCGCGGCGTCGGTTTCTGCTGGCGAGCGGCCACGCGGCAGGCCGAGCGCATGGACGAGCCGTTCGCGCGCGGCATCGGCATAAGGCCCGCCGATCAGCCGGAGCCGCCCGGCGCGAAGAATGAGGCCTGCGGTGTTGCGCACGAGAACGGTCTTGCCGAGGGGAATCTCGCGTGCCGAAAGCCGCGGCGGCCCGAACCGGTTGAAACTGCGCCAGCCCGCTGCAAACAGAGCCATGAAGAAGCACAGCGTGGCGGCCAGAAACGGCGGCTCGAACGCAAGCGTGAGCAGGTTGCGGCTCGCGCCGAGGCCATTGAGCGTGAGATCGAACGTCACGTCTGCCGGGCGGCCCCCTGCGGCGGCGAAGACAAGGCGGCGGGCCATCAGCGCCGTCTGCTTGTTTGCAAGGCCCCAGTTGTCGAGCAGGTCGGGCTCGAACACCAGCACTACGGGATAGCTGGTGGCAAACTGCGCGTTGGCGTCTGCCTCGTCGGGATCGCTGTCAGGATGGCGCTGCATGCCGATCCAGTGTTCGAGCGCGGGGTTGCTGCCATCACCGGTCAGATAGCCGGCAAGGATCCGCGCATCCGGGGTCTCGACCAAGGATTCGAGGCCGGGGCCCGTGCCAGCCTGAACCTTGCGATCATCTGGCAGCGGCCCCTGCAGGCCGGAGAAGGCCCCGGAGCCGATCCATCCATGCGCCGGGCCGCTGACGAAGCCGACCGCGAGATCGTCGTGATAGCCCTTCCAGTCGGGGGGCTGGGTGCCATCGATGCGCGTCCACCCGCGCTTGCTGGCGGGATTGGCGAAATCGCGCAAGGCCAGCCATTTGGGCGTGACGACCAGCGTGGGCCCGATGCCCCGGCGTGCCGCGACGATTTCGGCGATGTCGCTGCCCTTGGCCTCGGCTGGCGGGGTCAGCACGAGCAGACCGGGCTGCTTCAAGGCATCCTTGCCGCGCGCCCGGTGCACGGTCACGCGATCGGCCTCGAGCATCGCAGCGAGCGCGGCATAGCCGTTGAGCCCGCGGCCCGCCACGTGGCCGCCGCCGTTGTTGGTCGCCCCCCAGCCGGTGCCCAGCCAGTAAAGCCCCGCCACGAAGGCGAGCGCGCCGATCAGCACGATGCCGAGCGTCGTGCTCTTGCCGAAGGTCGGTGCCGCCGAGGACGCGGCGCTCATCGCCCGCCTTCGAGATTCTGGAGTGCAAACGCGGCATAGGCCTCACGCGCGCGGTGCCAGTCCTCGGCCGCGAGCGCGCGCAAGGCGTAGAGGCTGCGCTCGACTTCGCGCGCGATCAGGGCGAAGGCCTGGCGCGCGGCGGCGGGAAGGCCCGGGATGAGGCCGATTTCGCGCGCCGTGCTCGACGGGCTCAGCCAATCCGGCCGGGCGGCGGCGATATGGTGGACGCTGCGCTGGAGCAGCAGGTGCACTGCCTCTTCATACCGACCGGCGGCCGCCAGTGCATCGGCATCCTCGAGCAGCGCGAGCGCCGCGGCGCGGTCGATCACCGGCCCTTGCGCGGCGGGACTGCGGGCGGCGCGCTCCAGCCGCCAGCGCTGGTACAGCGTCCAGCCGATCCACAGCACGCCGAGCGCGGCAAGCACGGCCAGAGCGATCTCGATGGTGTTCCATCCGGCGCCAAGCCAGGTGCCCAGCGGCGCAAACAGTTCGGCGAGGAAGCGCATGACCGCGACGAGCCATTCCGGCGGCTCGTGCGAAGGGACCTTGTAGGGCGGCAGCGGCGCGTACTGGATGTCGCCCATGGCACGCGCGGCTTCCCAAGCGCGTTCGCCTGCATCGGCGCCATCCGGTCCCGGTACTCCTGCCACGGCTGACAGTGGTCGCATGGCCCGCCGGGCGGGAGCAAGCGATTATCGCGCCGGAGTGCGCGCGCGCCGTTCTCAGCCGCGCGCGCGTTCCAGCGGATATGTGCCGAGCATGCGCAGGTCCTTGGCGAAGAACGAGAGTTCCTCGAAGGCGCGGTCGACCGCCGGTTCGCCCGGCGCGCCGACGATATCGGCGAAGAAGGCGGTGGCGGCAAAGCTGGCGCCGCGCTGATAGCTTTCCAGCTTGGTCATGTTGACGCCGTTGGTCGCGAAGCCGCC
>CANCET010000214.1 GCA_947375105.1 Sphingomonadaceae bacterium
TGCGGTGGTGCGCCGGATCGAAATCGTGGCCGGGCACGCCGACAGCGAGGAAATCGACGGGGATCAGGTGCGTGCCCTGATGCAGCAGCTGGAACACGGCGTGCTGCGCATCGGTGCCAACCCCGCCCCACGTGACCGGCGCGCTCGGACGAGTGAGCGGCTCGCCCTGTGCCGTAACGCGCTTGCCGTTCGATTCCATTTCGAGCTGCTGGAGATAGCTCGGCAGAAGCCGCAGCCGCTCGTCATAGGCGAACACGGCGCGGCTGACGCAATGGCGGGCCTGCGTGTAGTACAGATCAGCAAAAGCGGCACGGATGACCACGTTTTCGGCCAGTGGCGCTTCGAGGAAGTGGCGGTCGATAGCGGCGGCCCCGGCGAGGAAAGCGGCGAACCCATCCCATCCCAGCGCGAGCGCGATGGGAAAGCCGATCGACGACCACAGCGAATATCGCCCACCGACCGTTTCGGCGAAGGGCAGCACGCGTGTCTCATCGACGCCCCAATCCACCGCCTTGTCCGGCGCCGCAGTGAGCGCGACGACGCGGCCATAGGGGTCTTCCACACCGCCCTCGCGCAGCCAATCAAGCGCGCTGGTCGCGTTCATCAGGGTTTCGGTGGTGGTGAAGGTCTTGGATGCAACCGCGATCAGCGTGGTCGCAGGGTCGCACTGCGCGGTTGCGGCGGCGAGCGCGGCACCATCGACGTTGGAGACGACATGCACGGCAACCCGGGCATCCTCACGGGCCAGTGCGTCGATCGCGAGCGCCGGACCAAGGGCCGAGCCGCCGATACCGATGTGGATGAGGCTCTTCACCTCGCCCAGCAGCCCTTCATGGATCGCCTCGACCAGCGCATGCATCCGGTCGTGGAAGCGCTCCGCTTCTTCCGCAGCGGCGGGATTGCCGACGCCGCGTTCGGCCATATGGGTGGCGGCGCGGCCTTCGGTGTTGTTGATGAGCGCGCCGGCAAACAGCGCCTCGCGGCTGGCGGCGAAATCCATGGTGTCGGCAATCTGGCAGAGCACCGCCTCGACTTCGGCTGAGAGGTGCGTCTTCGACCAATCGAAGCGAATCGGGCCGCCGGGGAGATCGAGCACCGTAGCGTAACGGCCAAGCCGCGCCGGATCGGCAAACAGTTCGGCCAGTGTGGGGCGCGGCAAGGCTTCGAGCGCGGTCCAGAGCGGTGTGGTATCGGTAGCGGCCATGGTGCGTCTCCTGCGGAATGGCGAGGGGCGTACCCTGCCCATTCGACCAAGCGCAAGGGATGGCCGACCGGCAGAGCTCCTAAATTCGTCTGCACAGGCTTATCCATGCAGTCTGCGCTTGACGGATGCGAGGCCCCTCCACATGACCGCGTCGATGACTGATACCCCAGAGAACGCTCCGGAGAGCACGGCGACAACGCCGGAACCGCTGGCGGACACGCCTCCTCCCGCGAAGAAGCAGGAACGCAAGGAAGACAGCTTCCCGGTGTTCGTGATCAAGCTGGTGCTGATCGTGGCATTCTTCCGCAGCTTCGTGTTCTCGCCGTTCAACATTCCCTCGGAATCGATGCTGCCACGGCTCGAGAACGGAGACTACCTGCTCGCGGCAAAGTGGCCGTTCGGCTATTCCTCCTACTCGCTGCCGTTCAGCCTGCCGTTGCTGCCGAGCCGGATCATGCCGGGCCAGCCCAACCGCGGCGACGTGGTGATCTTCAAGGCGCCCCCGGGCAACGATGTCGACTACATCAAGCGCGTGATCGGCCTGCCGGGCGACACGGTGCAGATGATCGGCGGGCAGGTTCACCTGAACGGGGTGCCCGTGCCCAAGGCGAAGGTCGCCGATTTCGTCATCAAGGTCTCGGCCAACACGAGTTGCATCGCGCCCGAATTCGAAGCGGTGGAAGCGGACGGGACACCGAGCTGCCACTATCCCCAGTTCCGCGAGACGCTGCCGGGCGGCAGGCAGTACAACGTGCTCGATCTGGGCTATCGGCCGCAGGACGATACGCCGCCGGTGATCGTGCCGGCCGGCCACGTGTTCCTCATGGGCGACAACCGCGACAACTCGATGGACAGCCGCTTTCCGGCGGTCGAAGGCGGCGGCATCGGTCTGGTGCCGCAGGACAACCTGATCGGCCGCGCGACGGTCATCATGTGGTCGACCGACGGCTCGGCAAACTGGTTCCTGCCGTGGACATGGTTCACGGCCGCGCGGTTCAATCGGATCGGGGGCACGTTCTGAGCGGGCCCCTTTCGGACGAAACCGCCGGCTTCATCGCCGCGCTGACAGGCAAGCCTCCTGCCCGTGCCCAACTGTGGCATGAGGCCCTGACCCACGGTTCGATGGGCGAGGCGCGAGACTATCAGCGCCTGGAATTCCTCGGCGACCGTGTGCTGGGCCTTGCCATCGCGGAGTGGCTTCATGAACTGAGCGAGGCGGCGGAAGGCAAGCTTTCGCAGCGGCTCAATGCATTGGTAAGCCGCGAGACTTGCGCCGACGTGGCGCGCCGGCTGGCGCTCGCGCCGCATATCCGCTTGGGCAAGCAGGCGCGCGGCGATGGCGCGGGGCAAAGCGACAACGTGCTGGGCGACGTGATGGAGGCGGTGATCGGGGCGCTGTTCGTCGAGCGCGGGTTCGATGCGGCGCGGGATTTCGTGCGAAAGGTTTGGGAGCCGGCGATGATGGGCGGCGCGGGGCAGCGCAAGCATCCCAAGGCGGCGCTTCAGGAATGGGCTGCAGGCAATCGCCGCAAGCCGCCGGTCTATACGCTCGTCGAACGCAGCGGGCCGGATCACGCGGCGGTGTTTACCGTGCAGGTCGAAGTGGCTGGCATCGGCACGGAACAGGCAACAGGTTCAAGCAAGCAGGAAGCCGAGCGCGGCGCTGCCGAGGCTTTCATGGCGCGCTATGGGTGATGAGCAAATGACGGAACATTGTGGTCTGGTAGCGGTGATCGGCGCCCCCAACGCGGGCAAATCGACGCTGGTCAACGCGCTGGTCGGGCAGAAAGTAGCGATCGTCTCGGCCAAGGCGCAGACGACCCGCGCGCGGCTGATGGGGATCGCGCTGCAAGATCTGCCCGGCGGTGAGCGGGTGCAGCTGATTCTCGCGGATACGCCGGGTCTGTTCGAACCGAAGCGCAGGCTCGACCGCGCGATGGTTCATGCCGCCTGGGAAGGCGCGGACAGCGCGGATGCGATCCTGCTGGTGGTCGATGGGCGCAAGAAGAAGCGCGACTATCTCGAGCCGATCCTGACAAGCCTGAAGGACCGCGCCGAGCGCAAGATCCTCGTGCTCAACAAGGTGGATGCCATCGCCAAGGAGCCGCTGCTGGAAATGGCAGCAGAACTGGCACCAATGGGCGGGTTCGATGAAGTGTTCTTCGTGTCCGCACTTTCCGGCGACGGGGTTGGGGAATTGAAGCTGAAGCTCGCCGAGCGGATGCCGGAAGGGGCGTGGCACTATCCTGAGGATCAGGTGTCCGACGCGAGCGAGCGCCTGCTGGCCGCCGAAATCACGCGCGAGCAGCTCTACCGCCAGCTTCACGACGAACTGCCTTATGACAGCGCGGTGCGGCCTGAAAGCTATGCCACGCGGCGCGACGGCTCGATTGAGATTCACCAGCAGATCGTGATCGCGCGTGACAGCCAGAAGGCCATCGTGCTTGGCAAGGGCGGATCGAAGCTGAAATCCATCGGTGAGGCCGCGCGCAAGGAACTGGCGGAGCTGCTCGGGGTGAAGGTCCACTTGTTCCTCCACGTGAAGGTGGAGGAAGGCTGGGCCGAGGCCAAGGAAATCTACGAGGAAATCGGGCTAGACTGGGTGAAGTAAGGGATGCGTTGATGGGGGGAGCGTTGTCTTTGGTTCTGCCGGGGCTCGGCCTGCTGATGGCGATGACCATGCTGTGGTGGCTCGGCGTGGCGCTGCACCGGCGTGCGGATGACGGGAGCCAGACGGCCGGTGAAAGCTATGTGCTGTCAGGCGCGTTCGGGCTGCTCGCGCTGCTCATGGCGTTTGCCTTCAGTCTGGCGATCGGCCGTTACGAGACGCGGCGCTTGCTGGTGATCGACGAGGCGAACGCCATCGGCACAATGGCGACGCGGCTGGCGCTGCTGGAGGATGGGCAACGGGCCATGCTCGGCAGCAAGCTGGCGCACTATGCCCGGCAGCGCGCCGATGTGGGCAAGTATGCGGCCGACGCGGCATGGCAAGCCGCGCATGACCGCAGCGCGCGGGAATGCGCCGCGTTCGGTGATGCGCTGCTTGCGGTCCTTCGCGCCATGCCGCCCGATACGCGCGGGCCGGTGCTGGTGCAGGCCTACAACGCGATGTGCGACATTACGACCACCCGCCATGCCGCTCGCTTGGCGCGCCTGCCTTCGGAAGTGCTGCTGCTGCTCGCGTTCTACTGCTGCGCCTGCACCGCGCTGCTGGGCTTCACGACCGGCCGGGCAGATCGGCGCAGCCTTATCTCCGCACTGCTGTTCTTCGCGCTGTTGTCCGCCGCGTATGTTACGATCCTCGATCTCGACAGCCCCCGCAGCGGCGCGATCCTCGTGCCGCAGGAAGAGCTCGACAGTGTGGCACAGAGCCTCGGCTGAACTTTTTTGAAGAGGACCTGACAATGATCACGCGCGAACTGCTCGGCACAGCGCATGTGCCCGGCGGCACCGAACTGCGGCTGTTCCGCCACGACCGCGATTTCATGATCGTGATGGGCCAGAACGAATTGATGAGCAGCCGGATGAGCGGCTCGGAAATTGCGCTCGCGACCGAGACGATCAAGCGGTTGAAGGACCGACCTGCGCCTTCCCTGCTGATCGGCGGCTATGGCATGGGCTTCACCTTGCGCGCGGCGCTCGAAGTTCTGGGGCCGAAAGCCGAATTGGTGGTGGCCGAACTGGTGCCCGAGGTCATCGAATGGGCGCGCGGCCCGATGGCGCATATCGCGGCGGGCTGCCTCGATGATCCGCGCGTGCGATTGCTGATGGGCGATGTCGGCAGCGAGATCGACGGCGCGCACGGCGATTACGATGCGATCCTGCTCGATGTCGACAACGGTCCGGACGGGGTTGTGCGCGATGGCAACGGCGCGCTCTACACCTCATCGGGCCTGCGCGCTGCGCGGCGTGCGCTAAAGGCGGACGGCGTCCTGGCGGTCTGGTCTGCCGGCACCGATCCAGTGTTTACCCGGCGTCTGGAAAAGAACGGGTTTGCTGTTGACCAAATCCGGGTGGCGGCCCGCAGCAACGGCAAGGGGCCGAAGCACACCATCTGGTTTGCAACGCCCAACTGAGGTTTGTTGCCCTCGCCCAGCCCTCTCCCGCAGCGGGAGAGGGCCTGCCCACTTGCGTTACGTTGCGGCTTTCTTGGCTGCGGCTTTCTTGGCCGGCGCCTT
>CANCET010000215.1 GCA_947375105.1 Sphingomonadaceae bacterium
TTGCCCACCATTACGCCCGATGAAGCGCGCCGACTGGTCGCCAAGGGCGCGCGCCTGATCGACATCCGCAGCGCCGACGAACATGCACGGGCCAATATTCCCGGTGCCGAAAACCGCCCGGTCGAGACCCTGGGCCGCATCGGCGATGCGCCGGCGGTGGTCTTCCACTGCCGCAGCGGCATGCGCACCACTTCCAACGCCGCACGCCTCGCTGCCATCAGCGATTGCCCGGCATACTTGCTCGAGGGCGGACTTGACGCTTGGCGCGCGGCCGGTTTGCCGGTGAAGGAAGACAGCAAGGCTCCGATGGAGATCATGCGACAGGTCCAGATCACCGCAGGGGCGCTCGTCGTGCTCGGCGTGGTGCTTGGCCTGCTGGTCCAGCCTGCGTTCCTCGGCCTCTCGGCCTTTGTTGGCGCGGGTCTGATGTTTGCGGGCGCCACAGGATGGTGCGGCATGGCCAAGTTGCTGGCCGTGATGCCGTGGAACCGGCGGCAGGCGGCCTGATCCGATGACGGATCCCATGCCACTCGCGATGATCCTGACCGCGCTGGGCTCCGGGGCGGCGATCGGTTTGATCCTTGCCGGGCTCGGCGCGGGCGGATCGATCCTGATGACGCCGCTGCTGGTCTATGCGGTTGGTGTGCCCTCCGCCCATGCCGCCGTGGGGACCAGCGCGGTCGCAGTCACGCTCAATGCCCTCGTCGGGCTGGCCGGCCATGCCCGCGCCGGCACCGTGAAGTGGCGCTGCGCCGGCGTGTTCGCGGGCGCTGGCGTTGTTGGGGCAGGCCTTGGTGCTGAACTGGGCAAGGCGATCGACGGCAAGCGCTTGCTCATGCTGTTCGGACTGCTCATGATCGTTGTGGGCATTTCGATGCTGCGTCCGCGCCGCACCGCCGAACAGGCCGACGTGCGGCTGACCGCCACCAGCGCCCGCCAACTGCTGCCACGCCTCGTCCCCATCGGGCTCGGCACGGGTCTGCTCGCCGGGTTCTTCGGGGTTGGCGGCGGCTTCCTGATCGTGCCGGGGCTGATCCTGGCAACCGCCATGCCGATGCGCTTTGCCGCCGGAACTTCGCTGGTAATCGTTGCAGCCTTGGGCGCGACCACGGCCACGTCCTATGCGCTATCAGGCTATGTCGATTGGCCGCTCGTTGCCGTGCTGGCCATTGGCGGCGCAGCCGGCGCCGCGCTGGGGATCAAGAGCGCCGCGCAGCTTTCGAACCATCGCGGCCTTGTCGAAAAAGGCTTTGCCGCGCTGGTTATTGCGGTCGGCGTCTATGTCGCGGTGATGCGTTAGAGCACTTTCCGCCCAATCTGGTTCACCGTGATTGCGTCAGGCAGCCCGCTGGCAAGGCGCGGTGCGCAGCAGGGGCTGGTTGCCCCTGCAAGCAGCGTAACGCTGTCCAGCGGACTGCCTGACGCAACCCCTTCGGGGCGGGCCCCTTTTGGCCGATTGCTGCGTCTCTTGTCGGTCACAATGCTTCGGCATTGCTCCCTCCGCGTTCCTTGCACTCGGCCAAAATCGGCTCCGTCACGGTGAGCCAGATTGGGCGGAAAGTGCTCTAGCGCGCGGTCATCGTGCTGCGCACCAGCCGGCCGAGCAGCGGAAAAAGCCCGGTGTAGCTCGACCTGCCGTAAGTCGATCCCACGCCCAATTCGGCGCTCAGGCGGCGATGCGCCTCGCCCAGCGCATGATAGGGCACACTGGGCAGCAGGTGGTGCAGCGCGTGATAGCGCAGGCCCACCGGAGCCCATAATACGGTGGCCCAGCCCGGCGGCGGCACGTTGACCGAATCGAGATACTGCCCGGTCACGGTCATCGCCTCGCCCTCGTTCTCCCAAAGATGCGCCACCAGCGTGCGCGCCTGATTGAGCACTGCGCCAAGCGCGATCACCGCAATGCCGATCAGCAGCGGCCGCCAGCCATGCGTGGCCGACCAGCCCAGCACGAACCACGCCCACACCGAAGCGCCGGCTTCCTGCCACAGCACCATGCGCGCAAACTCGCCCTCCGGCGGGCGGCGGCGGAATGCGGGGTTGATCGCCAGCGCAGACGCGCGTGCCCAGACCAGCCTGCGCAGCGGCGGCACCAGCGCGCCCAGCGGCACCAGCACGGCAGAGCGCACCAGCAGCGCGACCGGCAGCAGCAGCGCGGTCAGCAGGAACACCGGCAGCGACCACGGCTTCATCAAGGCCAGCGGCAGGTATTCGGGATCCTCCACCGTGCCATAGCGCGTGCGCGCATGGTGCAGCGGGTGAACGCCTTCATACATGAACGAAGGCGTGAGCAGCGGGATGCCGACCAGCAGGTTCCAACCGAGCCGGAAGCCCGGCAGCGCCTGTCTGTGGATATGCGAAAGCTCGTGGATGAACAGCAGCGCCCGGTAAAGCGCGAGCGCGGAGACAATGGCAAGTGCCCCCGCCAGCCAACCGCTATCGGTCAGGATCACGCCTGCCAGCGCGGCATAGCCGATCCCGGCCGAAGCAAGCATGTCGGGCCAGAACACCCCCGGCTTCGCCTCGCCCAGATCGCGCGTCAGTTCGACTGCGGCGCGCAGCATGGCCTTGTCGTCCGGTGTGCGGGCGAGGATGGCGGCTGCTCCCGGCGCGCCGTCCAGCGACTGCGGGGCCGGTGCAGCGGCCTTGTCGAGCGAGGGAGAGGCAAGCATTCGATCAATCCTGTTCGGCCCGAAGGCCCTTTGCGCGGCGTCCGGCTTGACAATCCGGCCCGCGCCAACGCAGGCAAGCCATTCGTTTTTCCGAATACTTCCAAACAAAGGCAAGATCGTGGCCGGAACCCAAGACACTGTTGGCGAAGTAAGCATCACCCCGGTTTCCGGCAAGGCCGATCGCACTGCCTTTGTGGACCTTGCTTATCGCATCAACGCCAGCGATCCCGCCTGGGTTCCACCGCTGCGCATGGAAGCGATCGAGCTGATCACGCCGGGCAAGAACCCGTTTTTCGAACATGCCGATGTGCAGCTGTTCCTTGCGCGCCGGGCAGGCAAAGTGGTGGGTCGCATTTCGGCGCATATCGATCATCTGGCCACGGCGATGGATCCGTCGCAGGGCATGGGTCCGGGTGTCGGCAACTGGGGCCTGCTCGAAGCGGAGGACGAGGCGACAGCCCGCGCGCTGATCGGCCGCGCCGAAGACTGGCTGCGCGAAAAGGGCATGAACCGTGTCCTCGCGCCGATCTCGATGTCGATCTGGGAGGAACCGGGCCAGCTCGTGCGCGGGTTCGAGCAATCGCCCACGGTGATGATGGGCCATCAGAGCAAGCGCTACCCCCCCTACATCGAGGGCATGGGCTACACCCCGGCCAAGTCGCTACTGACCTACGAGCTTGATATCACCACGGATTTCCCGCCGCTGATCCAGCGCATCGTGGCTTCGGGCGAGAAGAACCCGCGCATCCGCATCCGCGGCGTGGACAAGAGCAAGTTCGATGCCGAAGCCAAGCTGATTCTCGACATCCTCAACGATGCCTGGTCCGACAACTGGGGCTTTGTCCCCTTCACCGACACCGAAATCGCCTACGCCGGCAAGAAGTTCAAACCGATCGTGCGCGAGGATCTGATCATGGTCGCCGAATACGACGGCGAGCCGGTGGCCTTCATGATGACGCTGCCCGATCTCAACGAAGTGCTGAAGCCGATGGGCGGATCGCTGTTTCCGTTCAATTGGGCCAAGCTGCTGCTGTGGCTGCGCAATCCGCGCGTGCGCACCATGCGCGTGCCGCTGATGGGCGTGCGCAAGAAGCTGCAGGCCTCGCGCCTCGCCAGCCAGCTCGCCTTCATGATGATCGAATACATCCGCCGCAATTCGGTGACCCGCTACGGCTCATCGCGCGGGGAAATCGGCTGGATCCTCGATGACAATCAGGGGATGGTCGCGATTGCCGATGCCATCGACAGCAAGGTCAACAAGGAATACGTGATCTACGGCAAGCCGCTGGAGAGCTGAACCGGCGCAAACGCGCGGCAATTGATAGGTTAACGAGCGCCTGCGGCCTTGATCCCGCCACACGCGGAGTCCAGAAAGCGAGCCGAGATGGCCGATATGCCCGATCCCGAACTGGAAGCGAGCGCCGCCGCACCCCACCTTCCCGACGAGTGGACAGGCGATACCCGCGCGCGCCTGCAATCCGCGATCGTGCTGCTGCTGATGGCGGGGCTGTTCCTGGCCCTGCCCTTCGTGCTTTCGATCGGCGCGGTGGTGTTCCTGCCGCCTGCAACCGCCGTCGTCATCACCATCATCCTCGCACCGCTGGCAGACCGGCTGAGCCGCATCGGCCTGCCCGACATGCTGGCGTCGCTCCTGGCGATGTTGACCATGGCGGGCGTGATCGTGCTGGCGCTTGCGCTGATTCTCCAACCCGCGTTCGCGATGGTCGATCAGGTGCCCGACATGCTGAGCGTGGTCAGCCGCCGGTTTGCGGAGCTGCGCGGCAATCTTGCGTCGATCAATGATTTCAACCGCCAGTTCGCGCGCCTCATGGGCCACAGCCCGCGCGAAGTGGTGCTCGCCAGCCCCTCGGTGATCGAACAGGTTGCCTTCGCCACACCGAGCGTTGTGCTGGAAACGCTGGTCACGTTGCTGATGACCTTCTTCATGATCGATGCGCGCATCCGCGTGCGCCGCCGCCTTGCGCGCGATGGTGAGACGGTGAACGCATCAGTGCGCATCGCCCGGGTGATGCGCGACGT
The DNA here is from genome assembly GCA_947375105.1 of Sphingomonadaceae bacterium. Classification (GTDB taxonomy): domain Bacteria; phylum Pseudomonadota; class Alphaproteobacteria; order Sphingomonadales; family Sphingomonadaceae; genus Novosphingobium. The sequence continues at coordinate 4,713 of CANCET010000215.1, forward strand.
GCAGGACAAGGTGGCGGGCTACCTCCTCACCGTGGCGCTGATCAACCTCGGTGTCGGCGTGATCGTGGCAGGCGGCGCATGGGCCTTCGGGCTCAGCGCGCCGATCATGTGGGGCGGCCTCGCCTTCGTGTTCAATTTCCTGCCCTACCTTGGCCCGCTGGCGATGATGGCGCTGCTCGCGCTGGTCGGGCTCGGCACGGCGAGCTCTGTCGCAGTGGGCGTGGTGCCGGTGCTGGCCTTCCTCGGGCTCCACGCGATCGAAGCAAACTTCGTGACCCCCGCGATCCTTGGTGCCCGGCTGACGGTGAGCCCGGTCTCGATCCTGCTGGCGATCAGCTATTTCTCGTGGATCTGGGGCGTACCCGGCGCGCTGCTTTCGGTGCCGATCCTGCTGATCATCGAGGCGATGCTCGACAATCTGGGCCGGCCCAACCTGATCGGCTTCCTGCTGGGCGAACCGCTGTTCCGCCCGGCATCCAAGGCTAGCGGCTAGGCAGGCCCAGCCCCAGCCTCTGCCTCGTCATCAAGGCCGGGCATCGCATCGACCACTGCCGTCACTGCCACGTCGAGCGTCACGTTGCCGAGCGTGCGCATGAGATCGGGCAGCATTTCCACCGCCACCAGCAGCGCGAGCGGCCCCACCGGCACCCCCAT
>CANCET010000216.1 GCA_947375105.1 Sphingomonadaceae bacterium
TTGTCGTCGAGCTGCACCTCGACCGCGCCCTCACCCACGATGGGGTGGTAGAGCTGGCTGATCTGGTAGCCCTGCGGCAGATCCGCGTAGAAGTAGTTCTTCCGGTCAAACCGCGACCACTTGTTGATCTGCGCATTGATCGCGATGCCGGTGCGCACCGCCTGGCGGATGCACTCGCGGTTGGGCACGGGCAGCATGCCGGGCATCGCCGCATCGACGAGGCTGACCTGCGTGTTGGGCTCCGCGCCGAACGCGGTGGCAGCGCCCGAAAACAGCTTGGCCTGCGTGCTGATCTGCGCATGGACTTCGAGGCCGACAACGACCTCCCATTCACCCGTTGCGCCCTGAATACGATAGTCGCTCATCTTACCACCACTTCGCCGGACGCGCGGTGAACCCCGCGCGGGCTTCGATTGCCAGACCTGCATCGAGCACGCCTTGTTCGTCGAACGGACGGCCGATCAGCTGGAGGCCGAGCGGCAGGCCCTGCCGGTCGAGGCCCGCGGGCACCGACATGGCGGGCAGGCCGGCCAGCGAGGCGGGCACGGCGAACACGTCGTTGAGGTACATCGCCAGCGGATCGCTGACCATCTCGCCAAGGCCGAAGGCAGCGGTCGGCGCGGTGGGGGCGAGGATCACATCGACGGTCTGGAAGGCATCCATGAAATCGCGGCTGATCAGCGTGCGAACCTTCTGCGCCTGCGTGTAATAGGCATCGTAGAAGCCGGCCGAGAGCACATACGTGCCAATCATGATGCGGCGCTTCACTTCCGCGCCGAAACCTGCGGCGCGCGTGGCGGCGTACATGTCTTGCAGGCCCGCGCCCTGCGGGAGGTCGCGCAGGCCATAGCGCACGCCATCATAGCGGGCGAGGTTGGACGAGGCTTCGGCTGGCGCGATGATGTAGTACGCGGGCAGTGCATACTTGGTGTGCGCGAGGTTGATGTCGACGATCTCGGCGCCTGCATCCTTCAGCCACGCGATGCCTTCGTCCCACGTGCGGGCAACATCGGCGTCCATCCCGTCCATGCGGTATTCGCGCGGAATGCCCACCTTCTTGCCGCGCAGGTCGGCGTTCAGATTGGCTTCCCACTCTGGCACCGGCATGTCGAGGCTGGTCGAATCCTTGGGGTCGAAGCCCGCCATCGCTTCCAGCATGATTGCGCAATCGCGCACATCGCGCGCCATCGGCCCCGCCTGATCGAGGCTGGAGGCGAACGCGACAATGCCCCAGCGCGAGCAGCGGCCATACGTCGGCTTGATCCCCGAAATGCCGGTGAAGGCGGCAGGCTGGCGGATCGAGCCGCCAGTGTCGGTGCCCGTCGCAGCAGGCGCGATGCGCGCGGAGACGGCGGCGGAGGAACCGCCCGAGGAACCGCCGGGGGCAAGCTGCGCAGTGCTGCCTTCACGCCGCCAAGGCGAGATCACATTGCCGAACGCGCTCGTCTCGTTCGACGAGCCCATGGCGAACTGATCGAGATTGAGCTTGCCGAGCATGCCCGCGCCTGCATCCCACAGCTTCTGCGAAACGGTGGATTCGTAAGGCGGCACGAAATTGCCGAGGATGTTCGAGGCGGCGGTGGTCCTGGTGCCCGTCGTCGCGAACAGGTCCTTCATGCCGATCGGCACGCCGGCCAGCTTGCCCAGCGACTTGCCCGCCGCGCGGTCCGCATCGATGGCGGCAGCGGCTTCAAGCGCCAGTTCCGGCGTCAGCGTGATAAAGGCGTTGAGCGCGTCCTGCGCTTCGGCCACGGCAGCATTGAAGGCGCCCGCCACTTCGGTCGCGGTGAAATCACCCTTCGCCACGCCGCTGCGGATCGCAGCGACGCCGAGGTCGGTAAGATTGGTCATTACTCGATCACCTTGGGCACGCCGAAGAAGCCATGTTCACCGGCCGGCGCGTTCGACAGCACCTTGTCGCGCACGTTGCCGCCGGTCAGCGGATCAGCACCGATCACATCGGCGCGCAGGCGCTGCTGGTTGGGGATCACCGCGGTCATCGGAGCGATCCCTTCAACGTTCACTTCGCCGAGCTGCTCGACCCACGCGAGGATACCGTTGAGTTCGGGCACCATCGCCGCGATCTCGTCATCGGTCACCTTGATGCGGGCCAGCGCGGCGATCCTGGCCACCGTGGCGGTGTCTACGGACATGGCGTTCTTTCGCTTGGGGCTTGGGCCAGCAGACGCGCTGCTGGCCGGGTAGATATCAGGGCTGCGGCATGGCTTCCGGTGCGGCGCCACCCTTGGGGGCGCTGCCCATCTGCTGCTGCATCTGCTGGAGCATCTGGCGGCGCTGCTCGATCTCGGCTGCACTCTTGAAATCGAGCAGTTCGACGTCGAACGTCAGGTCGCTGTTCGCCGGGATCACTACTTCGCCCGTGGAAGGGTTCTTCTGCTCTGCTGCGCCATAGGCCATGGCAGCAGGAATCACGAGCTTGTACTTGCCGCCGCGCTGCATCTTCTGCAGGCCCTTGCTGAAGCCGGGGATCACGCCCTCGACCGGCATGGCAACCTTCTCGCCCTTGTCGAATTCCTTGCCGCTGGCGAGGTGGCCCGCATAATTCACCAGCACGACATCGCCCAGCGTAGGCGAAGGACCGGAACCGGCCTTGACGGTCTCGACGACGAGGCCCTGATAGCGCACAGCCCAAGCCGTGGCCGCACCGATCAGCAGCGCGAGAATCACGCCGATCCAGATGCGGGTGAGCGATCCCTTGCCAACCGGCTGGAGCGGAACGCGGGTGATTTCCGACATGTCTTCCCCTTTTGCGGAGCCGGCGGGACGGCCCCCGATTTCTGGCCCTCGCTTGCGGCCCACCACAGGCCGGACAAGCGAAAGGGCGCCGCGAATACGGCGCCCTCTTGGCCCAGCCGGACCCTTATCGCAAGAGGCTAAGGGCCGGTTCGTACCGGCCCTGAAGGCAGCTTACTTGCCGCCGTCGCGCTCAAGCCGCTTGCGCTCCATCTTGCGGGCGCGGCGGACAGCAGCAGCCTTTTCACGGGCGCGCTTTTCCGACGGCTTTTCAAAGTGACGGCGCAGCTTCATCTCGCGGTACACGCCCTCACGCTGCAGCTTCTTCTTGAGCGCGCGAAGGGCCTGGTCGACATTGTTGTCGCGAACGAGAATCTGCATAAACCGCTACACCTCAATGCTGATGGCGAGAGCCCGCGCGGCGCGGGAGTCACCTTGATTTGAAAACATTCCCTCCGGGGAATGGCAGAAATACGAAACGGGCCGAATCCGAGCGGATCGGCTCTATCGGGGCGCCCGCTACCAAAAGCGCCCCGACAAGGCAAGCAATCTCGTGCAATTCACGCAGGCCTGCGTTAGGGGCATGGCCGATGACACCCACCCAACCCTTGATTGCCAGCGTTCCACCCGGCCTTGCTGTCGCCGCTGGCGGCGCGCTCGGCGCATGGCTCCGCTTCCAGACCGGCCGCCTGTTTCTCGCCGCCATCGGGCCGGCTGCGGCCGGCGCCTTTCCATGGTCCACCCTCACCGTCAACGTTCTGGGCAGCGCCGCGATGGGCTTGCTCGTCGGCTGGCTGGCACGCCACGGCGCGGACGGCGAACAATGGCGCCTGCTGCTGGGCGTGGGTGTTCTGGGCGGCTTCACAACCTTCTCCTCGTTCGCGCTGGAGTTTGCGGTGTTCGTTGAACGCGGCGCGCTCGGGCTGGCCGCAACCTATGTTGCTGCCTCGCTCGTCGCCGGATTTGCCGCGCTGTTTGCAGGGCTTTGGCTTTCACGGGTGGCGGCATGAGCGTGGCTTCTGCGCAGGATGATGGCGACGTCCGCCAGTTCACCGTCACCAAGGACGATGACGGGGTGCGGCTTGACCGCTGGTTCAAGCGCAACCTCCCGGCAGTCGGCTTTGCCACCGTTTCACGCTGGGCACGCACCGGGCAATTGCGCGTCGATGGCAAGCGCGCCGATGTCGATACGCGGCTAGAAAAAGGTCAGGTGCTGCGCGTGCCGCCGGGCGGCTCCGCGCCGCCGGGGATCAAGAGCGCACGGCCCAAGAAGCCGCTGACCGAGGAACAGATCGCGCTGGCAGAAAGCATGATCCTTACCCAGGACCGCGCTGCGATCGTGCTCAACAAGCCGCCGGGCCTTGCAACGCAGGGCGGCAGCGGCACGTACGAGCATGTCGACGGCCTGCTCGATGCCTATGCCGACGAGAAGGGCCCGCGCCCGCGTCTTGTCCATCGACTCGACAAGGATACATCGGGCGTACTGCTGATAGCGCGCACGCCGGGCAGCGCAGCGTTCTTTTCAAAGCGCTTTTCCGGGCGGACCGCGCGCAAGATCTACTGGGCGCTGATTACCGGCGTGCCCGACGTCAAGGACGGCCTGATCGAGCTGCCGCTTGCCAAGCAGCCGGGTACGGGCGGCGAGAAGATGATGGTCGACGAGACCGAGCACGGCCAGTCCGCCCGCACGCGCTACCGCGTGATCGGCCGCGCGGGCAATTCGGCGTGCTGGGTCGAGCTTCAGCCGCTGACCGGCCGTACGCACCAGTTGCGCGTGCACATGGCAGCCATCGGCCACCCCATCGTGGGCGACGGCAAATATGGCGGGCAAGCCGCGTTTCTGACCGGATCGATCAGCCGCAAGATGCACCTTCATGCGCGGCGGCTACGGATCGAGCATCCGGAAGGCGATCTGCTCGACGTGACAGCGCCCCTGCCCGATCACTTTGCAGCGACCATGGCGCAACTGGGCTTCGAGGAAGCCGACGGCGATCTGCCGCTGGAGCCGGTCAAGCTGGTGCCAGACAAGGTGTTCGAGAAGCGTGCGGCCAAGGCCCACGCCAAGGAATACCGCAAGGAACGCCGCGGCGAACGCCGCAAGCGCGCCGATGCGCCGCCAAGTGGCCGCGCCGAGCCCAAGGCGCGCGCCGGCGTGAAGAAAGGCCCCGGCAGCAAGGCTCCCACCGGCACAGCGCTGGCCCGCGCGTCGGCCGGCCGGGCAGCGGCAGAGCGCAATGCCGCCGAACGCGCGGCCAATGGCGGCAAGCCGGTGCGCCGTGCGCCGCCCAAGAGCGGTCCCGCAAGATCGGGCACGGGTAAATCGGGCGCTGGTAAATCGGGCGCTGGCAGATCGGGCACGGGCAAGCCGCCGCAGCGGGGCCCGAAGCCCTGATGCACCCCAATCCGGCCTACCGCACGGACGACCGCGCCCTGTTTTCCGCGCTGATCGCGGAAACCGGCTTCGGCATGGTGTTCCTGACAACACCGGACGGGCCCCGCGTCGCGCATGTGCCGCTGCTACTGAGCACAGCGGGCGACGGCACGGCCACGCTGCGCTTCCATCTTGCGCTCGGCAATGCGCTGACACGCCACCTTGACGG
>CANCET010000217.1 GCA_947375105.1 Sphingomonadaceae bacterium
CCCCGGTCAAACCCGTCGGCGCGTCCCGGGCCGCCGGTGACGCATTGCGCGCCCTCGGCGATACCAGCCTCGATCAGTCGCTGGATCTTGTCATAGTGAACCTTGCTCACCACTGGCCCGATGTGTCCGCCGCGTTCCTTGGGATCGCCGAGCTTGACGCCTTCGGCGGCCTTCTTGGCAATGGCCACGGCCTCGTCGTAGACTGATGCCTCCACCAGCATGCGCGTTGGCGCGTTGCAGGATTGGCCCGAATTGCCGAAACAATGGCGCACGCCGCGCTTGATCGCGCCTTCGAGGCCTGCATCGGCAAAGACGATATTGGCCGATTTGCCGCCGAGTTCCTGGCTGACCCGCTTGACCGATTCGGCGGCGGATTTGGCCACCTGGATGCCCGCCCGGGTCGATCCGGTGAACGAGACCATGTCCGCTTCCGGATGGCTCGTCAGGGCGTCGCCGATGCCGGGGCCGGTGCCGTGGACCATGTTGAACACGCCCGCCGGGAAGCCGGCTTCATGGATTAACTCGGCGAACAGTTGCGCTGAAAGCGGGGCGACTTCGCTGGGCTTCAGGACCATGGTGCAGCCGGCCACAAGCGCCGGGCCGACCTTGGCTGCGAGTTGGTTGATCGGCCAGTTCCACGGCGTGATCAGCGCGCAGACGCCGACCGGCTCGTGCACCAGCCGTCCGCGCTCGCCCATGGGGCGCTCCCACTCCATCTCGCGCGCCGCGCGCACGGTTTCCTTGAGGTGGCCCGGGCCGCATTCGGCCTGCGCGTTGAAGGAAAGGTCGTAGGGCGCGCCCATCTCGGTGCTGATGGCGCTGACCATTTCGTCATAGCGCGCCTCGAACACCGCGATCAGCTTCTCGACGAGGGCAAGCCGCGCGTCGAGGCTCAGCGCGGCATAGCCGTCGAACGCCGCCCGCGCCGCTGCCATGGCGCGGTCGACATCGTCGGCCCCGCACAGCGCCACGCGCGCGCAGACGTCTTCGGTGGCAGGGTTGATTGCCTCGAAAATGCCCGTCGATGTGGCGGGAAGGGCCCACTGACCGTTGATATACGAGGGGAGGGGAGGCAAGTCAGACATAACCGATAGCTCGCTTCTGGTCTTCGACGATCGTTTTGGCCGCCATGAAATAGTGGAATGCCGCCCAGAACCCGGTGGGCGCGAGGATCAGCAGCGCCGAACGCAGCGATGCTGCATCGGGGCCGGCCGGCCCGGCGAAGTAGTCGCTCAGGAGGCCCACGCCCTGCGGCGCGACAATCAGGTTGAACACGTTGGCGATAAGCAGCGCGATGGCGCTGAACATCGCGCGCATCTTCGGCGGCGCAAGGTTCTGGCCGAGCGCAAAGGCAGGGCCGATGTAGAAATAGATGCCCGGGATGAACAGCCACAGCGAGACCGTCGCCAGTGTGATGTTGTGGGTGTAGATCGCGATGATCCCCGGCACCGTGGCCACGGCGGTCACGCCGCCAAGCAGATACACGATCTTGCGCGGATCGGTGTAGGACGGACGGCCGAGGATCCATGCGGTCAGCAGCGAAGCGCTGATGCCCATCACGAGGTGGATCGGCCCGACGATCGCACCGGCCTGGCCCACGTCGATCTGGTAGGTGCGCTGCAGGAACGTCGGGATGAACCACATCAGGCCCCAACCCCACAGCGCGGCCACGCCGCTGCCCATCATCACATGCACCGCCGAACGCTGGCTCAGGCAGAAGCGCATGGTTTCCATCAGCGTCGGGTCATCGTCGCTCTTGATCACGTCGAGACAGCCGCGCTTGGGCTCGCGGATCGTTGCCATGATGAGCAGCGCCAGCAGCACACCGGGAATGCCGAGCACGAGGAACGCCGCGCGCCAGCCATAGGCATGCGCCACCGCGCCTGCCATGTCCGCACCGATCCATGCACCGATCGGTGCGCCAAGGCAGAAGATCGTCAGCGCCATCGGGCGCCGCGCGGCGGGGAAATAGTCGCAGATGATCGAGTTGCAGGAAGGGGTGCCGCCCGCTTCGCCGATGCCCACGCCCATGCGCGCCAGCAGCAGCTGCATATAGCCCTTCGAAAGCCCGCACATCGTGGTCATCAGCGACCACAGCGTAATCGAGATCGCGAGCAGGTTGCGCCGGTTGTAGCGGTCCGCGATCCATGACAGCGGAATACCCATGCTGACGTAGAACAGTGCGAGCGAAACACCGGTCAGGAACGCCACGCCGGCGTCGCTGAGGTGCAGGTCGAGCCGGATCTGCTCCAGCACGGTCGACATCACGTAACGGTCCGCGATGTTGATCGTATAGGCCAGCATCATTACGAACAGGACGTACCAGCGCAGCCCTACCGAAGCATTCTCCTCGCCTGCGGGGGCGCTGCTCATCCCTACTGCTGCCATTGGCGTGTCCTGTCCCAGTTATCTTTTTGGTTGATCATCGCGGCGCCAGCTCCGGCCCCAGCGCTTCGCGTAGCGGCTCGAGCCATGGCTCGAATTTTTTCCACTGATCGAGCCCGTCGCGGAAGATGGGTTGGCGCACTTGTTCGGAGCTCGGCGTACGCACGGCCCGCTTGGTCTTGTGGAATTCGATGCAGGCCGGCTCGAACGGCAGGCCGCAATAATCGAGGATGCGGCGAACGCTGCCTTCAAGGTCGTCGACCACGTCCTCGTGCTGCACGCGCAGCACGCGGCCGGGCAGCACCGCGTCCCAATGATCCATCAGCTCGATATACGTGCGATAGTACCGCGCGATGTCCTCGATGCCGTAAGTGAACTCCTGCCCTTGCGCGAACAGCTGCTTCAGGTTGCTGAAGCAGCACGACATCGCATCGCGCCGCGCGTCGATGATTTTCGCGTTGGGCAGGATCAGGTGGATGAGCCCGACATGCCGGAAATTGTTCGGCATCTTGTCGATGAAGTAGGGGCGGCCAAGGATGCGGTTGGGCATGGTATCGGCGATATATTGTTCACCGAAGCGGCGGACCGCGCCTTCATCCAGCTCTTCCAGTGAACCAGGGTAGAGCGGCTTGTCAAAATTGAGCTCACGGCCCTGCAACTCATGCACGATGCGCTGGATATCGGGCAGTTCCTGCGTGCCTTCGACCATGCTGTGCGAGGCAAGGATCTGCTCGATCAGCGTGGAGCCGGAACGCGGCAGGCCCAGCACGAAGATCGGCGCGGGATCATCGAGCCCCCAGGCTGCGCGCTGCGCGAAGAAGGCCGGGTTGCACACGCGCTTTTGTTCGCGCGTGTTGGTCTCGAACACGTCCGGGAGGTAGCCGTTGCTCGCGCGGTGCATCGCATTGCCCCGGGCATAGGTGGCCCAGGATGCCGCATAGTCGCCCGCATCTTCCAGCGCCTTGCCCAGCGCGAAAGCAATGTGGATGCGGTCCACTTCGGCGGTCGCAGGCGCATCGAGCTGCTCCTGCATCACCGCGATGGACTGGGCCGAAAAACGGTAGGTCTTGAGGTTGGCGAGGCTCCACCACGCGTCGCCGAAATCCGGCCGGTCAGCGGTCGCAGCCATGTAGGCGTCGATCGCTTCGTCGGTGAGGGCTTCGGTCTTGAGCGCGTGGCCGAGCCACAAGTTGAGATCGGCGCGGCGGACGCGCGCTTCGATCGTATTGCCGGGACTCTCTGCAAGCATGGTGCGATATTCGGGGATCACGCTGGCAAAATCGCCAAGACCGACCTTGATTGTTGCCGCCTGGGTGCGGTGGGCGTGATTGTGCGGCTCGCGCTTCAGCAGAGGTTCAAGCGCCTCGCGCGCCTGGGGGAACTTGTGCCGCGCGATCAGGACCTGGACGTATTCATGACGCGCCTCGTGATGATCCGGCACCATCGCAAGCACGCCCTCATAGAGCGCTTCGGCATCGTCGAGCACATTGCGCATGTGCCCGATCTGCGCGAGCAGCCGCATGCCTTCGGGGTGATCGCCGAAATCAAGCAAGAACCGCCGGATTTGCATTTCGGCTTCATCGACTTCGCCGTCGCCAAACAGGACCTTGGCGTAAACGATGGGTGGTGGAATGCTGGTGAGATGCGCGAAGTGTTTTGCGGCCAGATCGGCACTGGCCGTGTCGCCAGTCATCCGAAACAGCCCGTCGAGCATCCGCCAGCCCATGATCAGGGCAGGATTGGTCAGCACGGCCATCCGCAGGTCGGCGATGGCAGCCGGCGCATCCCTCCGGGCAACATGGCATAGCCCGCGTTCGAGGAACAACTGGCTGAAGCGTGGATGGTGTTCGGCGAGCTGCGCAAGCGTGGCCAACGCCGCAGCGATCTGCTGGTCCATGCGCAGCGAGTGTGCTGCAATCAGCAACAGGTCGCGGTTTGCGGGATGGGCCTTAAGCAGGCGGTTTGCACCCTCCACTGCGCCGAGATGGTCTCCCTTGGCCTGAAGCTCGCGCAGTGCGCTGACTTCTGCCTCAAGCGGAGACACGGGAAGGAGCGGCGAAGGCCTGGGTAAGTCAGAGTTTGGCAGATCGGTTTGTGTGGCCATAACGCCCTGATGTGTCGGTAATCGCGGGACGCTTGTCAAACTTGCAGCGCCCTCAAAATGCACGGGCCTCAAATTGCAGTGGCCCCAAAAAGTTAGGGGCGGTGCGTAAAGCACCGCCCCTGCCTGTTACGTCATTGTGGCACGCGATCAGTACTTCGTGCTGATCTTGAGGCCGTAGGTCATCGGACGAACGATCGTCGAAGTCTTGATGTACTGCGACGAGTTGGTGAACGTCGATGCGTGGCTGTTGAACAGGTTGTCACCGAAGATCGTCACGGTCCACTTGTCACGCGTGAAGCCGATCTGCGCGTCAGTAAGCGCATAACCCGGCATCTTGTAGCGCAGCACGGTGGTGGCGGGGACGATGATCCCGTTCGGACCAACCACGTTGCCGTTGCCCGGAACGTCGCCCGACGGGTAGGTCGCGGGCTGGTTGAACTGCGAGCTGGTGTAGTTCACGCCACCCGCCACGAACCATTCCATGCCGGCCTTGCCCGACCACTCGTAGCGGCCCCGGATGTTGCCCTGGAAATGCGGGCTGAACGGGGTGATGCTGCCGACCGTACCAAACGGGCTCTGAACCGGCTTGACCGTACCGCCCGCAAACACCTCGGTGATGCACTTGCCAAAGCTGGACACGCCGGGGTTGTTCGCGATGAAGCAAGGCGCATTCGACTGCTTGGAGTCGTTGTAGGTTGCCGAACCCTGGATCGTCAGCCCATCCGAGAGGCGTGCAACGATCTGCATTTCAGCGCCCTTGATCCGATAGTTCGGGCCATTGGTCCCGAACGCGGTGTTGCCGAAGCCGGCAG
>CANCET010000218.1 GCA_947375105.1 Sphingomonadaceae bacterium
CAGCGGTTCTACTGTTCACGTTCGGCGTCGCCCTGCCGATCATGGCTGGATATTCTGCACGAGTCGCCGAGCGAGAGCGGCTTGCCGCGACGTTCCAGCTCAACGAACGGCGGATCGCTTCCCTCCCTGCCCTCGCCAACGAAGCGGCACGCGAAGCCGATCAATTGCGCGCGCAGATCATCGCCGCACCGAACGAGGACGAAGCAGGGGAATTGCTGCGCGAGCAACTGGAAACCACCGCCATGGCAGTCGGAGCCGATATCAAATCGACCGATTCCGCAGGAGCCGACAACGGCGAGGTGCGCGCCATGCTGCAGGCCCAGATGTCGCACGCCCAGATCGAAGCGCTCCTCAACCGGCTCAACACCATCCGGCCCTATGTCGTGATCGAAAGCATTTCACTCGTCGCGGAAGATGCCCTTGTCCATTTCAACTCGGACCAGATCGATGTCAGAATCGAAGTCTCAGCTCCGTTCGTACCTGCCTGACCGCGCCAACGGCGCGCTTGTGCCGGCAGCATGCGCGATGCTGCTGGCGGCGGCGCTCGTCGTGCAGATTGGCTTGCCTGCTGGCAGCTCGCTCGCAGACACTCTCGTCGCGGGGCGTTCGCCGCAGTATGCACTGCCCTCGTTCGGCGAACCCGGTGCCATCGGCCTCGGGCCGAAGTCGCTGTTCCAGCCGCGCAAGCTTGCTGGCACATCCGTTGACGGAGAGACGAGCGCAGACGGCGCGCCGGTGAAGGCACCCGTGCGCTACGGCCCGCTCGGGCCGACGGCGGTGCTTGGCAGCATGCGGATCGGAAACCGGCGCGTGCTGGTGCTGAAGCAGGCGGATGGGCGCGTGTTGCACCTTGCCGCAGGCGCGCGCTACCGCGGCCTTCGCCTTGTCACCATCGGCGCGACCAGTGCGACGTTCGGCACTGGTCCGAACGCCCTTCAGATTGCCTACGCGGCAGCCCCTCCTTCGGCCAAGACCGACGATTCGGATAGCGAGAACACAAATGAATAAGGACGTGATGATCCTGCGCTGCGGAATCTCGGCGCTTGCCCTTGCATTGACCGGGGGCTGCACCGCGCAGAGCACGATCCAGCCGGTCGAGCGGGCCTTGCCTTCCACGCCGGTCGCCGATGTTCAGCGCCCCGACGGCGTGCCGACAACCATTCTGGGCGGCACCGCCCCCGCCCCGGTGAACGCCGCAGGGGGCGATTCAGGCCGCATCCCGCCCAGGGGCAACATCGAATTCAATATTCCCAGCGCGGATGTGCGCACCCTCGCCCAGATCGTGCTGCGCGACACGCTGCGCATCCCTTACACGGTCAATGTGGACGGCGACGTCGATGTCGGTCTGACGACATCGGGCCCGGTCAATCGCCAGCAACTGCTGGAGCAGTTCGAAGCTTCGCTCAAGAAGGCCAATCTCGCCCTCGTCTGGGAAGGCTCGGGCTATCGGATCCTGACCGTCGATGCGGCAAAGGCCCGCGGCACCGAGTTTCTGACTGACCGCGGCTTCGGCGCCGAAACGGTCACGTTGCAGTTCGCCAATGCCGAAGAGCTCAAGAAGTTGCTCGATACCGTCGTGCCGGGTGCAGTGCAGTCGGTCGATACCACGCACAACAGCCTCATCATCGTCGGCACCGAAGCCCAGCGCAAGAACGCCCATGAGGTAATCGGCCAGTTCGACGTCAACTGGCTGCGCTCGATGTCGTTCGCGCTTTATGTGCCGCAGAACATGGACAGCCGCCAGATCGTCCCCGAGCTCGACAAGCTGATCAACGCGCCCGATGCGCCGACGCGCGGCCTCGTGCGCCTGATCGGCATGGACAAGCTCAACGGCGTCATCGCGATCAGTGCGCAGAAGCAATATCTCGAAGACGTGCGCCGGTGGGTCGAGGTGCTGGACCGGGAGGGCAGCAGCAACGAACCAAAGCTGTTCATCTACCGGGTGCAGAACAGCCGCGCGCGCGATCTGGTCAAGACCATAAACGGCAGCTTCGGCATCAGCGGCGGCGCCGGGCAGGCCGATGATAATCCCGATCCTTTCGCGCAGGATCCGCGCGGCGGCGCGCTTGGCTCGGGAGGCCAGGCCGGCACAGCCCAGTCCTATCCGTCCGGCAATCAGGGCGGCAACCAGGGCGGAAACCGCCAAACCGCCTTGCCCGGCGATGTCGGCGGTGCGCCGTCTCTCAAGGTTCGGGTCACCTCGGACGACATCAACAATGCCGTCGTGGTCTATGGCACCGCGCACGACTATTCGGTCGTCGAGGATGCCTTGCGCAAGCTCGATGTGCCGCCGCTCCAGGTGCTGATCGAGGCCGCGATCACCGAAGTCGGGCTGAACGACGATCTGCGCTTCGGCGTGCAGTGGAATTTCCAGACAGGCGAATCCAATTTCGCGCTCGGCGAAGGCACGACGGCTTCGCCGACGCGAGTCCTGCCGGGGTTCTCGTATTTCTACTCCAACAAGAACGACATTCGCGCCGCGCTCAATGCGCTGGAGGAACGCACCAACGTCAGGGTCGTGTCCGCGCCCAAGCTGATGGTGCTGAACAACCAGACGGCGGCGCTGCAAGTCGGCGATCAGGTTCCCGTGCTCACGCAGCAGATCACGCCGCTCAATCAGGCAGCAGGCGCGGGCGGCACGACCAGCCTGAACACGGCCAATTCGATCGAGTACCGCGATACCGGCGTGATCCTGAAGATCACCCCGCGCGTCAATGTCAGCGGCACCGTGCTGCTCGATATCGCGCAGGAAGTCAGCGATGTGGGCAAGACCGGCGTTGTCGCCTCGCCGACAATTTCGACCCGCCGCGTCTCGACCACCATCTCCGTACAAGATGGACAAGTCGTCGCGCTCGGCGGCCTCTTCCGCGACAGCAAGAGCTTCGGGAAAAACGGTCTGCCGGTCCTCTCGCGCATCCCGATCCTGGGCAGTCTGCTGTTCGGCAACACCAACAACACCCAGAAGCGCACCGAGCTGATCATCCTGATCAAGCCGCATGTGCTGCGCACGCCCGACGATATCTCAGCCGTCACCGAGGAAATGCGCGCCAAGATCCGGTCGATCGAGCCCTTCAAGACCAAGGGCAAGATCCCCTGATGCCCCTCCCGCCGCGCTTCTACGCGCCGCGTTCCCGCGCGCCGCGATGCGCCGGACAACGTCCGGACGAGCGCGGCTATGCGATGGTCGCGGCGGTGGCGGGGATCGCCGTCATGGCGATCATGGCGATGACCATTGCCCAGTTCACACAGGCGAAGATCGCCACGCTCGAGGCCGAGAACAGCCAGGCGCGTCTGTCAGCGGCGGCTGATGCAGGCGTGCTGATCGCCATCAATGGCCTGCTGCGCAAGACGGCCGGCAACACCTGGCCGATCGACGGCACCTTGCGCAGAGGCAGCTTTTCGGGCGTGCCGCTCGACATCGTGGTCGAGGACGAGCGCGGCAAGATCATGCTCAACCGCATCGACGAGGAAAATGTGAACTGGCTGCTCGAATCGATGGGCCTGTCGGGTGACCAACTCGCCATTGCGCGCGATTCCTTCCTCGACTGGATCGACAACGACGATGAGCCGCGCGACTTCGGAGCCGAGCAGGAATGGTATGCGGCCAGCCGCCGCAAGCAGCCCAATGCCGGGATGCTGAGCGTTGACGAACTGGCCGAAATTCGCGGCTGGACTCCAAAGATGGTGGCCCGCATCGCGCCGATTGCCACGGTCGATTCCGGCGAGTTCCCGTTCGAGGCCGAGACCGCCACGCCGCTCGCGATCAAGGTGATGACCGATGGCGAGGACAATTCCGTCGCCATCATCAACCGGCAGCGCGAAATGAATGGGCAGAAGGTCGCGCTGGAATTCTCCGATCCCAAGCGTCTGGTGAACCGCGCGCTGACGATCAAGGTTGTCGCGAACGGCAGCGGCGGTGCCCGGGCCACGCGCCGTGCGCTGGTGTTCCTGACCGGCAAGCCGGCGCACCCGTACTACATGCTCTGGGCGCTCTAAGGCCGGTCCGCCTTGCCAGTGGTCAGGCTGAGGCTGTTCAGGCTCAGTCCCCATGGCGCGAACACTCTCGTAACCGGCGCGGACGGCGCGACGCGGACGGGCGCCAGCACAGTATTGGGTGACGGCTGGGCGGGACCGGCATAGCGCGCATAGGCTTGCGCCACCCGGGCATGCAGCGCGGCCTCGTCGAAGTCCGCTTCGCGCTCGCCAGTGCGTCCGCCCACCGGCGCTCCCAAAGCGGCAGGCCGATAGAAGATGTGCGCTCCGATCCGCGCAACCCGGTCGAGCGTGGAGGCCCAGACGGGCTGCACATAATTGGCGTGATAGTTGAGCGCACCGGGAACGTGCGGCGACAGTCCGCCTTCCAGCGCGGCAACCGCGATGCGGCGCGAGGCCTCTATGCTGCGGGCCGGCAGCCGGCGCGCGAGCGCGCCGTCGCACGTGAACGTGAACTGGCATCCGGTGCTGCGCGCCGATCCCTGAAACACCACCCCGCACACGCTGCGCGGAAACGAAGTATGCCGGGTACGGTTCAGAATGACTTCCGCGACAGCTTCCTGGCCGACCTGCGGCTCATTGCCCGCTTCATATGCGATCGCCAACGTCAGGCAGCGAACCGCATCTTCCTGACTGCCCAAGCCTGCTTGATCGAGGCTGGCGGGCGTCACCAGCGCTGTCCCGGCCAGCGTAGCCGGCGCCAATGCCGTTTCGGCGAACGCCTGCGGTGCCGCGCCGGCAAGCGCGGCGATCAGCAGCAGCCGCGCCAAGCGGCCGACAGGGACGATGAGAGACACCGCGCTCATGACCGCGCCATAGCAGGCTGTTGCGACAGTTTGCGTGCAGAATTGCACCACGGCGGCGCGCCTCGGCTTCATTCGCGACAAAAGACCTGAATGCTGCGAATCAAATCGTCATCCTGCCGTCACACACAGCGCCTAGCTGCGGACCCGCCCGGCCCTGTTTTGGCCCGACCGAATTCTGATCGTGGAGCCCTGCACACCAATGCGTACCATCCTGACCGCGACTTTGGCCTTCGCCATGTTCGGCGCGTCCGGGATGTCCGCCACCGCCGCAGCTTCGGGCACATCAGGCTCCGGCAAACCCGCTCCTCGCATGCTGCCGAATCGTCTGGTGACCTGCAAGCTCGGTCATGCGGTCAACGTGGACCTGACGCGCGAGCAGAAGGCGGACGAGGTCACTTACGATTCGTGGCACGATTTTGCCCTGTTCCTGCCCGCGATCCCGGCTCGAACGACACCGCCGCCCGACGCCACTGATCCGGCCGAGCC
>CANCET010000219.1 GCA_947375105.1 Sphingomonadaceae bacterium
ACACCGTCGATCAGGGCGTTGGTCATGATCAGCTGGCCCGAGCGGCGGCGGGCCTGCACGACGAGTTCGAAACCACGGCTGCCGCCGAGTTGCATCGCATCGCCGATGGTCATGCGCTTCTTGGCGAAATCGAGGAGGACCCGCTGGTCCTGCAAGCTGTCGAGCCCGATGATCCCGTCAGCACCGATGTTGTAGCCTTCGAGCAACGGGGCGGTGAGGCCATAAAAGCTGCGGCGGCCAAGGTTGATCTCGTCGATCTCGACCAGATCGACGCTCTGCGTGCCGGCGATGCCGATGAGGAGCCCCTGGCCGGAGGTTGGCAGCCGCAGCCGCTGGGCGACGTCGCGGGCAAGCACGGTGCGTTCGGCGCCCGTATCGACAAGGAAATCGAAGGGGCCAGCCGGACCGATGCGTACGGGTACTGTCATCCGGTCGTGCCGGTCGATATCCGCCTTGACCACGTCGATGGCGCCCGGGCCGGCCTCGGCCGGTGGCAGGGGGGCGGGGGTAGCCAACGCCAGCGCGCCGGTCGATACAATTGCCAGAAGACCCATGGCTTCCTTCTCCTGCCGGACGGTATACGCCTTTCCCGCAGGGCTGCCTATGGAATTCAGGGGGTTGCGGGCTGGATCCGGCGCTGGCGCAGACTTTGGATAATCTCGCCGAGCAGGCCGGTGATTTCGCCAAAGAGCGTGTGCCCGGCAAGCCGCAGGGCGACGAGCCAGCAAAGCACGCCTGCACCAGCCGTAGCGAGCATCTGGACCGCGCCGGCCTCGGCCGCAGGGCTCCACACTTCGTAGCTGAGGAGCGCCGGGGCGACGGCGGCGGCGGTGACCATAATGCTGCGGAGGTAGATGACAGCAAGATCGCGCCAGCGCAGCTTCAGCAACTCCCGCTGCAGCGGGGCGTAGATCGCCACGAACACAAGGCCATGGGCAAAGCGCGAGATCGCAACCCAGATGAGGCCGAACGGGGCAGCGATGGCAAGGAGCAACACCGAACTGATGGTCTCGAGAATGGTGCGGTGAAGCAGGCTTCGGGTGCGGCCGAGCAGGACCGGGAGATCGGCATTGAGCGGGATTGCGACATAGCACAGCTGCGACAGCGCGACCCAGCCGAGCAGCGGCGCGGCTGCCATCCAGCGATCGCCGTAGAGAAGGTGGATGATCGGATCGGCCAGGACCGCGATGCCCGCCATGGCCGGCCAGGTGACGCCGGTATAGGCAGCCACCACCCGCAGGTATGGCGGGCCGAGCGGCTCGCCGTTATCGCGTACGCGGCGGAATGCGGGGTAGAACACGCCGGTCACTGCGCCCGCCACCAGCATCCGCAATTGCAGCGCGAGGCCCGATGCCCGCGCGAACAGGCCGACGGCAGCGGTGTTGATGAGGCGGCCGATCACCAGTTCGGGCGCGCGGCCGGTGATCGAATAGGCGGTGGCGAGGATGCTGTTGGTGGCACCGAGCTGCAGGATGGGTTCGGCCCCCGCAAGCCGCAGCGGCCAGGGCAGCATGAGGCCCGTGCGCCACTGGCTGATCACCAGCCGCGCCGCTTGCTGGGCAAAGGCTCCCCACGCCAGCGCAATGCCGCCGTGGCCCATGACCGCCAGCGTGATCGCGACACCGGCATTGGCGATGGAGGAGCCGACCTCGATCATGGTGTTGGACTTGTAGTCCATCCGCCGCTGGCAGGTGGCCTGCGGGACGATGGCGAGCGGCACGAGAAGATAGGAGCAGGCGATGACCAGCGCGATCGGGCGCAGCGCCTGATCGTGATAGAACGTGGCGATTGGTCCGGATGCGAGAATCGCGAGGAAGCCGATGCCCCACGCGAACGTGACAGAGATGGTGAAGGCGGTGTGCAGCTTCGCGGCCGTCAGCTCGCGCTCGCCGTTGATATAGCGGTTGACGCCGAAATCCTGGAGGAATGCGACGAGCGTGACGGCGGCAAAGGCGATCGAAAACAGCCCGAGGTCCGCCGGGGTGATGAACCAGCGCGCGAGGACCACGCTCGCGGCGAACTGGATCGCGAAGGAGGAATATTGTGATACCAGCGCCCAGGCCGCAGCGGTGCGCACCGACATGGCTGGCGGCTGCTCGGCAAGTTCGGCGACGAGACGTTCGGCCCGGCTCATTTTTTTTGGCCGGTTCACGCTGGATGCCTCGCCAGCTGGAGCGCCGTACGCGCGGCCTGGAGCGGCCTTCCTGCGCGAAACATGCGGGCGGCAACGCGCCACAGATCGGGGTTGGCGCCGGCATCGGCGATATGGCCGATCAGCGCGTCCCATCCCTCATTGGCCAGCGCTTCGGGCGCATAGAGCGCGCGCGTAACAACGCGGCGGCGTACATAGGCGGCGCTGCCCGGCCCGAGCAGCGCATCCAGGGCGCCAAGCGCGGGCAGGGTGGCAAGCCCTTCGGTCGGATCGGAGCCATGTTCGATCACCGCGCGGTGCGCCAGCCACGCGATGGCAGCATGGCGCGCCTGCGTGATCATGTGGCGCGAGGAGACCTGACCAGGCGTGACCCGGTAATCGAGCAGGCATTCCGGCAGGTTATGCAAATGGGTCACGCGGCTGAGGCGCAGCCACAGGTCCTGATCCTCGGCGTGCGTGAAGGCACTGCGATAGCCGCCCGCAGCTAGCACCAGATCGCGGCGGACCATGACCACGCTGTGGCAAAGGTTGGGGCCATCCTCTAGGTTGGCGACAATACCCGCGTGATCGGATGGACGTTCGACAGGCGCATTGGGCGCGGGATGGCCGGCTGCGTCGATATAGCGTGTGCCCGCGCCGACAAGGCCATGGTCCGGATGTGCCATGAGGAAGGCATACTGCCGCGCAAGCCGTTCGGGCCGGCACAGGTCGTCTGCATCGAACCGGGCGACCATGGGCGCGCGCGCTTCGGTGAAGAGCTGGTTGAGGCTGGCGACAAGGCCGCGGTTGGCGCGCGAGATGACGTGCAGGCGGGAATCGCGCGCGGCGTAGCCTTCCGCGATCGCACGGCTGTCGTCAGTCGACCCATCGTCCAATACGAGGAATTCGAAATCACCGAAAGTCTGCGCCAGCACGCTCTCGATTGCGGGGGCGAGGAAAGCAGCACCGTTGTAGACGCTCATCGCAACGGTAATCGCAGGGCGGGACAGCGCCATGTTCATCCCTCGGTCTCGAGGAAGCTGGGGTAGATCGCCGATCCCGCAGCGCCCCGGCTATGCGCCCGGCGGCGCCAGCGCAGCATGGGCCGGGCAAGCGCGGGAAACAGCTGCCACAGGGCGAACGAAGCGCGCCAGGTGATGCCGGCAACCTGGCTGCGGGTGCGCTGCAATTCGGCAAGGCCGCGCCGGGTGTCGCCATCGACGATGCAATCAATCGCATGTTCGAAGGCAAGGGCCGCACGGCTGTCGGCCAGCAGGCGGTCGAGCAGCGGGATTTCCGGCGCATCCGGGGGAAGCGCGGCACGCGCCTTTTCATAGGCCCGGATATTGCCGAGCAGCATGCGGCCGGCGTTGGCTGATGCGCTGCCGGGCCGCACGCGGTATTCCCCGAGGACATCAGCGATGTAGTGCGCTTTGCCGCCCAGCATCATGAGCCGCACCCACAAATCGAAATCTTCCGATTGTGCCATGCGGATGTCGAAGCCGCCGACAGTCTCGAAATCAGCGCGGCGGAAGGTCGTGCCGATATAGACGTTGAACGAGCGGTCGAGCACTTCGGCCAATCCGCCTTGCGTGGCATGCGGACGTTCCACGCAGCAACGCAGCCGCGCGACCGAACCAAAGATCAGTGCATTGCAGGTGACGAGCCGAACTTCAGGATCACTTTCGAGAATCGGGACGACCGTGGCCAGATAGCCGGGACGGAAGAGGTCATCGCCATCGAGCAGCGCGACGAGCGGCGCGCGTGCTGCGGCAATGGCGGCATTGCGCGCGGCCGAAACGCCTTGGTTGGCGGTGGCAAGGAAGCGGATGCGGGGATCTTCGAGGAAAGGCGCCACAGCGCCCGCCACATCATCGGGCGCTCCGTCGTCGATGACGATGCATTCCCAGTCGATGAAGGTCTGGCGCTGCAACGATGTGAGTGCCTCACAGAGGAGATGGGCGACACCATACGCTGGTACGATCACGGACACACGTGCGTCCTCGCGCGGGCACGCGGGACCGGCGCTTGTCAGACCTGCAGCGGGCGCAGGCAGAGGCGCATCGAAGGAATCGCTCGTCATCTCCGATCCGGACTAACCCGAAGCCGCTTAAGGCTTTGCTTATGAGGGCGAGTCGGAGGTGATTCTGTGCGAATTTGGCCGATCAAGGACGGGTATCCGGCGAAACAGCGTGCCAGTTTGGCTGCGCAACATTCGCAAAGTCCAGTGTTTTCGGGGGCTTTTCGGGATGTGTCAGAAAAAATGCAGAAAGCCGTTGACGGTGCGGAACCCCCTCCATATATGCCCGTTCACCGGCAGGGACGGCGGCTTTCGCTTCCTCCTTCACCGGACGCCAGCATAGTCGGACGCCAAGTCCCCCGGTAGGAAAATCGGGGTACCATGGTTGTCCGCCGATTTCTGTCTGGTGGTTCTTTGACATTGTTAGTTTAGATGAAGGGACATGTGGGCGACGGCGCCCGGTTCTGAGGGTCTTTGGGCCTCGGAAACCGGTAACCAAGTCGATGCCAATGCATGTCCTAACGTAACCATACGTTTGACAAGTGCAGGTATCGGCTCCCGAAGTTAGGTATCGCGCGGTTAGCGGGTTTACCCGTGCCGTGAGATATTTTGACAAAACTTGAGAGTTTGATCCTGGCTCAGAACGAACGCTGGCGGCATGCCTAACACATGCAAGTCGAACGAGACCTTCGGGTCTAGTGGCGCACGGGTGCGTAACGCGTGGGAATCTGCCCTTTGCTTCGGAATAACAGTTAGAAATGACTGCTAATACCGGATGATGTCTTCGGACCAAAGATTTATCGGCAAAGGATGAGCCCGCGTAGGATTAGGTAGTTGGTGGGGTAAAGGCCTACCAAGCCGACGATCCTTAGCTGGTCTGAGAGGATGATCAGCCACACTGGGACTGAGACACGGCCCAGACTCCTACGGGAGGCAGCAGTGGGGAATATTGGACAATGGGGGAAACCCTGATCCAGCAATGCCGCGTGAGTGATGAAGGCCTTAGGGTTGTAAAGCTCTTTTACCAGGGATGATAATGACAGTACCTGGAGAATAAGCTCCGGCTAACTCCGTGCCAGCAGCCGCGGTAATACGGAGGGAGCTAGCGTTGTTCGG
>CANCET010000220.1 GCA_947375105.1 Sphingomonadaceae bacterium
GGGCTTCGAGCGCGGCGGGCGATGGCTTCATGCGCTTGGCCCAATCACTTCGGAATGACCCCCCAGATATCGCGCGCCTATTCGCCGATGGTCCGATCGGAGGAGAACCATCCGACATTGGCGATGTTCCGGATCGCCTTTTCGCGCCATCCGGCCTGGTTTTCCCACATCCGGTCCACCTTGCGCTGCGCGGCGTGATAGGCATCGAAATCCGCCGCGACCATGAACCAGTCATGGTCATAAAGCCCGCCCATGAGCGAGGCGTAGCGCGTCGAATCATCGGGCGAGAACACGCCGGTTGCGATGGCGGATACCGCCTGCTGCAATTCCCGGCTGGCCTCGATCACGGCGCGCGGATTGTAGCCTCCGGCACGCTTTTCGGCGACTTCGTCCGCCGTCAGCCCGAAGATCACGATATTCTCGTCGCCCACGTGGTCCTTGATCTCGACATTCGCGCCATCAAGCGTCCCGATGGTCAGTGCGCCGTTCAAGGCAAACTTCATGTTGCCAGTGCCCGAGGCTTCCATCCCCGCGGTCGAAATCTGCTCGGAAAGATCCGCAGCCGGAATGATCCGCTCGGCCTTCGAGACGTTGTAGTCCGGCATGAACACCACCTTGAGCAGCCCGCCCACCGATGGATCGGCATTGACCCGCCGCGCAATGTCGCTCGCCAGTTTGATGATCAGCTTGGCGGTGTGATAGCTTGAAGCCGCCTTGCCGCCGAAGATCTTCACGCGCGGCACCCAATCGCGCTCCGGGTGGCTCCTGATCTGGTCGTAGAGCGCCACGGTCTCGATCAGGTTGAGCAGCTGGCGCTTGTATTCGTGGATGCGCTTGATCTGCACGTCGAACAGCGCATCGGGATCGATGCGCAGCCCCATGGTCTGCCGCACGTACGTCGCCAGCGCCACCTTGTTGGCGCGCTTCACTTCGGCAATCCGCTCGCCCAGCGCGGCATCGCCCGCCAGCGCATTGAGCTTGGCCAGCTGTTCGGTGTCATCAAGGAAACCAGGCCCGATCGCGTCGGTGATGACCCCAGTAAGTCCTTGATTACATTGCTGAAGCCAGCGCCGCGGGGTCACTCCGTTGGTCTTGTTGTTGATGCGATTAGGGTAAAGTTGGTGAAGATCCGAAAAGACCGTCGACTTCATCAGATCAGTGTGGAGCGCAGCCACCCCGTTCACGCTGTGCGCACCCACGAAGGCCAGGTTCGCCATGCGCACGCGCCGCTCGCCGCCTTCATCGATCAGGCTGATGGCCGATATCGCGCGGTCGTCGAGCCCGTTCTTGCGCGCTTCTCGCAGGACGCGGCTGTTGATCGCGTAGATGATCTGCATGTGGCGCGGCAGCAGCCGCTCGAACAAGGGGAGGGGCCAGCTCTCCAGCGCCTCGGGCAGCAGCGTGTGGTTGGTATAGCCCACTGTGCGCCGCGTGAGTTCCCACGCCTCGCCAAAATCGAGCCCGTGCACGTCGACCAGCAGCCGCATGATCTCGGCCACCGCCACCGCCGGGTGCGTGTCATTCAGCTGGATCGCGGCCTTGTCGGGCAGGGTGGCGATATCGCCATACGTCTGCACGTGGCGGCGCACGATGTCCTGGATCGAGGCGGAGGTGAAGAAATACTCCTGCCGCAGCCGCAGTTCCTGCCCGGCCGGGCTCGAATCCGCCGGATAGAGCACGCGCACCAGCGTCTCGGCGCGTACTTCCTCAGCCAGCGCGCCAGCATAGTCGCCCGCGTTGAAGGCATCCAACCGGATCGGATCGAGCGCGCTCGCGGTCCACAACCGCAGCGTGTTCACCCGCTTGCCGCGCCAGCCCACCACTGGCGTATCGACAGCCGAGGCCTCGACTTGCTCGGCCGGGATCCATTCGACCCGGTCGCCCTTGTCCACCACTTCGCCGCCGAAGCCGATGCGGTAGGCACTCTCGCGTCGGTCGAATTCCCAAGGATTGCCGTGGGTCAGCCAGGTTTCGGGCAGTTCGACCTGCCAGCCATCGTCCAGCCGCTGCCGGAACATCCCGTTCACATAGCGGATGCCGTAGCCGTAGGCCGGAATGTCGAGGCTCGCGAGGCTTTCCATGAAGCAGGCCGCCAGCCGCCCCAAGCCGCCGTTGCCCAGCGCCGCATCGGGCTCCAGATCCTCGATGGTCGAGAGGTCGAAGCCATAGGAGCGCAGCGCCTTCTCCATCTCGCGCGTCAGGCCCATGTTCGAAAGCGCGTCGCGCAGCAGGCGGCCGATCAGGAATTCGAGGCTGAGGTAATAGACCCGCTTGCCGCCCGCCTCATACGTGCGATGCGTCGATTCCATCCACTGGTCGATCACCTTGTCGCGCAGTGCGAGCACCGTCGCTGTAAACCAATCGTGCGGGGTGGCGGAATGGACATCCTTGCCCACGCGGTGGCGCAGCACATCGAGGATATGCGCCTGCATGTCGGGGCCGGCACTGCCTTGCGCCAAACTGTCTGGCTTTTCGCGTTGATCGAGGCGCACAGAACATCACTCCACCTGCCGGGCATGGCGAGGCGCAGGGCTCTGTGCGGCCCTCTGCCCCCAAAGACCCAGTTGCTGTCCAGCCTCCCCCGGCTTCACGGACGAGAGCCTAGGCGAGGGATGGCGCTTGCCGCAAGCGATCAGAGCCAGCGGGAACCCCTGCAATGGTATTAAGCGGCAGGAATACGATTGCAGCCGCGTCTGTGCCTCCGCATAGCGGCGCACAGACCCTTGATTGAGAGGATTGCGCCGGATGCCCCAAGCCGTTCCTGCCCATCTGCCAGAGACCATGCAGGTCCTCGAAGTAAGCGAACTCGCGCCCGATCTCGCCGGCGTCGCAATCGCCGATCGGCCCGTGCCACAGCCGGGCGCCGGGCAGGCGCTTGTCCGCATCGAGGCCGCCTCGCTCGGCTTTCCGGACTTGCTGATGACCGAGGGGCTCTATCAGGCCAAGCCGGCGCTGCCTTTCGTGCCCGGCATGGAAGCGGCCGGCGAAGTCGTCGCGGCGGGTGAGGGGAGCCGTTGGCAGGCGGGCGACAAGGTGATCGTCGCGACCCTGACGGGTGCCGTGGTGCAATACGGCGCCTTCGCCGATGCCGCGCTTCTGGCGCTGCCTGTGGGCATGAGCTTTGCCGAAGGCGCTGCCCTGCGCGCGGCCTATATCACGGCCTACACCGCCATTGCGCGCATCGGCGGCGCCGAGGCAGGCGAGACGCTGGTGGTGCACGGCGCGGCGGGCGGGGTGGGGCTGGCTGCCGTCGATCTCGGCAAGGCGCTCGGGCTCAAGGTCATTGCCGTCTCGTCCAGCGAGGAAAAACGCGAGGCCATCCAGCACCTCTATGCGCCGGATCATGTGCTGGCAGGGCCAACCGGGCTGCGCGAACAGATCCTCGAACTCACCGGCGGGCGCGGCGCGGATCTCGTGTACGATCCTGTGGGCGGCGATGTGTTCGACGAGGCCTGCCGCTACACTGCGTTCGGCGGCCGCCTGCTGGTCGTGGGCTTTGCCGGGGGGCGCATCGCGGAGGTGCGCACCAACATCCCGCTCATCAAGGGCTTCTCGGTCGTTGGCGTACGCGCGGGCGAATATGGCCGCCGTTTCCCTGACCGCGGCGCTGCGGACATGGCCGCGATCCTGAAGCTGGCGGAGGAGGGGCGTATCCGCCCGCACGTCCACTCTGCGGTGCCGCTTGGCCAATGGCGGGAGGCCTATCTCGCCATGCGCGAACGCCGTGTGATCGGGCGGACGGTGATTTTGCCGCAGGAGTGATTCCCTGCTTGGCTCGTATCGCCACTCGCTCGTCATTCCCGCCTTCGCGGGAATGACGAGCGTTGGGGGTGGGTATGCTGGAAGATTGGATGACTGGCCGCTCGCGTGCCCTCTCGAAACCAGACCAAAAAAAGGGGCCACCCGTTGCCGGATGGCCCTTTGAAAGTTTGGGAGAGGATGCCTGAAAGGCGAGTTCGGCGTGCCCCTCACCCCGAGTCTTCGCAAGTGCGAAACGCGGGGCAGCAGTTGCAATAAATGCAATTAAAACGTCGAAAAAGCCCGATTCACGCGATTTCAAAGCGGATTTTTTGCATTATTATCAATTGCTGCATTCGTATGCGGTGACCGTTCACAATGCTCCCGGTCGCCATCCTGTCCTTTGGTGCAGGTTTTGTATCCGTTGCGGTTGAAACCGCATTCGCTGCGCCGTTTCACCGCGCGCCACACCCTTCGGGCCCGACATTGCGCCGACTCGCAAAGTGTTATATAACATAACCCATAAGCCAGTTTCACCCGAGAGGACGTGCCGTGACCGACCAGACCCCGATTGCCCCCAAGCCTGATCGCGCCGAGGAAGACACCGTTGCCTTCTGCGTCGAGGATGGCATCGCGTGGGTGGCTTTCAACCGGCCGGAAAAGCGCAATTGCATGAGCCCCAAGCTCAACCGCCGCATGAAGGCGGTGCTGGAAGAACTCGAATTCCGCGACGACGTGCGCGTGCTGGTGCTCACCGGCGAGGGCGAGGCCTGGACTGCGGGCATGGACCACAAGGAATACTTCCGCGAGACCGAGGCGCAGGGCCTCGGCGCTATCCGCAAGTCGCAGCGCGAGAGCTACGGCTGGTTCGAGCGGCTGCGCTGGTATGAAAAGCCCACGATCGCGATGATCAACGGCTGGTGCTTTGGCGGCGGCTATGGCCCCCTGTTCGGCTGCGACATCGCGATTGCCAGCGAAGACGCGCAGTTCGGCCTGTCCGAAATCAACTGGGGCATCCTCCCCGGCGGCGGCGCATCGAAGGTCGCGCAGGAACTGATGCCGTTCCGCAAGGCGATGTACCACGCGATGATGGGCGAGAATCTCACTGGCAAGCAGGCCGAAGCGCAGGGGCTCGTCACCGAGGCGGTGCCGGCGGGCAAGCTGCGCGAGCGGGTGCTCGAGATTGCCAACGTGCTGAAAAAGAAGGACGGCCACGCCCTGCGCGCCACCAAGTGGACGATGCGCCGCATGGTCGACATGACCTATGACAACGGCCTCGAATACCAGATCCGCGCGCAGGAAGCCCTCCACAGCTTCGGCGGCGCCGCCGCGCGCAAGGAAGCCACGCGCCAGTTCCTCGACGAGAAGAGCTTCAAGCCGGGGCTCGAGACCTTCGACGCGACGAAAGTGAAGGGCTGAGGTCCCAATGCCCTCTCTCCTTCTGGGGAGAGGGTGGGGAGAGGGGAATGTGCGCAACAGCCCCTCTCAACTCCGACTAGGCAGACAAGCTGCCAA
>CANCET010000221.1 GCA_947375105.1 Sphingomonadaceae bacterium
AATCTTGCGCGCATGTTGATCGATCAGCGCCGCTATGCCGAAGCGTTCCCGATGATGGAGCGCGCCATCGCGGTGGTCGAGCGGCAGCGCGGCACCAAGGTCGATGATCTGGTGTTCTTCTATGGCAATCTGGCCATTGCCCGCGCCAACACCGGTCGGCGTGCGGAGGCGGCTGGCCTGTTTGACCATGCCGCGCGGCTGGGCCGGGAAACCGATCATCCGCTATTGGGGCCGGTGCTGACCGATGCAGCGGAAAGCGCCTGCGCGGCTGGCGACACAGCGCGCGGCCTCGCGCTCCTTGCCGAAGCCGCGCCGCGCATCGCCGCCGATTTCGCGGACAGGCCGTGGCGCATGGCATGGCTGGAGAACGTGCGGGGCGCCTGCCTGATAAGATCGGGAAAGCGCGAGGAGGGGACGGCTCTCATCGCGCACAGTGAGGCCGCGATCGCGCAGCGCTGGCCTGTCGGAACCTATATTCGCAGCGCCGCCGCGGCGCACGCGGCGCTGGTCCGATGATGCAGGAGGCCGCAATCGCCAACCTTGTCGCCGCGCGTGATGCTCTCGCGCGCGGCGATGTGTTTACTGCCTATGACCTTGCCACCGAGGCGGCGGAGCATGACGGCGAACTGGCCTACATCGAAGTGCGCGCGCTGGCCGGCATGGGCGACTGGCAGGGTGCGCTGCGCCGCTACGAGGAAGCCGGGGTCGGTGCGCGGGGCGATGTTGACAGTCTGGCGCTGCGCGGCCGCATTCTCAAGGACGCGGCATTCGCAGCGCCCACCGCCGAACGGCAGGCCTGGTTTGCGCAGGCGGCGAGTGCCTATGGCGCGGTCCACGCCGCGAAGGGGGATTACTATTCCGCGATCAATGCCGCCGCCACCGCAGCGCTGGCGGGCGACACGGCGCAGGCCCGCCGGTTTGCCGAGATTGCACATCACGGTGCCCGGGATGCCGCCGTGCAGGACTATTGGGCGCTGGCGACCACCGCCGAGGCGCTGCTGCTGCTGGGGCGCGGCCCTGATGCCGAGGTGATGCTGCTCGCCGCGACCACGCGGGAGGGCGCGACCGTGGCTGCGCGCGCTTCGACTTTCCGGCAGTTCACGGCCTTGCTGGCAAGCCCGGCCTGCACCGGCGTCTCGCTGTCGCTCGATCCCATTCGCCCACCGCGCACCGCGGTTCACACCGGGCACATGTTTCGCGAGGACTCCGCCGCTGAGGCCCGCATCGCGGCGGATGTTCGGGCCGCGCTGGCAGCGGAGCGGATTGGCGCTGTGTTCGGGCCGCTGGCCTGCGGGGCGGATATTGTCATCGCCGAGTCCTGTCTCGCACTCGGGATCGAATTCCATGCGGTCCTGCCTTTTGCCGAGGAGGATTTCGTGGCGCTCTCGGTCCGGCCGGGCGGAGCGGGCTGGGAGGCGCGGTATGATGCCTGCCTCGCCGCCGCCTCCAGCACCCATCATGCTTCGGCGATGCGCTATGTCGGCGATGACACCCAGATCGCGTTCGGCAGCGAAGTGGCGATGGGCCTTGCGCGGCTCAGGGCGGCGCAGCTTGGCAGCGAAGCCGTGCAGATCGCCGTGTGGGACGGGATCACTTCGGGCGGTATCGCCGGGGCAGGGGCCGACGTTGCGCGTTGGCAATCCGCCGGCGGACGCACGGTGGTGATCGACGGAACGGCGCTGCCCCGCGCGCGCGGAACGCTCGCACCGGTATTGCCGTCAGAGACCGTCGCCGAGCGTGCGCTTCGTGTGATCGTGTTCACCGACTTCAAGGGGTTTTCGCGTCTGCCAGAACCCGTGATGCCGCAATTCTGGAGCGATGTGATGGGGCGCTGCGGTGCGGTGCTGGGCGCGCATCGGGCCGAGATCCGGTGCCTCAATACCTGGGGGGATGCGCTTTATCTCGTGCTGGACGATGTGCGGGCAGCCGCCTCGATCCTGTGCAGGTTGCAGGATGCGATGGCCGGTATCGATGCGGCAGCGCTCGGACTTCCGCCGGGCAGCGGCATGCGCATCGCGGCGCATTACGGCTCGGTCTATGCGGTCGACGATCCGGTGACCGGCCTGCCCAATCATTACGGCACCGAGGTATCGCGCGCCGCTCGGGTAGAGCCGATCACGCCGCCCGGTCAGGTCTATGTGACCGAGCCGATGGCTGCGGCGATCGAGATGACCTGCCGTGATGCGTTTGTGTGCCGGTATGTCGGCCGTCTCGCGCTTGCAAAGGACTACGGCATCGAGCGGATCTACCGGCTCGAGAAAAATCATGGTGAATGACCGTTTGTCATAAATGACTCATCGCGGCTGGGTAAGGAATGACCCTTAACCGCCTGCGGAATGTTTCGTGGCGCAGTCTGGATTTGCGGCGTCAAATGGGCAAGGCTCTGAAAACACGGCAGGTGCGGCCTTGAACCCCGGTGAGAACCTGCGGGCGACTCCGATCGCGGGCAAGCGCAACCCGGTGCGGACTTTGGCCTATAATGCGCTTCGCTTTGCTTCGGTGCTGATCGGGGCAGGGCTGTTGATGCGCACTGCCTCGGCAGAGTATGTCTTTTCTGCCCAGCAGGAGCCCAAGTGGCAACCAGGCAGCCAGCAGCCGGACAAACCGTTTCCAGCGCGCCTTGTGCTGCCGCAGCCGGCGTTCGGCACCCCGGCGCGCGCGCTGGCTGATACGCGTAAGGCAGTCGGGGCAGCCGCAACCCGGCAGCCCGATAGAGCCGGGCTGAGAGCACCACCTTCCAGCGCGGGGAAATCCGCCCCCGCCAACGCCGAACTTGCTCTCGCGCTTGCGGAAAAAGTCCCGGAGCTGGCGCGCATGGAAGCGGCTCCGCCCCCTGCAGCCAATGCGCGGCCTGTCGTGCAAGCGGCTCATGCGCTGGTGCATGCTGAACAGACCAATGTGATCCCCGCGCGACAGCCCCAGGCAGCAGCGGGTCTTCTCGCGCCGGTGCAGATTGTCAGCGGCCCGCCAGTCGTCCCTCGCGCGCCTGCCGTTGCCCCTCCGATTGCCCCGTCTATCGCCGCATCCCGGCCGACTGCGGCGGAGCCCGTGCAGATCTCGCTCGCACCGCCTTCCATGCGTCCGGGACCGCGCACCACCGCGCTGTCGAGCGACGTACGCGCTGAGATGCGGCGTCCGGCATCGGCTTGGGATTATGCCGAGGCGCTGCCGCTCGAGTTGCAGGGCCATCCCGCGACCGAGCAGCGGCAGGCCGAACTGGAACCTGCGGCCCCGGTTGCGGCACCCGCAAGCGCGCAGCCGGTGCGATTGGCGCATTCCGGCCATGCAGTTCCAGAACCAGCACCGCGCCGGGCACAGATCAGTCCTGCTCCGGCGGAGCCTGCGCGGGTGGCCCAGCACAAGCTGGCTTCGCCCCCCATTGCCGGTTCGCAGCAGAAGGTGGTCCTCACTCCAGCCTCCGGCGAGCAGCCCGCACCTTGCCAGGCCACGCTGGCAGCGCAATCGCCCATGCTGCCGGGATCACCCGCGGCGGCAATGCGCGTTGCCGGCTCGGCGCCGCGGCGTCGGCTGCGCGCATTGGAACGAAGCGATATTCTGGCTCAGGTGGTGCCGCCGCCGGATGGTGCCAATGCGGATCTGCTGCCCTGCCGGCAAGACAGTGCGCGCGAAGGTGGAGTCACTGCAGCCCAGTCGCGCGGGTATCTGATCGAACAGGCGCAGGAATCAGCGATGGCTCTGGCCGATGCTTCAGGCAGTGACGGCAAGGGGCCGAGCCTGCGCGACAGGATCCCGCACCCCGCGTTCTGAGCGGTCCCGGTGCGGCATGGAGACACCTCCGAGGCGTTTTTCGGTTGAATCGCAGGCACAAGTGTGATTCTGTCAGTTTGATGAAACGACGTAGTGCCCAACTCAAGCTTCCCCGCGAGAGCCTGACGCAAACCTTCGCTCTGGTAGCGTTGCTGCTGCTGGGCGCGGTGGCGCTTGCAGGCCCTAGCGGCGTGCTGGCATGGACCGAGAATGCCCGGCTGCTTGAACAGCGCCAGGCCGAGGTCAAGCATCTGCAGGCCGAACGTGACCGGCTGCGCAATCGCGTCGATCTGCTTGATCCGCGCCATGCCGATCCCGATCTTGTCGGGGAATTGCTGCGCTCCGATCTCAATGTCGCGCACCCGGACGAAATCGTCATCCAGCGCAAATAATGCGAACCGCCCCAAGGCGCGCGGTTTCCCAGGAGTACCCCAGGCCATGAATGTCCACCACGGACACGACGACGATGATGGCGGCGATGCGGGCAAGATCCCGGTCCCGGCCGAAGTGCAGGACGCAATCCGTACGCTTATCCGCTGGTCGGGCGACGATCCGGACCGCGAAGGCCTGCTTGATACGCCGCGCCGTGTGGCGCGCGCGTGGAAGGAATATTGCCAGGGTTACGGCGAAGAACCGGCGGCGCATCTGGCGCGCCAGTTCGAGGAAGTGGGCGGCTACAACGAACTCGTGCTGCTGAAGGACATCCCGTTCCAGTCGCACTGCGAGCATCATATGGCGCCGATCATCGGCAAGGCTGCCATCGCTTATCTGCCTCGGGACAAGGTGGTGGGCATTTCCAAGCTCGCGCGCGTGCTCAATGCCTATGCGCGGCGGCTGCAAATCCAGGAACGGCTGACGGCCGAAGTGGCGACCTGCATCTGGGACAACCTGAAGCCGCACGGCGTGGCCGTGGTGATCGAGGCGCAGCACGGCTGCATGACCGGGCGCGGCGTGCGGACACCCGGGGTCGGCATGGTCACCAGCCGGCTCATGGGCACGTTCCTTGAAGACAATCGCAGCCGCAAGGAAGTGCTCAGTCTGATGGGCTATTGACGGTGGCGCGCGCGCAGGGGCTGGTCGATGCCGTCAGCCGCGCGCCTGCGCACAATTTTTCAAAGATCGCGGCGAAGGACGGGATCCTGCTTCTCGCAGGCCTTGGAGTCGAAGGCGATGCGCACAGCGGAACCACGGTGAAACACCGTTCGCGCGTCGCAGTCGACCCGGGACAGCCCAATCTGCGGCAGGTCCACCTGATCCATGCGGAGTTGCTCGAGGAACTCGCCGCCAAGGGCTTTGCCGTCGCGGCAGGGGACCTTGGCGAGAATATCCTCACGCGCGGGATCGATCTGCTCGGGCTAGCCGAGGGGACTCGTCTGCAAATCGGTGCTGCCGAAATCGAGATTACCGGTCTGCGCAACCCGTGTGCCCAGATCGAAGCCTTCCAGCCGGGCCTGCTGGCCGCCGTGCTGGGCCGAGCGGC
>CANCET010000222.1 GCA_947375105.1 Sphingomonadaceae bacterium
GGAGGTGGGGGCGCTGATCAGTTGCGCGGCGGCCTCGGCAAAGATGTGCTGACTGGAGGAGCAGGCGCCGACTGGTTCATCTTCGGCACCGCACCCAACGCCACTACCAACGTGGACACGTTAACCGATTTCACGTCGGGCACCGACAAGCTGCAATTCAGTAAGGCCATCTTCACGGGCCTGTCGGGTGCGGCCTTGGGGACGCTTGGCACAGATGCATTTTGGTCTGGCTCAGGGGTGACTTCAGCGCACGATGCCACGGACCGGTTCGTCTACGACACCACATCTGGGAAGCTCTACTACGATGCGGATGGCCAAGGCGGCCTTTCAGCAGTGCAGATCGCACTCCTAGGGACGATTAGCCACCCGCTGCTGATCTTCAGCGACATCCAGATCTTTGCGTGAAGTCCAAAGGGGATGGGCATCGGGCTAATCCCCGATGCTTGCCGGGCACATCCCTTAAAAGACGGCTACCTTCGCTGAAGGCGCGCGATAGGAGGATGGTTCGTTTTCAGGCCCTCTTCCACCGCCACCTTGCGATCTGCAAGGTTCCCCTAACATCCCATTTTCCTTGCATTTCTGCCGATCTGCGGCCAATATTGGTCCCTATTTGTTTCGATTGATCCCTATGCAGCCGCGCCCATCCGGGGGCGTTTGCGGGGGCACTCAATCACAGATCCGGGGGCATCAATGCTCACAGAACTCACCGTCAAGAATGCCAAGGCGAAGGACAAGGATTACAAGCTCTCCGATTCCGAAGGGCTGTACCTCTATGTGACCAAGTCTGGTCACCGTAGCTGGCGGATGAAGTACCGCTTTGCCGGTAAGGAGAGGCGGCTCGTTCTCGGCAGCTACCCCGATCTGCCGCTGAAGGCGGCGCGTGACCGGAAGATTGCAGCGCGCAAACTGCTGGCCGAAGGACGCGATCCGGGGCTTGAGGCTCAGAAAGCAAAGGTCGAACGGGCAGTTGATGCGGGAAACACGTTCGAGGCGCTGGCGCGGGGCTGGTATGACCTGCAGGAGAGCCGCTGGACGCCGATCCATGCAGCCGATGTGATCGGCAGCCTCGAGAAAGAGGTGTTCCCCTGGATTGGCAAACTCCCCATCCGCGAGATTGATGAGCCGCTGGTGCTTTCGGTCCTGCGCAAGATCGAGAAGCGAGGCGCGATCGAGACCGCGCACCGGGTACGCCAGAGAATCTCGGCAGTGTTTGTCCATGCGATCGCAGAGGGCGCAGCGGCGCGTGATCCGGCGGCCGTGGTCACCAAGGCGCTGAAGCCGGTGCCGCGCGCGCGCAAGCGTCCGGCGCTTGTCTCGATCGATGCTCTGCACGACATGATCCGCAAGACTGAGGCCGAGCCCGCCTCTCCGCTGACCAAGCTGGCCTCACGCTTTCTGGCACTGACCGCGCAGCGCCCCGGCATGATCCGGGCCCTGCCATGGACCGAAATCGAGAACGTGGATTGGAGCAATGAGGAGCATTGCCCCGATGCTCTGTGGCGCGTGCCTGCCGCGCGGATGAAACTTATGCTCGAGCTCAAGCACGACGATGGGTTTGAACATCTAGTGCCGCTTTCTGCTGAGGCAGTGGCGGTGCTGCGCGCGGTGCATGTGCTGACGGGACGCGGGCCGCTGATATTCCCCAGCAACCGCAATGCGCGAGTGCCGATGAGCGAGAACACGCTGAGCTATTTCTACAACCGCTGCGGCTATCAGGGCCGGCATGTGCCGCATGGCTGGCGGGCCTCGTTCTCGACGATCATGAACGAGTGGTCCGAGCGCGGCGGCACGCCGGGAGATCGTCATGTCATCGATTTGATGCTGGCGCATATCCCAGAAGGCGTGTCGGGTTCGGAGGGGGCCTACAACCGCGCCGCATACCTCAAGCGGCGCCGCGAAATCACCGAGGCATGGGGCGCAATGTTGCTCGGGATTTTTCCTGAGCCAGCGAAGATGCTTGGTTGGCCGAGCCGATAAGGCAAGTCCGGCATCATATTCCCATCTCGAAAGGCTTCACCCGCTCGATCGTGCGTTCAAGCTCGGCATGCTTTTGAGGCTCCGGCGGCTTACCTGCTTCTTGTCCTTTGGCCGCCGCCGCGCCGAGCCGCTCGGTAACCTCGAGCGCCGAAGTCTTGTCACCCGTGTTGCGGCCGATGCCCAGCTCGACCTTGTCGCGGTTGTCGACGATGAGGGTGAGCTCGTCACGCAGGCGGGTGATGGTGACCAGGAAGTTGCGGGCGGAGAGCAACTTGCTGGTCCGGCTGTCCATCACCGCGATGCCTTTGTCGGAGGTCAGTCCCTGCGCCATGTGGGCGTTGAGCGCATAGGCCAGATCGATCCGGGCCAGCATCGGGTCGTCAGACTTGAGCGCCTGCTCCATGCCGGACGACGTACGCATGGTCACGCTGTCGGGCGTAATGGCTGTGATCGCGGCCCTGTCGGCATTGATGAGCCCGCGCTGGTGATCGTTGGCGGTCCAGCGGATGGTGTCGCCGGTGTAGAGTGTGAGCGGCTTGCGTTCATGCAATTGTATGGCCTGACTGTGTCCTGCTGCGCCTAGGCGCGAGGGGACGAACGTATGTTGCCTGCCGGATGCATCCCGAAGTTCAACGACGCCCCTGCCCGCGTCCACTTTGACGACGTCGTAGCGCCCTTTGGCCAGATGCTGACGTGACTGCCGGGTTGCCAGTTCCAGCACCATGCCAGGCTCATATGTCCGGATATGCCGCAGTTCCTCGCGCGTAGTATTGATGCGGGAGAGTACGGTGAGGCTCACGGTGTCGGGACCGATCTCGCCATTGGCAGCGAGGCCTGTCTGAACTGCGGCATTCACCTCATCGCGTAACTGCCGGCCCGAGACATAGATGCCCGTCCGCTCGCGCTCGGCGGGCGGGAGCGACAGCCAGCGCTCGGCAGCAAGAACAGCTCCGTTCTCGCTGACCTCGACGGTATGATCCCTGAGGTGCTCCAGCGCCTCACCGCTGCGCCCCTGCTGCGCTGCCGCCTGAGCGCGCCGCAATGTCTCCGATCGCGCCCTGAGATTGGTGTCCATGCGCGCAGTCTCGGTTCCAGCGGCCAGTGCCAGAGCAAAGGGCTTGCCTGCCTCAACCGCGCCCAGTTGTTTGGGGTCGCCCATCAGTACAAGCCGGTCGACCTCCAGCACGTTGGCGAGCCTTACGAGCTGGTCCTGATCGCGGGTCGAAACCATCGAAGCTTCGTCCAGCACAAGCACGGTGTCACGATAGGCAGTCCGCGCGTCCGCCAGTTCGGCCCTGCTCGCATTCCCGTCGAGCAGCTTGCGGTGCTGCCCGAGGAAGCGGTGCAGCGTCGTTGACGGGATACCCGTCTCACGCTCAAGCATGCGCACCAGCGTGTTCTGCACGCCGAGCCCGATGATCTGCTTGCCATGCTCATGCAGGATCTGCGCGGCGGGGCGCAGCAGACTGGATTTGCCCGCACCGGCCACGCCTTGCACGGCGACGATCCGGTTCGTGGATGACAGGATCATCCTGCCCGCAGCTTCCTGACCTGCATTGAGCGCCATGCCGAAGTTGAAGCTGGCCGAAGCCTGCAACTGGGGCCCGGCAATGTCGCTCGGCAGGATCGGCACTGCTGCACCCTTACCCTTGTCGATCTCGGCCAGCATGCGGCTCTCCAGCGCTGCCGCATCGGTCCTGGTGAGCCAGCCCTGCATGGTGCCGCGCCCTTTGCTCAGCGCACCCTGATCGGCAAGCTGCGTGATGCGTTTTTCGATCAGCGGCATGGTCGTAGGCAGGCCAAAATCGAGCGCCGCCTTGGCAAGATCGGTGACCTTAAAGGCGGCCTCGCGCTCGGACAGGTGGCGCACGGCCGAGGCCACGGCATGGGCTGCGGCGATCTCCTGCGCAGGTCTCAGGTGGATACGCGCCGGGACCAAGGGATTACCCTGCTTGAGGCCCAGACGCTCGGCCAGTTCGAGCACCATCACCTTCCCGCGTTCTGCGATCGATGGGCGATCCTGGTCCCGTCGCTGCGCGACAATTGCCATGGCGGCCGACCGCTCACGGGCATCACGCACCATCCCTTCAAGATCGAGACCCTGCCCCCAAGCATGGTCCTGCCACTGCGACTGGAGGGCATCCCGATCAACGTCTTGCTGCTTGGCAGAACGCGTCGCTAGCGTGGCGATCACGCCCGCTTCAAGCCCGCCGCCGCGCCGGGCTTCGAGCACCTCCTGTCGCCGCGTCGAGAACGCCATAACCGCCTCGCGGCTGATCCCATTTGCTTCGAAGTTGCCATGCTTGCCGACGTCGCCGATGCGGTATCCCAGCTTCTCGACCTCGACCCGGAACCGCGCCATGGTCATGGCATTGAGCAGCGTATTAAACTCCCACAGCCGGTCATTGCGCAGCGCCTTCCATGTCCCGTCCTTGGCTTGCGTCATATTGGCGACGACAGCGTGGAAGTGGAGATTCGGTTCCTGGTTCCGGTTTGTGTCGTGCTGGAACAGCGCCACGGTCAGGTTGTCGGTCTGGACCTGGTATTCCTTGCCAGCCTTCTCCACGCGCATGAAGGCGGCGTTCCGTTCGGCCCATTGCAGCGTCTCGATCACCGCTTCGCGGTATGCATCGACGATGCGCTGGTCCTTGCCCACAAGCGCGAGCAGCGACCAACTTTTGGGCAGCGAGAAGGTCAGGTCCGTGCCCGCGCGGTGGGCCGCTCCGTCCCGGCCGATGCGACCGCCACCGGGCAGTTCTCCGCGCAGGATCGCCTCGAAGGCGCGCGGCTCGACCACACCAGACAGACCCAGCCGCTCGGCACCCTTGCCGACCCACAAGCCGGACCGATCAGCATCGGCAGAGGCGTAGTAATTGTCCTTGGCGAAGTAGCTCGCAGCACCGCCTGCCGAGCGCACATTGGCGACAGAGAGCATGGCTCAATCACCCTCTCTGACAGGGGCAATCTGCTCGCGATATTCGCGCAGCTTCTTGCCGTGCGTTTTATGGACCCGCGCGCGGATCGCCTCGTCGGCGTGCGCCAGCAGCAAGCCTTCGGCAGCCGTAGACGCGAAGATCAAATGGAACATCAACCGGTCGCGGAAAGCGGCCTCGTCGTGACCCTCGATCGTCCCGATCACTGCCAGCTTGAGCCATTGGCTGACGCTCATGTGGGATGCGGCAGCGGCGGCCTTCACAGCCTCATAAAGGCTCTCATCGACATAACATTGAAGCGCAAAGCGCATGGGTTCCAACTCGCGTTGGCCGC